>JBLNCV010000226.1:0-4125 GCA_050260975.1 Syntrophothermus sp. | reverse complement strand
TTTTCTGGCTGGGGCTTGTCGTCATTGTGGGACACTTTGCCTTATACCAATGGGCTCAGGGTGATTTGGCGACGGCGTTCTTCGGGCTGGTCTTCTTTCCCTTCACCTACTTCATCTGGCCCTGGCTTTCGGGACTGTGGCCGGTGTTCTTGATCTCCCTGGGCGGGTACTGGTTCTCCACGGTGGCCGGCAAGCCGCCGGTGGATTGAGGGCGGCGAAATTCGCCGCATAAAAGAAAGGGGGACGACCATGCGCCGGAGCTTTTCCCGTTGGTTGGCGGCATTCTGGGCAACTGTTGCCCTGATGGGCCTGGCGGCCGCGGGGTTGCGGCGGGGGAGGAGCAGTACAGGTATACCGCCGAGTTCTCGGGAATGGAGTACCTGGTCATCGATGTTTCGGCGGACCTGGCCTCCAGCGCTGACCTGAGCAACGAAGAGTGTGTGGAGTTCGTGAAGGATCTAGTCTACGCGGAACTCCGGGCGAAACTCCCTGCTGTCAGGGCTTACAAGGAAGGTGACGCCCTCATCCGGGAGGTCGACCGGGAACTGCGGCGGCAGGGCGCCCTGGACGAAACCGGAAAGTGGAACGGCACGGGGGACAGCCCGATGGTCGTCTTGCTGGAGAGAATGGGACATGCCGGGTACCTTACTGTGTCGGTGATCATCGATGAACGACCGGACAGCGGTTATTACGGGAACGTCAGTTTTTACGTCGCCCGGTGGGTCCGGCTGGAGATGGAGGACAATAACGGCGAAGCGCGCACTTTCCTGGGTACGGTCTACAGAAACGGCTATTCCATTACCAAGGGGGTTTCCCATGGGGTGAAGGATCATGTTCGCCAGGCGGTCCAGGACCTGGTCCTGGAGTTCGTCTCTGATTTCTACGAGGCCCGGGGCGATGTATGATCCGAGTTTTTCCGTAGCCGGAAGGAAAGGGGAACCCGCCATGGCCGCACCCTCATTGCCTGCTGATGAATCGGTGCCAGACCCTGATTGAAGAAAGCGGCTGGGCTTTGCGCCGGCTGGAAATATCTTGGCAAATTTAAGTATACTTCCACTTACTGGCAGGAAAAATCTGGTTTTACGACGAAAATAGAGGAATGGCGAATTGTTAGATCCTGGCTGTCCGGAGGGAAGATGCCTCATAGGGTAAAAACTTCTGTGCGGATTTCTTGGCCTCGCCCTTCTGCATCAAAGGACGAAAACGACGCCAACCGCCATGCTCGGGACCATATGGCCAATCGGTTGCCGAGAGAGCTGGTATTGCGCTCTGAAATGCGAAGTGCGCCGCCCCACATTCTCCTGACCAACTATTCGATGCTGGAGTATTTGTTGCTACGCCCCGATGACAGCCCGCTCTTTGACCACGGAATGGCCCGGTGGTGGACTTTTCTCGTGCTGGACGAGGCTCATCAGTACCGGGGTTCTCGTGGCATTGAAATGGCTATGCTTCCGCGGCGCCTGAAGCAGAGGCTGAAAGAAGGCGGGCGTTCCAAGCCTTTCCGTTGCATTGCCACCAGCGCCACACTGATGGGAGCGGAAGACGACAGGGCGGCGGTGGCCAGGTTCGCTTCCGAGTTATTTGGTGAGGAGTTCCGCAAAGACGGAGTCATTCTTGGTGAAACCCAACCGATTCCTGAACCCGGCCCAGAAAAGTTGAATCCAGCGGATTATCGGCTTCTTGGTAAGGCTCTCGAAGATCAAGCCATGGTAACCAAGGACCATCTGATAAATCTGGTAAACAGACTTGGGTTGCGGCTTCCAAATAACGGAGAGCCGTTCAGCACGGTGGGCAGGCTTCTTCAGTTTGACCGTCGCGCAGCTCATCTGCGCAATCTTATCACCGGCAAGCCGGTCGAAGTTCAGGAAATTGCCGCTTAAACCTTCGATGACCTGCTAAAAGAAGAACGGGTACCCGCGCTCGTTGAACTGGTCAAGCTTTGCCTGCGGGCTGCAGATCCTGATTCGGAGGCGCCTCTTTTGTCTGCGCGCTACCATCTTTTGTTAAGATCGCTGGAAGGGGCGTTTGTCTCTTACTGGCCGCAGAAAAGGGTCTTCCTTGAACGCAAGGCTGTGGGAGAGGATCATGCGGCCTTTGAGGTGGCGCTATGCCGCGAATGCGGCCAACATTATTTGGTGGGCAGAGTTAAGGACGGTAAATTGGTGGAGGCGATTCGGGATCCCGGCGACCTTAAATTTGGGGCCGCCTTTTTTCGGCCTCTTGAAGACAAGGACGATGGCGAGGAAGAAGGCGAAGGGGATGGCCTGGCCAGGAAAGGCAAAAAAGAACTGTTCCGGCTTTGTGTCCGGTGCGGGGAGATAGGTAAAGGTGAACTGAAGTGTGGGCACCGTGGCTCAATCCAGGTGGTCAAGGAGCCCTCTCCCGAGGACGAAGACCGGCTGGCCTGGCTGGAAAAAAAGGAAAACCTTCGGGCATGCTTGGAGGCCGCGCAGAAGAGGGTCAGCGGCAACTGCGGCTGTGACGGGAACACGAGCTGTTACGGCTGTCTGAGGAGCTACAGAAACCAATTTGCTCATCAGTATCTTAAGCGGGGGCCGGTAATGCATTATCTTGAGAGAATACTTTCGGAGTGGGGCAGTCAATTCACTGATTTACTCCATGGGTAATCAGTGGCGAATGATGTTGCTTACAAACTGGGTAATACAAGCGCAAGCTTCCCCCCTTGGCATCAACCTACCAATGCGGGGATGACAAATATCGCCAGGCAATTTTCAGCGGCCAAGGGGTATACCTTGTCCATTTTGGATGTTACTAATGCTGTCCTGGCTCTATCTCGAAATCTGGTTCTGGTTACGAGAAACCTGCCTCACTACCCTTTCCCGCAATTGGTTATCAGAAGGCTGGTAATGATCCACGTCACCGAAGTTCAATGCCAAAAGGACCTTCCGGCTTCTCCCGCGAATGTTAACCCTGTAGTATCTAAGTAGGCCGGAGGGAGCCCGATGAAACTCTACGACATCATCCCGGAAAACTTATTCCAGCCCCTGGTCTCGGCAAATCGGGAGCTGTATCTTGATGCTTTCTTCGTCCTCCGCGAGTGCTATAAGCAGGAGCTGATGATCCGCCGGGAGGACCTGGTGGCGCGGTTCATCGGCAGCCTGGAGGACCGGATGCTGGCCATGCAGTTGGATCAGGATGAGGACGCGGAGGATTTTGCCCAGAGCGGTCAAAACCTCTGCTTTGTATCACTGGGCGGCAGGGCCCCCTGGACGAGACCGGAAAGTGGAACGGCACGGGGAACAACCCAGTGGTCGTCTTGCTGGAGAAGATAGGACTGCCAGATACATATCTTGTTACGGGTTTTTTGTTGCCTGAAGCCTTGACAAAAATTTTTCGGGGGTTTCACCTGCTAAATCTTGACACAGCCGTGTGGGAGGAGGTGGGCATTGCAGTTCGAATATTTGTGGTAGACTAGGAGAGGGTGGGTGGTCGAGTTGGAGAAGAGAGAACTGGTGGAATACTGGCTGGATATGGCTGAAAAAGACTACCAGACGATGAAGCATCTCTACGCTAGCGGTGACTACCATTGGTCGCTATTCTTAGGACATCTGGTCATTGAGAAGCTACTGAAGGCGTTATTCGTCGCTCATCAAGCCGAGGGAGCCAATATTCCACGTTCTCATGACTTATTGCTTCTGGCGGAGAAGGCCGGGATTGAAACGAGTGATCAACAGAAGGACCTGTTGGACCTGATTACTACCTTCAACATTAATGCTCGCTATCCGGATTATAAACAATCTTTCTACCTCAAGTGTACGCCGGAATACACCGCCGAACGGATACGGGAAATTGAGGAGCTGAGGACATGGCTGACTGGCAAACTCAATATATGATACAGGAGATCGCAAGAAAGTACGCGGATGTGCTGAGGCGGGAGATCAACCTGCTGGGTTTGTACGTTTACGGTTCCAATGCAAGAGGTGAGCACGATCATGACAGTGATATCGACATTGCTGTTGTGGCTGATGACTTCACCGGGGACATGGTGGAAGACACCTTTAGGCTGATGAAGTTGCGCCGCCAGGTGGATACGCGTATCGAACCGCACCCGTTTCGACAGTCCGATTTTACCGAAAAGAATCCGATGGCGCGGGAAGTAATGCG
>JBLNCV010000225.1:0-3818 GCA_050260975.1 Syntrophothermus sp. | reverse complement strand
GGGGTGTTGATCACCATCGCCTCGGTCTCGCTGATGCACTTGAAACCATGATAAACCAGAGGTGGAATCTGCAGCAGAATCTGCCGGTGCTCGCCCATGAAAAACTCGTTGACTTCGCCTTTGGTGGGCGACCCTTCCCGGCTGTCGTAAAGCACAATCTTCATCATGCCCTTGACCACCACAAAGTTGTCGGTCTGCTTCTTATGGTAATGCCAGGCTTTGACCACCCCCGGGTAGGCCGTGGTCATATAAACCTGCCCGAACTTCTGGAAGATGTCATCGTCGGCCCGCAGCATCTCCATAAGCCGGCCGCGCTCATCGGGAATGACCTTGAGTTGCTTGATCTTTACCCCGTCAATCATTTGCCGCCCTCCTACTGTATCCCGACCTCGCTGTTGTCCCCCAGTACAAGCTGGTAGGACTTCGGCCGGCGCTCGGTATGATGCACCCGGACATTCCGCCCGATCAGGCTGTTTTCGATCCGGCTGCCAATCTCCAGAATCTTGCTATTCTCCAGGATGATGCTGTGCTCCACTTCGCTGCCCCGGATCTCCACCCCATGGTAAATGGCCGTAAAGGGGCCGATATATGAATCGATGATCTTGCAGCCCCGGCCCACGACAATCGGCCCGCGCAGGACGCTGTTGATAATCTCCGTACCTTCTTCCACCACCACTCGCCCCTCGATGGACGAGGTCTCATCGACCTCGCCGGCCATGGCGGGCTGGATATCCTCCAGCATAATCCGGTTGGCCTCCAGCATATCCTCCACCTTGCCGGTATCCTTCCACCAACCATCCACAATGTGCGGTTTGACCTCATACCCCTTATCCACCAGGTACTGAATGGCATCCGTGATCTCCAGCTCACCACGCCAGGAGGGCTTGATCGCCCGGACAGCCTCATGGATATTCCTGTCAAACATGTAGACCCCGACGAGAGCCAGGTCGCTCCTGGGAACCTTCGGCTTCTCCACCAGGTTCACCACCCGGCCGTCCTTCAGTTCCGCCACGCCGAACCGCTGAGGATCTTTGACCCGGCTGAGCAGGATCGAGGCGTTGGGTTTCTCCGCCTCAAAAGCGCGCACTAAATTGGTAATCCCGCTTTTGACCAGGTTGTCGCCCAGATACATCACAAACGGCTCATCCCCGAGAAATTCCCGGGCGATGACCACCGTATGCGCCAGGCCCAGCGGCGCCTCCTGCTCAATGTAGGTGACCTTGACCCCCCACTGGCTGCCGTCCCCAACCGCAGCCTTGATCTCTTCCTTGGTACCCCCGACAATAATGCCGATCTCCTTGATCCCGGCGTCGCGGATGGCCTCGATCCCGTAAAACAGTACCGGCTTGTTGGCCACAGGGACCAACTGCTTGGCGCTGGTGTGGGTAATCGGACGCAGGCGGCTGCCCGTGCCGCCGCTGAGAACCAGGGCTTTCATCATAACTCCCCCATCTTGATTCTGTGCCCGTTAGATCTTTTGTGCCCCATTTATTTCGGCAAACATCGAGTTCGCGATAAACAGAAAAAATCCTCCTCACCGGAGGATGATCGCGATATCTTCGAAAAAACCAACTTACCTTGCCACGCTCTTTGCAAAAAACGCCAAGCATCAGCAAAATATCTTCAGTGGGTAGATCCCGCTGGATCCTTCCCTTCCGTAGCGTCTTTGGTTTCAGCACCCTCTTTGGTCTTCAGAAGGTTGGCCAGATCTTTCAGATCGGGGGCCTTCTCCACGGCGGCCGCGCGCCGGTTCTCCTCTTGGATCTCTTTATAGATCTCTTCCCGGTGGACGGCGATGTCGCGCGGGGCGGTGATCCCGATCTTCACCTGGTCGCCCCGGACCTCCACCACGGTGATCTTTACATTATCGCCAATGATGATGCTCTCGTCGATTTTTCTTGTTAAAACCAGCATCTCTTTCTCGCCCTCCCTGGCATTCTTGCCGCCTCCTGCATTGTGGGCGCCCGGCTTATCTGGCCATGCGCACCGCCATATCGGTATCAGCAGCCGCACGCGCCCGTTTGCCCTGGCCGGCCCCCTTGCCTTTATGGCCGCCGCTGCCGGCTGCCTGTGGAGCTTTGGCCTTGGACAGGATCTTGTGCTTCAACGAGTAGCGGCTGTCGCTCAAAACCACCTGCCGGCCGACCCGGTTCTGGCTGTTGATCACCAGCGGAGCCTGCAAGTTGGCCGTCATCTGCGATGGATCCTCGGGAATGACCACGATGGCGTAAACCACGGCATCTTCAGGGTTTTGCAATGATAGCTTTTCCCCATCATCCTTGCTTAATACAATCTCGTACGACGGGTAAAACAGGCGCGGGTCGATAATGATAAAAGCCAAATCAGGATTGTCCAAGGCGTGAAGCCACTTAAACGGGCTATCCGCACCGTCTTCCAAAATTACGTATCTCTTTTCGTCCTCGAACCCCAAAATTCCTTCCGGGAAAATGATAATTTTTTCCTCTGGAATTTCGTAAGTACCGAACCGGCTGGAGACAACTTTCATCATTAACACCCGCCTTTGCTTTTCCTGCCATTGCCGGGTACGCCACAATTACCTACAATTCGGCCCGCAGTTCATCTACCATTACAATGTCGCTGCCACAATCTCGCCTGCCCGGCCGGTTACCGCAAGAAATCCATCAGGCTCGGCTGGATAATCCTGGCGCCGGCATCCAGAGCCGCCCGGTAGACCGCCTCCTGCATTCCAAGATCCATGGCCACCTGAGCCATGTCCGCATCTTCGTTGAGCGACAAGAGCTTATCGAAATTGGTCTTCATGTCCAATAGCCGCGACTTGGTGTCTTCCAGGCGGTTGACCTTGGCCCCAATTTCCGACCGCGCCATGGTCAGGTTTTCCAGAGCGGCGTCAACCTCGCTTAAATCGGAGCTGATATTACCCAAAGCCCCAGGCACATTGTTGGCCGCGTCGGAAAGGTGTTGACGCAACCGGATCAGAGAATCCAACACCTTGTTCCCCGGCGCCGGAAGTGCCGGAGGATCTGGCGGCGCTGCGCCTGTAAAAAGCTTATCTCCCGTGACGTTTACAGTTAGAGTGGTCCCCTGGCTGATCTCATAGTTGATGCTACTGGTGTCCGGAGTCCCAGGTTGATAACTTACCACCCCTACCATGGTTGGATTAACAGCATCCGAGTAAATTACAAACGGCGGGGTAGTAGTTTTAAACCCTCCAAACAAATACCGCCCGTCGTGCATGGTGTTTCCGAACTGCACCACATTGCGGATAATCTGGTCCAGCTCTTTCGCGTAGGCGTCAAACTCTGTCTTGGTGTTGGTGCCGTTGGCTCCGGCGACCGCGATCTGCCGGGCCTTCTGCATCAGATTGGTCACCTGGTCCAGGGCCAGATCAGTAGCTGACAACCAGGAATCGCCCTCGTCCACGTTATTGATGTACTTTTCAGTTTCGGCTATTGAATGGCGCAGGGACATGCTCCGGGCCGTCCCAACGGGATCCTCGGACGGCTGGGTAAAACGCTTGCCGGTTGCCGCCTGCCGGCTTGTCCTGTCCAGAGCCCGCATGTTAGCATGAATGTTTTCGATCAGGGTGCCAACCATCATCTGGTTTGTGATTCTCATTGGAGTCCCTTCCCTTCAAATTACCGTCCCACCACGCCCATGCGGTTGATGATTACATCGATCATCTCATCCATGGTGGTAATCACCCGGGCCGCCGCATCGTAGCCGTGCTGGAATTTGACCATGTTCGCCACTTCTTCATCCAGCGAGACTCCGGCGATCGATTCGGATTGTTTTGTCAGGTGATCAATCAGGGTCGTCTGGTTGGTCTCCATGGTCTG
>JBLNCV010000224.1:0-4092 GCA_050260975.1 Syntrophothermus sp. | reverse complement strand
CGGTGGGAGAAATAACCATCCTGGGTGACGAGCCCTATCCTTATTACGCCCGGGTCCTTACCTCTTATTATCTCGGTGGAATAATCCCCCGGGAAAGGCTCTGGCTGGCGGACCCATACTGGTACGGCCACCAGCGCATCCAGCTTGTTACCGGCCAACGGGCAACCGGTGTGGATGTGAAGCGGCGGCAGGCAATCCTGGCCGGTGGGGCCGAGCTTCCTTATGACCGCCTGCTGATCGCCACCGGGGCAGCTTCTCAGAAGGTGGATCTTCCTGGTGGTGATCATCCTGACGACGGTCTGGGCGGGGTCTTTACCCTGCGAACCCTGGATGATGCCGCCGCTATCGCTGAATACGCCCGGCCGGGGGGCCGGGCGGTAATCATCGGCGGCGGCCTGGTGGGGATAAAAGCAGCCGAAGGCCTCCACGCCAGGGGGCTGGAAGTGCGCCTGGTAGTATCTTCCGGGCGGCTCCTTTCCCAGGTCCTGGATGACGCCGGCGCCGAGTTGGTGCGCCGGGCGATGGTTGCCGCGGGGTTTGCCATCCACTTGCTGGAAGACGTGGTAGCGCTGGAGGGGCAGGAAAAGGTAACCGGCGCCGTTTTGCGTTCGGGGGTCACGGTGCCGGCGGATGTTGTGCTGGTTGGCAAGGGGGTGCGGCCCAACGCAGCCTTTTTGCAAGGCAGCGGCGTGAAAGTGAACCAGGGTGTTGTGGTGGACAATTGCCTGGCGACCAGCATTCCCGGCATCTACGCTGCTGGAGACGTGGCCGAGGCATATGATCGGGCCTGGCAAAGGCCGCGCCTTAACGCCATCTGGGGCAACGCCGTCGAGCAGGGTCGTATAGCCGGTCTCAACATGGCTGGCCACCAGACAACCTACCGGGGCGGTATCGGTCAAAACTCCCTGGTTGTAGGGGGCCTGGGGGTAATCAGCGGCGGGATCGTCAATCCGCCGGAAGAGGTGGAAGGGGGATACCAGGTATTCACCCGCCTGGATGCGGGACGATCTCATTACCGCAAAGTCGTCCTCCAGGGCAGGCGGCTGGCAGGCATGGTAGCCGTTGGCCAAACCCGGGGGACGGGGAGCTTTCTGTCCCTTATTGGCCGGGAAGTCAGGGAGAGTTGGGTGGCCAGTTTTTTGGACGGGAGTTTCAGCAGTGCTATGATTGGCCGGTGTTGAGGCTGCATAAAAGCGGTATAAAACGGCATAAGGGTATAAGCGGGGTAAAGGCGGCCTATTCAAGAAGCCGCCTCAATTTTATAAACCGGTGCGGGAAAACCTCGGAATTCATTCCGGGGATGATATCCAGGTGCACCCTATTTTAGGTTCTCCAGAAGGAGAAAGACCTCTTGGGATGGAATCATAGTTGAGAACCAGCAAACTGTTAAAAGCAAACTGCAATAACCGCCCAGGATGCGCAGAGAAGTAGCTAGCGCAATAGTGGATAAGTAGGTGACAGTACATGCCCGTGCCCGAGACGTTCAGCGATATGGACGATGTGCAGCGGCGTTTGGCGGAGCACTCCTATATCACCGACGAAGATGTCTGCACGGTGATCTTCCTGGCATACCGTTTGCAAAAGCCCTTACTGATCGAGGGGCCGGCCGGAGTGGGCAAAACGGAACTGGCCAAAGTTCTGGCCGGGATTACCGGCAGCGAGCTTATCCGCCTCCAATGCTACGAGGGGCTCGATGAGGCCAAAGCCCTGTACGAATGGAATTACCAAAAGCAACTCCTGCGGATTCAGGCCAACCACCTTGATGCCCGGGGCTGGCAGGAGACAAAGGAGAGCATCTTCACCGAGGAGTTTCTCCTGGCCAGGCCGCTTCTGAAGGCGATCTTGTCGGAGAAACCTGTCGTACTCCTCATCGACGAGTTGGACAAAAGTGACGACGAGTTTGAGAGCTTCCTCCTGGAGGTTCTCTCCGACTTCCAGGTTTCCATTCCCGAGTTGGGAACGGTTCGGGCCCGGCAGATTCCGCTGGTCATCCTGACAAGCAACAACACCCGGGAGTTTGGCGACGCCCTAAAACGGCGGTGCCTCCATTTACACATTGATTACCCGCCGTTTACGCGCGAACTGGAGATTGTCAGCCTCAAGGTCCCCGGCATCCGGGAGGCGCTGGCCGGGCAATTGGTGGCCTTTGTCCAGGAAGTGCGGCAAAAAGATTTGCGCAAGGCTCCCGGCATCTCGGAGACGTTGGACTGGGCTCAGGCAATGATGGTGCTCGGGGCGGAACTCCTGGATCCAAAGCTGGTGCAGCGGACACTGCCGGTTCTTCTTAAATACGAAGGGGACGTCAGGCGAATCCGGAGCCAGGTGAACGATTTGTTGGACAGAGCCGCCGTGCTTGCAGCAGGGGTTGGCCTTCCAAACAAAATTGTACCGGAATCAGGTCGAAGTTGAAAAGATGGAGAAGCAGATCCTGGGATTTGTTCACCATTTGCGACAGGCCGGGTTGCATGTCTCACCGGCGGAAGTGCTGGACTGCTTAAACGCCGTCACCGCGGTAGGGTTCGGGAAAGGGCGTTTCAGGAGCGCCCTGCGTGCCACGCTGATCAAGGATTCCCTGGACGAAAGGATCTTTGAAAGGCTGTTTGAGCTCTACTTTACCGGGTGGGAGGAAGGCGCGTGGCCGGAAGTCCCGCCGCGGGGGACCACGCGGCTCTTACCCGCTATACCGGCTGGCGGCAAAGTGCCAGGCAAGGCGCGAGGCGGCGAGCAGCAGCTTGCTACGCCGGGCCAGTTGGCTCTCACCGATTCACCCGCCGGGGTCGGACAGGGCCGGGGCGGGAGGAGCCGCGGGCGGCCGGGCGTAAAGGCCTCAAATTCCACGTCTTTTTTCGAGCCCGCACCGCTCATGGATCGAATCCAGCATTTTTTGGAGGCGATTCAATCCGGGGACGCGGCGTTAGCGGAACTGGCTGACGAAGCGGTGGCCAATCTGGGCGAGATAGCCCCGGAACGGTTGGGCGATATCGAGGAGTTGCTGCGCGAGGCTCAGGTCTCCATAGAATGGTTCGGGGCCGTTAACAAGCTGCAACTGGCCACCCAACAGAGTGGGATGCCGGAAGAAGAGTCCCGAAGGGCGGTTTTGCAGGTAGCCCGCTTGGAGGCGCTCCTGCGCCACAAGTTGGAGCGGGCGCTGGTGGCGGCTTTTGGCGCCAGAGCCATCCAGGCCATTTTAAAGCAGGCGGCGGTGCGCCATAAGGACTTTGACCAGCTTGCGACGGAACAGATTCAAGAGGTGCGCCGCCAGGTGGCGAGGCTGGGCCGGAGGTTGGCGACCCGCTACGGGCGGCGTTACGGTATTGGGCGAAATGGCCGGATGGACTTGCGACGTACGATCCGTCGGGCGACGGCCACCGGTGGGGTGCCGATTCTGCCCAGTTACCGGCACCGCGTGGTAAGCAGGCCGGAGATGGTGGTCCTGTGCGACGTCTCCCGGTCTGTGGCGGCTTTCTCGCAGTTCATGCTGCATCTGGTCTATAGCATGCAGGGCCGGTTTCGGGCGGTGCGCAGTTTTATCTTTGTGGACAGGATCACCGAGGTGACGGACCAGTTGCGCCGGCAAGACATCCGGTCGGCCCTGGAAGGGATCTTCGGCGGCGGCGATTTCTGGTTGCCGGGGGCTTCCGACTACGGGAGCGTCTTTTACGCCTTTACCCGGGAGTATCTGGTGGAGCTGACCGACCGCACCACGTTGCTCATCCTCGGCGATGCCCGCAACAACTGGCGCCCGGACGAGAAGGATTCCCTTCAGAAGATTGCCTCCCGCGTCAAACGTGTCATCTGGCTGAATCCCAAACCCCGGAAGACCTGGGATACCGAGGATAGCATCATCGGCAGGTATGCGCCTTACTGCGCGCAAATCTTTGAGTGCCGCAACCTGGCGCAGCTTGAGGCGGTGGCCAAAGAGCTCTTTACGGCGCGGCGGGCTGTCTGGGATGGTCATTGATAGGGCGCCATGAGGATTGAAGGGGCATACTTTGTTCCCTCCTGGCATAAAATGTAATGGGTGATTCTTTTTCGGGAGGCGCCAGGGGTGGATAAGATGATCAAAGTGACCCAGTATATGACGTTGCCAGT
>JBLNCV010000223.1:0-6541 GCA_050260975.1 Syntrophothermus sp. | reverse complement strand
TCCCCTTCTTGGACAACACCAGGGTAATGGCGGCGGTCAGCGTGGTCTTGCCGTGGTCCACGTGACCAATGGTCCCTACGTTCACATGTGGTTTCGTACGCTCAAACTTTTGTTTTGCCATTTTTACGTCTCCTCCCTCTCTTGATTACCCTTGTTGTTTTTCAATAATCTCGGCCGCGATATTCGCAGGCACCTCTTCGTAACGGTCAAAATGCATTACGTAGGTGGCCCGCCCCTGCGTCATGGAACGCAGATCATTTACATAGCCAAACATGGTCGCCAGCGGAACATGCGCCCGGATGATCTGCGCGCCGGACCTGCTCTCCATGCCGTCGATGCGCCCGCGTCTCGAGTTCAAATCGCCCATCACATCACCCATGAAGGACTCGGGTGTCGTAACCTCCACCCTCATGATCGGCTCCAGGAGAACCGGGTTTGCCTTCTTGGAACCATCGCGAAACGCCATGGATCCGGCAATCTTGAAGGCCATCTCGGAGGAGTCCACATCATGATAGGATCCATCATAGATGGTGGCTCGAAGATCCACCACGGGGTATCCTGCCAGAACGCCGCTGGTCATGGCTTCCTTGACTCCTGCCTCCACCGCCGGGATGTACTCCCTGGGCACCACACCGCCCACGATCTTGTTGACAAACTCAAATCCCGCTCCGGGTTCAAGAGGTTCCAGCAACAGCCATACATGGCCGTACTGACCCCGGCCGCCCGACTGGCGGATGAATTTCCCCTCAGATTTAACCGTGCTGCGGATCGTCTCACGGTAAGCCACCTGCGGACGGCCGACATTAGCCTCCACCTTGAACTCCCGCAACAATCGATCCACGATGATCTCCAGATGTAACTCACCCATGCCTGCAATGATCGTCTGCCCTGTCTCCTCGTCGGTCTTCACCCGGAAGGTGGGATCCTCCTCCGCCAACCGTGCCAGAGAGAGTCCCAGTTTGTCCTGATCCGCCTTGGTCTTCGGTTCAATGGCAATCTGGATCACCGGCTCGGGGAACTGCATGGCTTCTAGAACTATCGGCTTCTTCTCATCGCAGAGGGTATCTCCGGTGGTGGTGTCTTTCAAACCCACCGCCGCCGCGATATCCCCGGTGGAAACCTCGCTGATATCCTCCCGGTGATTGGCGTGCATCTGCAGGATCCGGCCAATGCGCTCCTTACGCTGCTTGGTGGAATTGTAGACATACGAGCCCGCCGTCAAGGTACCGGAGTAGACCCGGAAGAACGCCAACTTGCCCACGTAAGGGTCGGCCATGATCTTGAAGGCCAGAGCCGAGAAGGGCTCGCCGTCGCTCACCCCGCGGAGTACCTCCTCTCCCGTTCCGGGATCCGTGCCCCTGGTGGGGGGCAGATCCGTCGGCGCGGGCAGGTAATCCACCACCGCGTCCAACAGCGGCTGCACACCCTTATTCTTGAAAGACGAGCCGCACAAGACCGGGACAATCTTTACCGCCAGAGTCGCACGCCGAAGCGCGGCTTTCAACTCATCTGCACCGATCTCCTGGCCTTCCAGGTACTTCTCCATGAGCACGTCATCGGTCTCGGCTATCGCCTCGACCATCTTCTCCCGGTATTCGACGGCCTGCCGCTTCATGTCGCCGGGAATCTCCGCCGTCTCTGTATGCGTTCCCAGATCATCGGTATAAATGATCGCCTTCTGAGTGATCAGGTCTACAATCCCTCTAAAGCTATCTTCAACCCCGATAGGAAGTTGGATGGCCACCGGGTTTGCCCCCAGCCGCTCGCGAATCATGTCCAGACCCCGGAAGAAGTCCGCGCCCACCCGATCCATCTTATTGATATAGGCAATTCGCGGAACCCCGTAGCGATCGGCCTGCCGCCATACCGTTTCCGATTGCGGCTCCACCCCACCCACAGAGCAGAAGACCGCGATCGCCCCATCAAGCACGCGCAACGACCTTTCAACCTCTACCGTGAAGTCCACGTGCCCGGGTGTGTCAATAATATTGATTCGGTGATCCCGCCAAAAGCAGGTGGTAGCAGCGGAAGTGATGGTGATTCCCCGTTCCTGTTCCTGCACCATCCAGTCCATGGTGGCGGCGCCATCATGGACCTCGCCCATCTTATGGACACGGCCCGTATAAAACAAGATCCGCTCCGTGGTCGTAGTCTTGCCGGCGTCAATATGCGCCATGATGCCGATATTTCTGGTTTTCTCCAAGGGAAATGCTCTAGCCAAAATCATCATCCTCAATAGACTACATAGACTACTGGCACCTACCAGCGATAATGGGCAAAAGCCTTGTTGGCCTCGGCCATCTTGTGAGTGTCTTCGCGTCTTTTCACCGAACCGCCGGTATTATTGGCGGCGTCCATGATTTCAGCCGCCAGGCGCTCCGCCATGGTCTTCTCCCCGCGTTCCCTGGCGTAACGGATTATCCAGCGCAGGCCTAACGCCGTCCGGCGTTCGGAACGGACTTCCACGGGCACCTGGTAAGTAGCGCCGCCCACCCGTCTGGGTTTGACCTCGAGGACCGGCATCACGTTTTTCATCGCCTGCTCGACTACTTCCAGCGGGTCTTTCCCGGTCTTGCTCCCGATGATTTCCAGCGCGTTGTAAAAGATGGATTCGGCCACACCCCGCTTGCCCTGCAACATAATCTTGTTAATAAACTGGGTTGCCAGTTTACTATTGTATAATGGGTCCTCCAATACATCACGCTTTGTGATGTGACCCCTTCTGGGCATCTAAATCATCCCTCCTTAAGCTTTCGCCTTGCCGGCATCGCCGGCCACCGCCAGCGCCCCTTGGCCATCCTGGCCGGTGCGCCGCCTCGCCCATCCTGGGCGCGTGCGTTACTTCTTCGCGCGTTTGGCTCCGTATTTGGAACGCCCCTGTTTGCGGTTCTGGACACCCGCGGCGTCCAAAGTGCCCCGGATAATATGGTACCGCACGCCCGGCAGGTCCTTGACACGGCCACCTCTGATCAGGACGACTGAGTGCTCCTGGAGGTTATGCCCTTCCCCCGGGATATACGAAGTCACCTCAACCCCGTTGGTCAGGCGCACCCTCGCCACTTTGCGGAGGGCTGAATTCGGTTTTTTCGGCGTAATCGTCTTCACCACGGTGCAAACTCCGCGTTTTTGCGGCGCACCCTCACCGTAATTCATGGATTCCTTTTTGGAATTATAGACCCATCGCAAGGCAGGCGCGGCGCTCTTCTTCTTGATCTCTGCACGGCCTTTTCGCACTAATTGATTGATGGTTGGCACGACATCCACCTCCTTCCGCCCTATCCTCGCAAAACAGCGGCCGCGGCCGCCCCAACCTCGATACCACAGGCTTTGCCAAGTACCGACATTGAGTCGACCGTGACCATTTCGATTTGCTTCTCCTGGCACCTTGCGCGCAACTCGCGCAAAACGTGCTCTTCGGCATCTTTCGCGACAAAGACCATTTCCACCTGGCCTTTGCCAAGCGCCTTCAGAGTTTGGTTGACCCCAACAGACCTTCTTTTGGCTGCTCTAAGCCTTTCAAGCTGCTCCAGAGGCATCTGAGTTCACCCCAAACATAGGACACACTAGCGTATTGTATCACTACTGGTCGAAGCTGTCAAGAGGTAACAGCCGCAGACGGCACTTCGGCCTTCGGAGGCTCCTCCACAACCGGCTCCTCGTCATAAAGCTGGATGTTTCGATACCGGGACATCCCGGTTCCAGCAGGAATCAGCTTCCCGATGATCACATTTTCCTTCAGGCCGATAAGCAGATCCAGCTTCCCTTTGATGGAGGCCTCCGTAAGCACTCGAGTGGTCTCCTGGAAAGAGGCTGCCGACAGGAAGCTATCCGTGGCTAAAGAAGCTTTGGTGATCCCAAGCAACACCGGCCGCCCCACCGCGGGTTCGCCGCCTTCCTGTTTGACGCGCTCATTCTCCTCTTCGTACTCGAAGATATCCACGAGGCCGCCGGGCAAGAGTTCCGTATCGCCGGAAGTTTCCACCTTCACCTTCCGCAACATCTGCCGGACAATCACCTCGATGTGCTTATCGTTGATATCCACGCCCTGTGACCGGTAAACATCCTGCACTTCATGAACAAGGTACATCTGCACCCCCCGGACCCCGCTAATCCTCAAGATGTCATGCGGGTTAACCGAGCCTTCGGTAAGCCGGTCGCCGGCAGCCACCTTCTGGCCGTCCTTGACCCGCAACCGGGCGCCATAAGGCACCTGATAGGATTTTTCCTCGCCGTCGGCCATCCGGATGCCCACCCGGCGGGTGCCTTTCACCTCGCTGATGTGGACCACGCCGTCCACTTCACTGATGATCGCTTGCCCCTTGGGCTTGCGAGCCTCAAAAAGTTCCTCTACCCTGGGGAGACCCTGGGTGATATCATCGCCAGCTACGCCGCCGGTGTGGAAAGTACGCATCGTCAACTGCGTACCAGGCTCGCCGATGGATTGAGCCGCGATAATTCCCACGGCCTCGCCAACCTCCACCAATCTGCCAGTAGCCAGGTTTCGGCCGTAACACTTGATGCAGACACCGTAACGGGAATGGCAGGTCAGCACCGACCGGATGTTAACCTCCTCAATGCCGGCCTTTTCTATGGCTTCGGCCAGATCTTCGGTGATCATCTGGTCAGCTTCGACAATAACCTCACCGGTTTGAGGGTGGACCACTTTTTCCGCCGCCACTCGGCCGGCCAACCTCTCGCGCAGAGACTCAATGACTTCATTGCCCTCCTTGATCGCGCTAACCTTGATTCCATCATGGGTACCGCAATCGGCCTCGCGCACGATCACATCCTGAGCCACATCCACCAACCGGCGGGTCAGATATCCGGAGTCGGCGGTCCGGAGTGCGGTATCCGCCAGGCCTTTGCGTGTGCCATGGGTGGAAGTGAAATACTCCAGAACCGTGAGCCCTTCACGGAAATTAGCCTTAATCGGAATCTCGATGATCCGCCCGGACGGGTCGGCCATCAGGCCCCGCATCCCGGCCAACTGGCTAAGTTGCGACACATTACCGCGGGCGCCGGAGGTCGCCATCATGTAGACCGGGTTGAAACGGTCCAGATTATCCAGCATGGCTTTCGTGACATCATCCTTGGCTTGAGTCCAGATGTCGCAAATCCGGCGGTAACGTTCTTCCGGCGTGATCAAGCCGCGGCGGTGCTGCTGCTCCACCAGCCCGACCTCTTCCTCCGCCTTGGCCAGAATATCCTTCTTTTGCGGCGGAATGGTGATGTCGGTAACGCTGATGGTGGTTCCGGAACGGGTGGCAAAGCGGAACCCGATCCGCTTGATGGCGTCCAGCACCTGGGCTGTGCCCGCGTTGCCGAACTTCCGATAACACTGCTCCACAATCTTGGCCAGCTTCTTCTTGTCCACCACTTCGTTCATGTATCCCAGATCCACCGGAATGGCCTCGTTGAAGAAGAGCCGGCCCGGAGTAGTCTCCAGTAGTTGACCCTTATGACGCACCTTGATCAGGGCGTGCAGCTCCACAATACCCTCATCATAGGCCATCTGTACCTCCTGGCTGTTGGCGAAATACTTGCCTTCCCCCTTGGCGCCGGGACGGACCATAGTCAGGTAGTAACAACCGATAACCATGTCCTGGGTGGGGGTGGCCACCGGCCGCCCATGGGCCGGCGAAAGAATGTTGTGCGCCGAAAGCATCAGAAGCCGGGCCTCCGCCTGCGCCTCCGCCGACAGAGGAACGTGCACCGCCATCTGGTCGCCGTCAAAGTCAGCATTATAGGCCGTACACACCAGGGGATGGATCTGGATGGCCTTGCCCTCCACCAAAACGGGCTCAAAGGCCTGGATTCCCAGCCGGTGCAGCGTGGGAGCCCGGTTTAAAAGCACGGGATGTTCCTGGATTACCTCTTCCAGAACGTCCCAGACCTCGTTTTTAACCCGTTCCACCATGCGCTTGGCGCTCTTGATGTTGTGGGCATGGCCTCTGTCCACCAGCTTCTTCATCACAAAGGGCTTGAAGAGTTCCAGAGCCATATCCTTGGGAAGGCCGCACTGGTGCAATTTTAGTCCGGGGCCCACCACGATCACCGAACGCCCGGAATAGTCCACGCGTTTTCCCAGGAGATTTTGCCGGAACCGCCCTTGTTTGCCCTTGAGCATATCGCTCAATGACTTCAAGGGCCGGTTTCCGGGGCCGGTCACCGGCCTGCCGCGCCTTCCATTGTCAATCAGCGCGTCCACAGCCTCCTGCAACATCCGTTTTTCGTTGCGGACAATGATATCAGGGGCGCCCAACTCCAAAAGCCTTTTAAGGCGGTTGTTCCGATTGATCACCCGGCGGTAAAGGTCGTTAAGGTCGGAGGTGGCAAACCGCCCGCCGTCCAACTGGACCATCGGGCGCAGATCCGGCGGGATTACCGGAATTACGTCCATGATCATCCAGGGCGGCTGGTTCCCTGACTTACGAAAAGCCTCCACCACCTCCAGCCGCCGGACGGCACGCACCCGGCGCTGCCCGGTGGTTTCCTTGATCTCTTTGCGCAACTCCTTGGCGAGCTTCTCCAGATCCATCTC
>JBLNCV010000222.1:0-3792 GCA_050260975.1 Syntrophothermus sp. | reverse complement strand
AGCCTGGGCAAAGGCGGCGGATCTCCCATAAGTACCTGGACCTGGTCGGTCTTTTGGGATTCGCCGACGCCTACCCCCACCAACTTTCGGGTGGCATGAAACAACGGGTGGCAATTGCACGTTCCTTGAGCCTCAACCCCAAGATCCTCCTCATGGATGAACCTTTTGGCGCTCTGGACGCCTTTTCACGCATCCGAATGCAGGAGGAGATAATCCGGATCTGGAACGAGGAGTACCGGACGGTGGTCTTCGTCACCCACGACATCGACGAGGCGATCTTTTTGGGAGACCGGGTGGTGGTCATGACGCCGCAACCGGGGCGGATCAAATCCGTTATGGCCATTGATCTGCCACGCCCCCGCAACCGCAATAGTTATGAATTTCTCCGGATCCGGGATCGGATCTATGCCGAGTTTGCTCTCAACAACCCTGACGCTACGGGATCCATGGATGACGAGGCGGACTGGGGAGATCGCTTGCCCGCAGCGCGGGTGGCGGGCGCGGGAGCGAGTGTAGCCGGCTTGAACGGTTATTGGCCGGAATAGGATGGTTTCCCCTGGGAAACTAAAAAGAATAGGGGTGGAGATCAAATGAGGAGACTGAAATGGGTGGTTATGGCGGTGCTGACAATCCTGGTCTTTTGGGCTGGAATGCCGGACGTGGCATCCGCCAAAGAGGCCCGGATCCGGATTGGGGCCATCAAGGCCATCGGCACCGTCGTGCCGTTTGTGGCGGAACGGCTGGGCTACCTGGACGACAAGGAGATCGATATCCAGGTAACCACCTTTATGGACGGGCCGACAGTAATGCAGGCCTTTGCCACGGGCAATATCGACATCGCCTATCTAGGGGTCGCCCCTTCCGCTATCTGGTGGTCCAAGGGGATGGATCTGAAAGTCGTGGCTTCCACCAACTCCGGTGGCCATGTGCTTCTAACCAGAGCGGACACGGGCATCAAAACTCTAAAGGATTTGAAGGGCCGTCATGTGGCCGTGCCATCCACCGGCAGCGTAACGGATACCATCTTTCGTGCGCTGATGATGAAACAGGTGGCCAGGTTGGATCCTGAACGCGACCTCAAGCTCTTTCCCGGCATGGCTGGAAGCGACATGCCCACCGCGCTGATGGTCACCCGGGAGGTGGAAGCCATCGTCACCTGGGAGCCCTTTATCGCCCAGGCCGAAGAAAAGTACCCCGATGTGCTGGTCCTTTTTGACACCACCGCCTACTGGCGGGAACGCCATAACGGCGAAAACTACCCGGTCAACGTGGTGGTCGCCCGCGGGGACTTCATCCGTAAGAACGAAAAGCTATTGAAACAATTCCTGGCCATTCACAAAAAAACGGTGGATTTTATCAATAACAGCCCCGTGCAAGCCAACCAGATCATCGCCGAAGAGCTCAACCTCTCCACCAATGTGGTAATCAGGGCGCGCACCCGGACAGATTTTACCTACAAACTCGATATCCCGGCGATGATGATCGTCCTGGGCTTTTCCAAGGATTTAGGGTACCTGAAGCAATTGCCTGACCCGGAAGAGTTCTTTGCGCCATCCTATCTGAATGACATTCTGTAATCACCATCACCGTCTGGGACCCAACGTAACGCCCATCGCCTCCGCGAGGGTCCGGCCCACATCCGCCAGGTGGTAGTTGCGCCCGAAGGTATCCGCCCGGGGGCCGGAGGTAAAGAGCGGCGCCATGTTGGCCGTATGGGCGCCTGTAGCGCTTGCCCTGCGTATTTCAGGAGAGATCGTCCCCAGGTTGGCCCGCCTGGCGATGATTTCTCCCACCTCCCACCCTACCTTATAAAGAGCAGGCTCGCTGCTCGCCTTCTGCAGAAGCTGGACCTCTCCTCCGGTAAGATCGTTGATCCCTGCAAACCGGTTAAAGGCCTCGCGAATACTCGATTCGGTGAAAGTCTTGTTGGCGTCTCGCTGGAACTGGGTGGCGATATATTCCGGGGATGCCTGTACTTTTTGGAGGAGATCGAGCCGTAGTGGCTCGGTCACGCTCATGCCCGCCGTCTCGTGGTCCGCCAGGACGATCACCAGTGTGTTCTTGTCCCGCTTGGCAAAATCCAGAGCAGTCTTCACCGCCTCATTAAACGCCAGGATTTCGGCAGTCATCCCGGTGGCGTCAAAAGCATGGGCGGCATGGTCAATCCGCGCCCCTTCCACCAACAGGAAGAAACCCTTCTGATTGCGCGACAAGATCGCCAGAGCCTTGCTGGTCATCTCGGCCAGCGTGGGTTCGACATCGTTCACCTTGTTGTTGTCGCGATCGATTACGTAGTTGAGATAGCCGGTGTTGAACAAGCCCAGCAGTTTGTTGGTCTCCACCCCCTGAAGCTCTTTGCGGGTGGAAACATAGGCATAGCCGGCCTTCCTGGCCTCGTCGATCAGGTTCAATGTGTCTCCCCGCTTGCTGCCTTCCTGACCTTTGGGCAGGAAACGGTCCCGGCCTCCACCCAGCAAGACATCGATCCTGGCTGAAACCATCGCTCGCGCAATGCCGTCGGCATCGGACCGGAAAGAGCCGTGGGTGGCGAAAGCGGCGGGTGTGGCGCCATAAACCGTATTGGTGGTCACAATTCCAGTGCTCATGCCCTTGCCTTGTGCGGCTTCCAAAAGGGTGGTAAGTGGTGTCCCGTCAGGCCGCTGCGCCAACATGCCATTATTGGTCCGCTCGCCGGTGGCGATGGCGCTGGCCGCAGCCGCGGAATCGGTGACGATATTATCGGCCGAGAAAGTGTTCAGCAGCCGCTGAAGATTTATGGTTTCAAACGCGAACTCATCCCGCGTTTCCGGGCGGTTGGCCATCAATTGCTGCCCGACAGTTTTGGCCTTTGACGGGCGCAAGTCATGAAATCTCTGCTGGTTGTCGTCCCCGGATATGATCCGGTTGGCAGAGGGCGCCGGCGCCCGGCGGAATGCCTTGAAGACATCTACCCGTGGTTTGGGAGACGGCGGTGGCAGTTTTTTCGGCGGCGCACTGGGCGGCGGAGCCGGTGTGGGAGCCGGAGCGGGTGTAGAAGGCGGCTGCACCTCCGGAGGAACCGGCGTGGGCGAAGGAGCGGGCTGGGGAGCCGGAGCTGGCGCGGGCTCCGGGGTTGGAGCAGGAGTGGGTTCTGGCGCTGGCGTAGGCGCAGGGGTTGGGGCGGGAGCCGGGCCTGGTGCCGGTGTTGGCTCCGGCGTCGGAGCAGGAGAGGGTTCTGGCGCTGGCGTAGGCGCAGGGGTTGGGGCGGGAGCCGGGCTGGGCGTTGGTCCAGGGCCCGGAGCAGGCGCTTGCGTTTCCGTGGGAGGAGGCGCCGAAGGAGCAGGCGCTGGCGCCTGCCTCTGCGCAAAAAACTGCAAATTCAAGAGGCTTTTCCCTGCAACGGAAAAGAGCGGGCCAAGAGTGGGCGTAGTGGCGCCACCCTTCTCAGCCATCAAACCCAGGGCTCTAGCGATCTGGATCTGCCCAACTCCCATGCCATCGCCCAGGAGTATGATCACCCGTTTAACCTCGGCGTTGGCCGGCGTGGTATCCTCTGCCCTTACCCCCGGCGGCCGATCTTGCCCCCCCTTGAAGACACCCTGGCGATAAAGATACCCTCCGACCGTGGCAGGCAGCGCCAATAGCGCCACCAGTATCAAGATCAACCGTCGGTTGCGGTAGTAATTGGACATGCATACCCCTCCGTTTGGTGTAGATACTGTTAGTCTGCACCAAACGTCCCAATAAATACTGCCCAACCCGCGGTAAATAGAGGAACCTTACGTTGCAGGCCGTTAAGAGCGGCAGTGAGAG
>JBLNCV010000221.1:0-14446 GCA_050260975.1 Syntrophothermus sp. | reverse complement strand
TTGCCGCACCGCCTCGTACATTAAAAGCCCCGCGGATACCGCTGCGTTGAGCGATTCCACCCCACTTGCCATGGGAATGGCCACCCGGACCTCGGCTAACGCCGAAACCTCCGGTGAAAGGCCGCTCCCTTCATTTCCAATCAGAAAGGCCGTAGGCTTCGTGTAATCTTCCTCAAAATAAAGCCTGGCGCTCCGCGGATCCGCGGCCGCCAGGCGAACATCACGCTTCTTAAGCCATCCGAGCACACCGGGCAATTCAACGCCGGTAAGAACGGGCAAACGAAAGACCGCGCCCATGGTCGCCCGCAATACCTTGGGGTTGTAGAGATCCACCGTACCCTTGCCGAGGATTAAGCCGCCGGCGCCGGCGGCCGCAGCCGTGCGCACGATGGTGCCAAGATTCCCCGGATCCTGCAAGCCGTCCAGGACGACCAGGCAGGATCCCGCCCCGGCTTCAAGATCCTCCAACCCGAACTCTGGAATACCGGCAACCGCCAATACCCCCTGCGGCGAATCAGTCCCGGCTAATTTCTCCATCAATGTGTCCGTCACCGCCAGGACGGTGGGGCAAACCTGCCGGACCGCCTCCACCAGCCTTTGCCCCCGCTGGTTGGCCATCACCCGCGGGCTGTAGGCCGCAAGCTCCAGCTGTACACCAGCCTCCAGCGCTTCCTCCAAAAAACGAACACCCTCTAACAGCATCTTCCCGTGAGCCTCACGGCGCTTGCGTAACTGCAAGGCTCGAATCAGCTTCAGTTGCTCATTCTCGGGGCTTGTGACAACGCGATCATTACGGCCAGGCTGCTCTTTATTCATCTACCAGTTACGCCCTTTCGAGGGCCTCTAACTGTTCGTCAGGCCCCATGGCGATCAGAATGTCATTCTCCTGAACCTTGTCGTCCGCTCCCGGCGACACCTGGATCTCATCACCGTGCTTGATGGCCATGATGTTAATTCCGTATTTAGCGCGGAACCCCAATTGCCGGAGGGTCTTTCCCACAAACTCCTTGGGCGCCACAAACTCCGCAATGCTGTAACCCGGCGCAAGCTCGATATAGTCCAGCATGTTGGCCGAGACCAGGTTGTTGGCCACCCTGATCCCCATGTCCCTCTCCGGGTAGACCACCCGGTCTGCCCCGATCTTTTCCAGGACTTTGCCGTGTAATTCATTTAACGCCTTGGCCACAATGTAGGGCACCCCCAGATCCTTGAGAACCAGAGTCGCCATGATACTGGCCTGGATATCCGTACCGATGCTGACCACTACCACGTCGAAATTGCGAATCCCAAGGCTCTTGAGCGCCTCTTCGTCGGTGGCGTCGGCCTGAACCGCATGGGTTACCTCGTCCGCCATTGCCTGGACCTTCGCCTCGTCCGAATCCACCGCCAGCACATCATAGCCCATTCCATAGAGTGTCCGCGCCACACTGGAGCCGAATCTCCCCAGGCCAATCACCGCATATTGTTTCATCGCCGACGCTCCCCTCTCCAAAACCTAGCCGACAACAACTTTCTCCTCTGGATGGCGGATTGGCGCCACTTTCTGACGGTTGGCCACCGCCACCGCCACGGTCATGGGCCCAACTCTGCCGGAATACATCAAGATAATAATCAGAATCTTGCCCGCGGCGGACAGTGACGGAGTAATCCCCGTTGTCAACCCTACCGTGGCAAAAGCGGAAGTGGCCTCGAACAAGATCTTTAAAAATTCAAAAGGCTCGGTGATGCTCAACAGCATGGTGGCGCCGACCAGCAACAACATCGCCAAGATCGCCACTGTCAGGGCCCGAAGGACGATCTCCCCCGGGATTCGTCTGTGTAAAGCCTCTACATCCCGGTTTCCACGAACCATGGACCAGACCGCCAGGAGCAACACCCCCGCCGTAGTGGTCTTGATCCCGCCACCGGTGGAAGCTGGCGATGCCCCGATGAACATCAGCATGATCAGGAAAAACAGGCTGGCACTCCTCATTTTTCCGATATCCACCGTATTAAACCCGGCCGTACGGGGTGTAACGGACTGGAAGAAAGATGCCAGAAGTTTGTCCCCGAAACTCAGCCGGCCGATGGTGGCGTTGTTCCCATACTCCAATGCGAGGATGACTATTGTCCCCAGCGCCAAAAGCACCACGGTAATGATCAGGACCAGCTTGGCATGAAAGCTCAACCGGGAAAAACGCCTCTTCCGGTAGATACCCAGGATCACCGTAAAACCCAGCCCGCCGAAGATGATCAGGCCGGCAATCGTCAGGCTCACCAGCGGGTCGGCAACATAACGGGTCAAACTCAGGAAGTTTCCCATCAGATCAAAACCGGCGTTGTTAAAAGCTGAAACTGAATGGAAAAGGCTAAAATAGAGTCCTCTGCCCCACCCGAACTCCGGCACAAACCTGAAAGCCAGTAGCAGCGCCCCTGTCCCCTCGAAGAGCATGCTCATGATCAGTACCGTTTTGGTCAGGGCCACCACCCCGGCCATGGAGTACTGGTTCAGCCCCTCCTGGATACGCAACCGCTCCCTCAGATTGATCCTCTTGCCAAGAAGTAGAGCCAGCAGGGTGGTCATGGTCATGATCCCCAACCCGCCCATCTGAATCAATAACAGGATCACCACCTGGCCGAAGATCGAGTACCTCGTCGCGGTATCCACCACCACCAGCCCGGTGACACACACCGCGGACGTGGCGGTAAACAGAGCGTCCAGGAAAGGAACCGGTTTGCTGGTGGCTGAGGAGATCGGCAAACTCAGCAAAATTCCCCCGGCAAAGATTAATGCGGCAAAGCCAAAGACCAGCGCCTGAGCGGGGCTCAGATTTGGCATGTATCTATATAAGTATTCCGAGAAAACGCCACGCTCTGAAATACCATGCTCGAATGGCCGCTGCCGGCCAGACATCCGGTGGCCCAACTCGGGCGCCTCCTCTGCTTTAAGTAAACGGCCTGGACCAAAAGGCCCAGGCGCAATAAGATTCATGCGTTTGCCAGAGTTACCGCGGTAATTTCACAGAAAAGCCTGGACATAAAATTCAGGCGTTCAGTTGTTCCTTGGCCACGGTAATCAACTGGCCAAAGGCCTGGGTGTCATTGACCGCCAGATCGGCCAACATCTTGCGGTTAACCTCGACTCCCGCCTTTTTCAGGCCGGAGATAAAACGGCTGTAAGAGAGGCCGTTCGATCTCGCCGCGGCGTTAATCCGGGCAATCCATAACTTCCGGAAATCCCGTTTCCGTTTTCTTCGATCTACATAGGCATAAGCCAGGGACTTCATGACCTGGTTGTTGGCCGGGCGGAAAACCCTGCCTCTCGCCCCCCAGTATCCCTTGGCGAGCTTCAAAATCCTTTTATGCCGGCGGCGCGTAACTATGCCACCCTTTGCTCTTGGCATTGGAACCTACCTCCTAAATAACCCAAATTCTACAAGTAGGGCAACAATTTTTTCATGCGTTGCTCATCCGCATGACCGACTACTTCAGCCTTGCGCAGGTGGCGTTTACGCTTCGGACTCTTGCTCTCCAGAATATGACTTCTGTAAGATTTGTTCTTCATAATCTTACCGGTGCCGGTGACCTTGAAACGCTTGGCCGCACCGCGGTGGGTTTTGACCTTCGGCATTTTGCTTCCTCCCTAAACTTCGACATCACACCAAACTACATATGATAACGATTGACTTCTCAGACAACGGCCACTGTCTAATCCTGCTTTGGAGCCAAGATCATAATCATATTCCGGCCTTCCACCTTGGCTTCCCGCTCAACGGTCGAGATATCCTTTACCTGTCCCGCCAACTGCCCCATGATCTCCCTGGCCAGGTTGGCATGAACGATCTCCCGTCCGCGGAAACGGATGCTAACCTTGACCTTGTCGCCGTCTCTGAGGAACTTTTCCGTGCTGCGCACCTTGACCTGAAAATCATGGTCCTCGATCTTCGGCGTCATCCTGACTTCCTTCATAGACATGACCTTCTGCTTCTTTTTGGCCTCGCGGTCCCTTTTGCTCTGCTCGTATTTGTATTTGCCGTAGTCCATGATCCGGCAAACCGGTGGCTTCGCAGTCGGGGCCACTTCCACAAGGTCAAGTTCCTTCTCTTGAGCAATCTTCAGAGCATCCCGCACCGGCATGATCCCCAATTGCTCTCCCTCCGGGCTGACAACCCGGATCTCGCGGGCCCGAATCTCTTCGTTTATCCGCAACTCCTTCTCGTTGCTGATAGCCTCTCACCTCCACTCAAGTTTATTCGACACAGAAAGGTTAAACAGAAATGGGTCTAAATAATAAAGGCGGGTTGCCCGTCTGCCACCCGCCGAAATAACATCAAGACCGGAAACCTGCAATAAGACTCTTCCGGAAGATTAGTCGATGTTACAACCTGGCTGGCAACCCTGGGCGCCGCCAGGTGAGAAGCGGCTGGCTTCTACTTGCCATGTTCTGTTCCGCATCTGAGTTTATCACAATTTCAGATCGCCGTCAACAGCTAAAAAGGACTCCTGCATAATTTTGTAAAATATAGGATCAAAGTTTGGCACCAAACCTCTTGACAGGTACTAAATAAAATGGTAGTGTTGCGGTATACCGGTCCGACCGGTGAACCATGGGCGGTTTGCACGAAGACAAGTCGTGTAGATTGCCGGTTAGCCACGTGATTCAAGGAGGTAAGGATAGTTGTTTCGGACGATCAGGCGGCGTAATTTGTTTGAAGAAGTAGCCGGGCAGGTCGAGGAACTCATCCGCCGGGGAGTTTACAAGGATGGGGACCGCCTTCCCGGCGAGCGGGAATTGGCGGAACGTCTGGGGGTGAACAGGGCCACGGTGCGCGAGGCGCTGCGCGTGCTGGAGATTATGCGGGTGGTGGAAAAGAAGCCGGGCGAAGGGGTCTTTGTCCGGGACATTCATGCCGACGCCAGCCTGGAAACGGTAGTCTTTCAATTCCTCTCCCAGGACGGGCTGGATCAGGATACTCTCGCCTCGCTCATCGAGGCCATCAAGTATATTGAAAGCACCACGGCCAGACTGGCCGCCCGGCGGGTAACTTCCGGGGAATTGGAAGAACTTGTGGCGCTTCAAAAGCGGGCGGAGCACCAGTCTCTTGACACCGGGGCTCACGCGGCCCATGACCGGGAATTTCACCTGCTGGTGGGCCGGATCAGCAAGAATGACGTGTTACTCAAGGTGATGAACACGATCTGGACCATTATGGAGAAGTACTCTGACCTGCTCTTGGCCGCCGATGGCAACCATCAAGACAATCTGGCCTATCATAAGGCTCTGGTGAAAGCCATTGCCGCCAAAGACGCCGACCGCGCCTATCAGGAGATGAAGGCGCATTTCCAGTGGGTGGAGCGCCAGGTGCTCGGCACAGGTAAAAAAGATAAAGACGCCGGACCCAGGAGTTGATGGACCTCTCAAAACAGAGCTCTTTAGAGCCAGAAGGGGGTTTAAAGATGTTACCCGAGTACTTTGCGTTCTTTTCTCCCACCAGGATTGTGGTAGGGCCGGGGGTGGCCGGAAGCCTCGGCCAGGAGATGGAAAAGCTGGGGGTAAAAAGGGCTTTTGTGGTCACCGACAAGGTTCTGGTGCAGATGGGCCTGGTTGAGCAGGTATTGGGCGGGTTAACCGGCTCCGCCATTGAGCTGGCCGGGATCTTCGACGAGGTCAAGCCCAATTCCGAGGTAGGCCTGGTGGAAAAAGGCGCCGAATTGGCTAAAGCGGCGGGAGCCGATGTTCTGGTGGCCATCGGCGGCGGCAGCAATATTGATACCGCCAAAGGTATGAACCTCATCCTTTCCGAGGGCGGGCGGCTTCTTGATTACGAAGGGTTTGGCGTGATCTCCCGGCCGCTCAAGCCGCTGGTGGCCATTCCCACCACCGCCGGCACCGGCAGCGAGGTCACCCAGTTCGCGGTGATCAAAAACGAGGCCATTCACGCCAAATTAAGCTTCTCCAGCCCGTTTTTGGCGCCGAATCTGGCCATTCTGGACCCGGAATTGACGGTGAACCTGCCGCCGAAACTCACGGCCTCCACCGGCATGGACGCGCTCACCCACGCGGTGGAAGCTTACGTCTCCACCTGCTGGAATCCCGTTGCCGACGGCCTGGCCCTGGAGGCGATCAGAATGATCGGCGCCAACCTGGTGGAGGCCACCACCAACGGGGCCAATCTCGAAGCACGCTATCAGATGCTGGTGGCCAGCACGATGGCCGGATTGGCGTTCTCCAGCGGCATGGTGGGGTGCGTTCACGCCATGGCTCACGCCGCCGGGGGGCTGTATGACGTGCCGCACGGGATTGCCAACAGCATTCTTCTGCCGTATGGCATGGAATACAATCTGGAGGCCCGCCCGGAGAAGTTTCGGGAGATCGCCAGGGCCTTGGGAAAAGACGTGCAGCGGAAAGACACCGTCGAAGGAGGGCGGGCCGCCATTCAGGCCGTCTTCGAGCTGGCGGAAAGGTGCGGGCTGCCGCGCACACTGCGCGAGATGGGCGTCCCCGCGGAAGGGCTGCCACAGGTGGCCGAGACCGCTATGGTGGATGGAGCCATCTTTACCAATCCACGGCCCGCGGAATATGATGAGATCCTGGCGGTACTGAAGAAGGCGTATTAAACCGTAAGATTGAGATAAGTTGTGAGGTAACCGGGGGATTCAATTTTGGAAAGGAGCATGATGGAAGATGGCTGTCTTCAAAAGCGATGTGGAGCTTTACGATTGCATCGGGGAATTCATTTCCAGTGTCAAGGATAACCCCACAATTGGGCCGAAGATTCGCCAGGCGGGGATTATTATCAGGTTTGTCTACAGTGACCCGGCGGCACAGATCACCATTGACGCCAAAAATCCGGCACCGGAAGGCCAGTTTTACACGGTCTACTACGGCGGCACCTCCGTAACGCCCGACCTGGTGATGACGATGAGCGCCGATACGGCACATTCCTTCTGGCTCGGAAAGGTGAATCTGATGGCCGCCCTCACCCGCGGGCAGATCGTGGCCAAAGGGCCGGTGGCTACCGCGCTGAAACTTTTGCCCGCCATCCAGCCGACCTACGCCATGTACCCGGAATTTCTTAAAGCCCACGGCCGCGAGGAATTGATTAAATTAGGTTAGTAAGCGATAGAAGCAAGTGCGAGGAAGTCAGGGCTAGAAAGAGCAGGTGGTAGGTATATGCACGGCTACCAGGGTAAAATATTGCAGGTCAATCTGACCAGCGGGCAGATCGATGCCGTCGCACTGGACGAGAAGACCCGCCGGGATTTTGCGGGCGGGAGCGGGATTGCCGCCAAACTCTTCTTCGATCGGATTGGCAAGCAGATCAGCGTCCTGGATCCCATCGGCCCGGACAATCCGCTGATCTTTATGACCGGCCCTTTGGTGGGCACCCCCGTCCCTTCCACCGGACGGATGACCGCCAGCGCCAAATCGCCTCTCACCGGCATCTGGGGCGAATCAAGCGTCGGAGGATTCTTTGGGGCTGAACTCAAATTTGCCGGTTACGACGGGATTCTCCTGGAAGGCCAGGCTCCCCGGCCGGTCTACCTGGAAATCAACGACGGCCAGGCTCATCTGGTGCCCGTTGAAGAATGGTGGGGGAAAGACGCCTATGAAACAATCGACGGGCTGGCTGAAAAAACGGCTGCCGCATCGCGTGACGGATCTTCTGACGAATTTGCCGGTGGATCGGCCGCCGGGGAGCGAAGCGCCGCTGCAAAACGCAAGCCCCAGATCATCGCCATCGGGCAAGCTGGGGAAAACCTTGTCCCCTACGCCGCCATCGTCCACAACAAAGGGCACCTGCTCGGCCGCACCGGTATGGGTGCGGTGATGGGCAGCAAGCGGCTCAAGGCCGTGGTCGTCCGCGGCACCGGAATAGTCCAGGTGGCCGACGAAGACGCTGTCAGAAACCTGCGCAGCCGCTTGCTGGAGAAGATGAAAAACAGCATATTGATTGAGGCTCTCCATGCCTTTGGGACAAACTCCAGCATGGATCTTGGCAGCCTTTCCGGGGATGTGCCGGTCAAAAACTGGCAACTTGGGGCCTGGGAAGGCTCTGAACGGATAAACGGCGCATCTTTTTCCGATAAAGTTCTGGTTGGCGCCAAGACTTGTTACGGCTGCCCGGTGGCCTGTAAAAGAGAGGTCGCCGTAAAGGACGGCCCTTTCCGGATGGAGAAAGGGCCCGGCCCCGAGTACGAGACGGTGGGCGCCTTTGGCACCATGTGCTTGAACGACAACGTGGAGGCCATTTGCAAGCTCAATGAGCTATGTAACCGCTACGGGATGGACACCATCACCGCTGGCTCCACCATTGCCTTTGCCATCGAATGTTTCGAAGACGGCTTGCTCACCCCCGCTCAAACCGATGGCCTGACGCTCCGTTGGGGGGATCCGGAGCTTCTGGTTGAGCTGGTCCACCTTATCGGAAAAGGTGAAGGCTTCGGCAAAAAGCTGGCGCTGGGCAGCCGCCGGCTGGCGGCGGAGATCGGCCCGGAGGCGGCAGAAAAACTGTCGACTGTCAAAGGCTTGGAAGCTCCCATGCACGACCCGCGGGCCGGGCATGGCATGGGCCTGGCCTACGCTACTTCCATCCGCGGTGCCTGCCACGTCTCCAGCCTGACCATGGGCGTGGAACAGGGAGCCGCCATCTATCCTGGTCTGGGCCTTGACGGGATGTACCAGGGCATGGAAAGCGCCGGGAAAGCGGAGATGGTGGTCAAAACCCAGAATCTGGGCATGATCATGAGCGGCGCGGCCATCATCTGCCAGCTGGCGGGCATGATCTACGACGACGCCGACCTGGTGGAGGCGCTCAACGCCGTCACCGGCATCCCCTGGACCCTGGAAGAACTCATGGAGGCAGGCGACCGGATCTGGAACCTGAAACGGCTCATTGGAAGTCTTTCGGGGGCAGGCAGAGAAGACGACAAACTTCCCGGGCGGTTATTGACTCCCACGGCGGAAGGCGGCGCCGCTGGATCGGTTCCTGACATGGATCTGATGCTGGAGGAATTCTACGCGCTCCGAGAGATCGGGGCCGACGGGCGGCCGTCCCGGTCCCGGCTGGAGAAGCTCAGCCTTAAAGAAGCCGCCGACCTGTTGGATAAGATAAAAAGAGAGAGTCCGTCTTGAGGACTCTCTTTCCATCTCATCCGAAATCAACAGAGCTCAAACCGGGCCTGTCTTAGTTGCCTTTGCCGGCTCCAGCATTGGCGCCTGAACCGCTGCCGGATCCATTGGAGTTATGCTCCTTCTCCTGTTCGCTATTCTTCCCCTTGTTCTGGTTCTGTTCCTTCTCCTGGTTCTTCAACGCCTTTTTCTCCATGTTTTGTTCCACATGTTTGAGGGCGTTCTGCAAAACTTCGCCGTTCTTCAATTCCACCTGGAGGTGGGCCAGCACCTCCGCGGGAGGAATCCCCAGTTTAGCGGCCTTAGCCATGGTACTTACAATTTGACCAAGATTGGCCTTCTCCTTGTTCTGCTCTCGCGCCCTTTCACGCTCGCGCACCTGCTGTATCAGCCTGGAAAGCTCTTCAGTCGGCACTCCCACGTCTGTGCCGTTCTTGGCCGCGGTCATGAGGGCCTTGCGGAGTTCATTCCTCACCCGTTGTTCAAGTTCCTTCCGTTCCTTCTCCGTCAGTCCCTCGGTACTATTGATGGCTTCCACCATCTTCTGAATCTCCGCCTCGACCCGGGCCTCGATGGCAGCCTTCGTGGCGGTGGCAGAGGTCTGGTCGCCAGTGGCGCCGGGCTCCGCCGCCAGACCCGCCATCGCAGGAAGGACCACCAAAGCCATAACCACCACCAACCCAACCACCGACTTCACTAACTTCAACTTCATTCCATTCATAGATCCATTCCTCCTGTTTTTGTACCAGTGGTTGCCAGTTCCCTGGCCTTTCACCCCGCTGGCTTCTTCTACTCTGATTATCGCACAGTAAGGAATGTAATTTAGTGATGGGGATCACAGTTTGAGGAGGTTTTGACGTCCGCTGCCCCCGTCCCCAAGAGCGCGTCCCGCAACAAGCGCGCCTTGCCGCTGCCCGCCAGGGCAATCACCGTGTCGCCACTGGCAAGCATCGTCTCGCCGCGGGGAAAGATCACCTCTTCCCCACGCATGACCGAGACCAGGAGGCAATCTTGCGGCAGGTCAAGATCTCTTACCAGCTTTCCGACCGCCGGCGAGGCCGCCGAAATCTCCAATTCAACGATCTCCGCCTTCCCGCCGCGCAACTCCAGAATCGGAATAATTCCCTGGATATCCATCTCCTCTTCCACCAGGTGGTGGATGAGCTTGGTGCTGTTCACCGTGGTTCTGATGCCCAGCATCAGAAAAGCATCCTCGTTTTTGGGGTTGTTCACCCGGCCGATCACCCTGGAGCACCCCAGCTTTTTGGCCATCTGGCAGACCACAATGTTGTCCTCGTCATGCCCGGTTACGGCCACAACCACGTCGGCCCGGCTGGCGCCCACGTTTTGCAGAGTGGCCAGCTCCGTACCGTCACCCTGGACCGCGACATCGCCGAAATGGTCCTCGAGGCTTCTGGCCTTCACCGGATCTTTTTCCAGCAACAGAACCTCGTGACCGGCTTCAATAAGGGTCTTGGTGAGATAAAACCCCACCTTTCCGCCACCCACCACAATCACGAACATTTATGACCCTCCCCCCAGGATCTTTTCTTTGATCAACTGGCTGCCAATCAAAGTGGGGCACATCACATCCATGCCCATTTCCCGATAAGCCGCGGCCCGTTCCGGATCGTACATCCTGGCCACTACCTTCGGGATCCCGAAATGCTTTTTGGCGATTTGCGCCACCACGATGTTGATATTGTCGCCATTGGTCACCGAGACCAGCGCGTCGGCTGTTTCAGCCCCGGCGCGTTTCAAGACATCCAGATCCAGGCCGGTTCCAAGCACAGTCTTCCCTGGAAATTCCGTGCCCAACCTTCGGAAAGATTCCCGCCGCTGATCGATGACCGTAACCTCGTGTCCCTCCGCGGCCAGTTGCAGGGCCAACCTGGCGCCGACCCGGCTGCAGCCCACCACCAACACAAACATCTCCACCCCTCCATCTTTCATACCAGTTCTCCGGAGATCACAGGTTCATGGATCACGAGTCAAAACCGGGTAGCCGGCCCCGGATTACAGCCTAACCAGGCACCCGGTCGATGATCAATTCGCAGGGCGTACGGCGGAGCAACCAGTTGGCCGTAGCTCCAATGGCGTCCTGGTTATCGCCGCCCCTGGGGCGGATGGAGATCACGATCATCTCTGCGTCCACGTCCCCGGCCGCCTGCACGATTCCGGCGCCTGCGCTTCTGGCCCGCTGGATTCTGGTTTGCACCGGCAGATCATGCAACGCCACCAGCGCCGCGGCCTCATCCAGCGCCTCCCTGGCCTGCCTCTCCGCATCGGGGAGCGGGGCATTGAGCGGCAGCACAAAGGGCACCTCGATCACATGGGTCAGGACGATCTCCGCCTTCTGCTCGCTGCCCAGCCGCGCCGCCAGCTCCACAGCCCGTTTCGAGTAAAGAGCACCGGTGGTGGGGACGAGGATGGTCTTCACCGCCTCCACCGACCGCCGCACCCTGGCCACCACCGCCGGCAGCGGCGGCGGCACATGGAGCATCCACCATAGCAGGCTGATCATCGACGTGGCGAACACCAGAGCCAAAAGCGCGCCCACGGGTGTGATTTGCGCCTTGTAAAGCGCCGCGGTTGTTTCAGGCATCTTGTTCCGCCCCCTTTTCACGCCGGTATTTCAGATATTTAAAGTATTTGACAAAGAATGAGATCCGGTAGAAGCCGAACGCCACAAACGCCAGCCCGACCAGCACCGGCATGAGATAGACACCCGCCGGCTTTGAACGGACGACGATCCCTAGCCCCAGGATCACCATCAGAAAGCTCGTCACCATCTGGTAGTAATCCCGCCATCCCGGACGCGGCGGTTGTTTACGTGGTTGGCTGGGCATGGGCCTTCACCGCCTTTCGATCCCGTTCTTCCAGCGCCAGTTTGTACTCCTCCAGGAGCTCATACTCTTCCGCCGCCGCCAGCACCTCAATCTGCTCCTTCTCCCAGTCGCGCTTCAGGCTGCCGAAGACCGGCAGCCCTGTTTTCTTGCGATACCAGGCGTAATACAAAAAGGAAAGCAGAAGCCACGCCGGCCCGGCGACCCGGCCGATGGCGTGGGTCAGGATGACCTCAAAGAGCACCAGGCTCACGCCGAGGATCCCGATAAAGCCCAGGATCGGCACCTCGACCTCCCGGTCCCGAAGGTTTACCTTCAGGTTGAGCGGCATCCGGTACGGTCTGGGCGTGTAGGGATCGGAAAACCGCAGCTTGATCAGGGCGATAAAGACCAGGATGTAGCCGGTGGTGGCCCCGAAGGCGTACATATTGCCCAGGGTATCCATGGCGCTCGGCGTCAAAAACGACAGGATCGTCTGGACCACACCGATCATGGAGAAGACCACGATGGTCCGGACCGGGGTGTGGTAGCGCGGGTGCACCTTGTCAAACCAACTGCTGATAAACTGAAACTTGCTCATGGCGTAGGTCAGCCGGGAGGCGCTCATCACCCCCGAGTTGGCGGAGATGAGCAGGATCGTCGCCCCCAGGACCGCCGCAAAGGGTCCGGCGAAAATTCCGATAAATGGGATGGCGTGAGCCAGCTTGGCCACCGGATCCCCTTCGTGAGCCGCAAAGGTGTTCCACGGCAGGATCCCGAGTCCGAGAGTGGAAAAGGCCGTGGCGAAGATAAACACCGTGAAGATGAGCGTGATGGACGTGCGCGGCACGATGGTCGCTGGCCGCCTGGTCTCCTGGGCGGCCTGGGAGATGGACTCCAGCCCGACAAACGAGATAATCGCCAGCGACGAGCCGTACATGAACCTGCTGAAGGTTGGAAACTGGGTCGTCCACTGGTGTACGAACAACTCTGGCTTCCAGGCGAAAAGAAATCCCACGATGATAATGGTGGACTCGGTGAAGATGTCGATGGCGCCGATGATCTCGTTGAGCAGCGAGGATTCGCGCATCCCTTTGATATTCAACCAGATCAGAAAAGCGATCAGCGCCAGAGATTCCAGGAGCCAGACCGGGTTTACATGTCTGAAGGGGCCCAGGTTAATGGCGAACCGCTCGATGGAGAACCCGAAGATCAGCGGCATAAAGAAGTTGATATACCCCGCCGAAGCCACGGCAAACAGCGCAATGTCAATGGTATAGTCCAGAAGCAACGCCGCGCCGGCGATAAATCCCCAAAAATCCCCCAGCCCGCGCAGGGTGAAGTACTGCCCGCCGCCGGCCACCGGATAGGCCGAAGCCAGCTCGGTGTACGCCAGGCCGATCATGATATACACCAGGCCCGCCAAGGCGAAAGCCAGGCTGGCCGCCCCCTGCGCCGCCGCCATCACCAACCCCAGGGCCGCGTAGATGTCCGCTCCCACATCCGCGTATCCCCACATAAATGAACCCCATACCGTGACATCACGGCGGAGTTCCAGCTTTTCCTCCGGCACGCTGCCGGTTTGTGCCTTCTCAGGCTGCTTGTTTGCCACATCTACCACATCTGCCATAATGCTCACCTTCTCCAACTCCTGTAGTATGCCGCTGTTTTCGGCAAATATAAAACCATGGAGGGGGTCTCCATGGTCTAAAAACTGGCGCTGGCATCAAAGGGCAAACCATACGCCGCATGGCTCATCCTCCTCTTCACACGCCGGCGAGGTTAGCTGACGGATTCGGGCCGAAGAGTGGCCCTACGCAACGGGACTTGCCCGGCCAGACCGTTTGCCGGTTGAAGTGTCTGCCGGTCAAACTGGTTCGATTCACCGGGTAAGAGGCCGCGATTCACCCCAAGGATTTGGGTCCCCCGCTTCTTGCGAATTAGGCGTTATGTTTCATCTGTCTTGAGCATCCTGTTATCTGTCTTGAGCATCTGTTTTTACGATGTGCTTATTTTACTCTTTTTGCACCGGCCAGTAAAACCCGGAATAAGAAACCCCTTTCCAAATTATGGCCAGGAAATTCGGCTTTGGAAAGGGGTTTTTCAGGTTATCGGCGATTCTCTGCGCTCCTTCAATTATCGCCCTGGATCGTGCGTAAATTCACGGAGGAACAGGCTCTTCTTGCCGGTCATCGCCGGCTCACTTTTTATCGGCGATCTCCTTGCTCACTTTGTCCAGGAAATCCCTAGCCGGCATGGCTCCCAGGTCGCCCTTCTCCCGGCTGCGCACCGCCACCCCGCCCGTCTCCACCTCTTTATCGCCGATCACCAGCATATACGGGATCTTGGCCAGTTGCGCCTCGCGGATCTTGTAGCCGAGCTTCTCGCTGCGCTCATCCACCTCCACGCGCACCCGGTGGTCGTCAAGGAGCTTCCGCACCTCCTGCGCATAGGGCAAATGCGCCTCGCCAACCGGGATGATCCTGGCCTGCACCGGGGCCAGCCAGGT
>JBLNCV010000220.1:0-4640 GCA_050260975.1 Syntrophothermus sp. | reverse complement strand
CTACATGAGCGGCGGCCAGCAGCAGCGCGTGGCCATCGCCCGCGCCCTGGTCAAAAAGCCGGTCTTCGTGCTGGCGGATGAACCCACCGCCAACCTGGACTCCAAGACCGGTGAAGAGATTCTGAAGATTATGCGCAAGATGAACGAGGAGAAGGGCGTGGTCTTCGTCTTCTCCACCCACGACCGGATGGTGATGCAGTACGCCAGACGCCTCGTCGGCCTGCGGGACGGGGAGATCGTTTCGGATGGGGGGAACGGCGCATGAACACGCTGAAACTCGCCTTCCGGAACATCCTGCGCAATCGCAGGAGGAGCCTCTTAACCGCGCTTTCCGCGTCGGTGGCCGTCCTGGTTCTGGTGGTGGCCACGGGGTTCATCGGCGGCGTGGAGACCGATTCGGTGAGAAGCTACATCGACACCCGAACCGCGCACATCAAGATCTACGCGGCCGGGTATCCGTACAATGACGAGAGCCTGCCCCTGGATCAGGCGCTTTCTCCCGGCCAGCAATCTCGTCTTGTGGCTGCGGGCCGCGATCTTGGCCGTACTGCTGGCCGCCCCGGCAACCGTACCGTTCCCGGCCTGAAGATGGCCCCCCGGTTGCTCTTTCCGGCCAGCCTGATCAAGGACGGGGAGGAGATGATCGCCCTGGGGGCGGGGGTGGATCCCCAGGCTGATCCGGCAGTACTGGAGGCCCCCGGCCGCCTCGCCCGACGGCTCACCGACCCCCGCGGGATCCTGGTCGGAGCGGATCTGGCCGGATTGCTTCATCTAAAGACTGGCGACACGGTGACCGCCTCCTTCCGGACCAGGCCCGGTACCATTTACGCCGACGATTTCACGATCCTTGGCCTGGTGGATAGTGGAAACCCGGAGGTGGATTCCAACTACTTCTTCATCTCCCTGGGCGCCGCCCAGGAATATCTTGAAATGCCCGGCGAAGCCACGGAATGGGATATCCGCCTGGCAAGGCCGGACGACCTGTCCGGGGTGGAGCGGGATCTACAGAAAAGGCTCGGTTCGGAGTTTCAAGTGGTCTCCTGGCGAGAGCAACTGGCGGATGTCTTGAACTTCTTCGACCTCCGGCGTAAGGTCTTCGTAATCATCAATACCGCTCTCTTCCTCATGGCGGTGATCATCGTGACCAATACCATGCTGATGACGGTCTACGAGCGGTTCAAGGAGATAGGCACGCTGATGGCGCTGGGCATGAAGCGACGGCAGATCCTGAGACTTTTCGCCGCCGAAGGGAGCCTGCTCGGGCTGCTGGGCGGCCTGGCGGGGGTGCTGATCGGGGCGGTCCTGATCAGCTACTTATCCACTCATGGGGTGGATACCAGCGGGATCCGCAGCCGCGGCCTGGACATCAATGTCCCCATCAAAGGAAAGCTCTATGCCGAACTGGCCACCTACTTCTACTTTGTGGCGGTGGCCGTCTCCGGCGCGGTAGCTGGGCTGGCGGCGATGTGGCCGGCGCGCAAGGCTGCCAGGCTGGAGCCATCCGAAGCCTTGCGAAGGAATTAGCGGAAGGGGGAAAGCAGCAATGAAAACAGCCATGGAGATGAAGATCCTGTTTCAACTCGCCCTGCGGAACCTCTTCCGCAACAAGCGGCGCACTATCTTGACGATGACGCTGGTGGTTCTGGCGGTCGCCTTCCTGCTCACCGTCGACACGTACATGAACGGGATGATCAACAACGTAACGGAAGACGCCGTCAAGACCAGCGGCCATATCCGGATTCAAAACAAGAAATTCACGGCGGCGGAACGCATGCTGCCCATCCAGCACAACATCTCCGGCTATGAACAAATCAGGACGGCCGTCCAGCATGATTTGCCAGAGGGGGCCGGAGTGGCCGGGCAGATCCGCTTCCCTTCCATGTTGTATGGGCCGGAGAAGTATACCGTCGGGCTGGGTTTTGCCATTAAACCGGCGGCCGCTGATGAGGTCCTCCAGTTGAGCCATAACATCATCGAGGGGCGGACGCTCGGGGGCGGCAGCGGCGCTGGAAATCGCGCCATAACCGGACCGGGGAACGGCGACGGGGAGAACGAAGTGGTGCTGGGCAAGGAACTGGCCCAGCGGCTGCAGGTAAAGGTCGGGGACATAGTCTCCGTCTTCGCCAAATCCCAGTACGGCTCATTCAGCGGCGTCAATCTCATGGTGGTGGGCATCGCGGATCTGGGGTTCTCCAAATTCAACAAGATCTTTTACATGCCTCTGGCCACGGCGCAGAACCTTCTGGAGATGGATCACCAGGTCACAAGCATTCTGATCATGCTCAAAGATCAGAACAAGATTGGGGACGCCGTGGCGGTCCTCCGCCAGGATAAGGCCATTGCCGGTTACGACGTGATTCCCTATACCGATAATGTACTTTTGCAGCAGCTTTTGCCCATCGTCCGCGCGGTGGTGTCAATATTGCTCAGCTTCTTCCTGATCATCGGCGTCCTGGGAATCACCAATACCATGTCCATGGCCGTGATGGAACGCATCCATGAAATCGCGGTGATGGGCGCCCTGGGCCTCAAACGCCGGAAGGTGATCACTCTCATCCTCCTGGAATCGGGAATGATCGGAGTCATCGGCAGCCTGATCGGCCTGATTCTGGGGCTGGTCGCAAGCTGGTATTTGGTGAACCACGGAATCGTCCTCAATGACACCGCCCGGGGCCTCCCCATCTCCGTGAAGAGCGTGGTCTACGGACAGCTCAACCCGGTGGCCGTTTTGAGGAGCTTCCTGATCGGTTCGATTGCGGCGGCGGCCTCCGCCTTCTTCCCGGCCAGGCGCGCCGCCAAGATCGAGCCGGCCGCCGCCATGCGGATGTAGCAGTCAGGGGCGGCGAGGTAATCGACTGAACAGGTGTCCAAATAAAGCAGAAAGAGGGGCAAGATCCATGCGCAGGTTAGCAACAGTCACGGCGATCATTCTTCTAACCATTCTGATCCTTCCGGCTTATTCTCCACAGGCTGCGGCGCTGACCGCGGACGAGATTCTCAACCGGGTGGACGAGAATATGTACGCCAAAAGCAGCGTCATCGAGGCCGAGATGACCATCACCTACAAAGACCGGGTGGTCAAGAAGCAACTGCACATTGAAAACGAGGGCAAGGACAAGGCATACTCGGAGTTTCTGGCCCCCGAGCGCGACAAGGGCATCAAGTACCTGCGCCTGGGCGACAACCTCTGGATGTACCATCCCGGCGTGAACCGGGTGATCAACATCGCCGGGCACCAACTGCGCCAGAGCGCCAACGGCAGCGACTTCTCCTACGAGGACATGATGGAGCGCTCCAAGAAGCTCCAGGACAGGTATACGGCGCAGATTGCCGGAAACGAGCAGTTGGGCGGCCGCCCGAGTATCGTCCTGGATCTGGAGGCCAAGGTCTCCGGCATCACCTACTACCGCATCAAGATGTGGGTGGACAGCGAGTATTTCATCGCGCTCCGCGAGGAGTACTACGCCAAGAGCGGGAAGCTCCTCAAGTACCTGCAAAACGGCGACATCCAGAAGTACGGTTCCCGTTACTACCCGATCCGGATTACGGTAAAGGACGTGATTCGCGACGCTTCCACCACCGAGATGGTCTTGAAGAAGGTTCAGTTTGATGTGCCCCTCGGCGAGAACGCGTTTAGCAGGGACAGGCTGCATTAAATGTGAAAGCCATACCATAACTGGCGTAACTACTTTAAAGCAGGCGTACATGCTGCGCTGCCGCATGCTGCGCCTGCCCTGGCCTGAGAAGAGGTGGCGGACATGAAGGTTTTTGTGATCGGCGGGACGGGGTTTCTCGGCACCCACCTGCTCCCCCAATGTCCCAAAGCCTGGATCGGTGCCCAAGTTTGTGATCCGCCTCGTTCAGGGAAACCAGGCCGGATCCCGCCAACCCGGCGGCCATCATCGGGGTGCGGCCGAAACGATCGCTCAGCCTGCCAAGGCGCAAGGAGAGAAAACCGCTGACCAAAGCCGCGGGTAGAAACGCCATAGCCAGCGTTCCCACAAGATCCTTCCAATTAAAAAGTTAAGTGGTATAAATAAAAAAATAGACTGGCTCCCTTTTTTGAGAACCAGCTATCACCCGGTGTACTATACGGACTGTCTTCTTTCCGGCAAGTTATATCTTCTTATGCCGTGCCAAAAATTTTTCGACCTCGTCGTATAAACCACTTTGGTTAGCATACTTTACATAATTTTTTATGGTCCTGAGCCACTCAATGGTTGAAGGTTTGGTGGCTTCCACTGCCTCCAACAGATCCTTCATCTGAACTGGCCGTTCCACTCCGGTTTTCAAGATTTCGGCAATCACATTTTCCGTGGCCAATTCCACCACATTCTCGATGTCCGCCCCGGAGTAAAGCTCCGTCTTGGCCGCCAAAAGCTTGAAGTCTATTGCTTCCGCCGGCTTATCCGCCAGCTTCAGCTTAAAAATAGCCTCCCTGGCGACTTCATCGGGAGGGGGAACAAAGAGCATCTTGTCAAAGCGCCCCGGCCGTTTGAAAGCCGGGTCAACATCCCAAGGCATATTGGTGGCGCCGATGATTAATAACTTATCCGTGCTGGAATCAATCCCTTCTATCTCCGCCAAAAGTTGATCGATAATCGGGCGCATGAGGTCGGACGACAATTTGGCACGGTTAT
>JBLNCV010000219.1:0-12283 GCA_050260975.1 Syntrophothermus sp. | reverse complement strand
TAGTGGACCAGATCCACCCGCTGTTTCAGGCTGTTCCAGCGTTCCACATACTTCATCACCGCCAGCACAAAGGTGGAATGGGACCAGGTCAGCGGCGCCACCGAGACAGGTTCGGCCGTGTATGGATTGAGCTGTTCGGAAAGAATCCCGCTTGGGAGGGCATTTTTCACGGTCCAGACCAAAATTTCCCGAGCCGACTCGATCTCCTCAATGGTCAGCGCCTTTTCAATATACCACTCCGCCAGCCACAGGGTGCAGATGAACCAGGGATTGCCGGGGACCACCGCCACGTCGCCGCTCTTCTGGAAATAGTAATCGTTGGTGTAACGGGCCACGCCGCCCACCTCGGTCTTCACCCAGAGCCCCTGTTGGACCGCCAGCATCGTGGCCGCCACCCGCGGATCGTTGGCCGGGAAGGCTCCGAATTCGAACAACCCCATCAGGCTGCTCTCCAGGGTGTAATCCTTGACCATCTCCCCATCCTCCTTGAGATAGATGCCCCGCAAAAACCTGCCCAGTTCCGGATCGAAGAGGTAGAGAAGCAGCCCGTCCTTGATCTCGCCCGCCGCCCGTTCGTATTTCTCCGCCGTCTTGGTGTGCCCGAAGAGCCGCGCAAACCGCGCGGCCGCCACCAGCCCCCCGTAAACGGCGCACGAGGTAAACGTGAAGACCCCCCGCCGTTCCTCCCAGAGATCGTAGCTTTCCCGCGGCAGCTTGGTCCGGGGATCCCGGTATTTGACCATGAAGTCGGCAGCCGGTTTGATCAAGGTCTCATACAGGGATTCCACAAACTCCAGATCCCTTTCCCGTTCGTAAAAATGCCACAGAGTGAAGATCACCAGGGCGGTCTCATCCTCTTGAATGGGCAACTGCGCCTTGCCGTTTCGCACCCACGGATGCCAGCTCGAACCCACCGAGCCGTCGGGGTTGTACTTGTGCCAGAGGAAGCCTTCCGTGCTGATCACCTTTTCACAAAAACGGTAGAACTTGGCGGTCAACTCCGGATAGCCGGCCTTGTCCAGGGCGTAGGCCACCAGCGCCCCGTCCCGCGGCCACACATAACTGTAATGATCCCGATTGTATTGAAGGATGTCCGAATCGTTGGAGGCCAGAATCGCCCCGCCCTCGTCGATCTGGGTGCGGATTACCAGCAGGCTGCGTTTAAAGAAGTCCACCACCTCCGGCGGGAGATCCGCATAACTCCGGTCGATCTTGTTGGCCCAGGACTGCCAGTAGACGGCGGTTTCTCCGATCATCTCCTCCGGCCCCTGGTGCAAGACCAGGTCATTCAACTCATAAACCTCTTCGAAACTGTTCCCCACCGCAATCCAGTAGTAGAAGACCCTTTCCCCGTTGGCCGGAATAAGCAGCCGGTAGCTTACCGTACTGTCCACCGAGCCCTGAGAGATGGGATTCCCCTCCAGCCTCCCATCCTCCGCGTCGCGCCAGGTGCCCTCCGCGCCGCCGAAGCGTTTGCGCCCCGTGGCATATTGAAAGATCTTGAATTCCCCCCCAAACCCGTCATTTTCGCAAAAAGCATTGATCAAAAAACACCGGTCGCGCTTGTAATGGAGCAAAACCCCTGGCACCGGGTCGTAGAGCGCCGTGTCGCCGATATCGGTCTGGCAGATGGAAAAATCATGGGTGAAAAAAAAACGGAACTCCCGCTGACGGTCGGCCAGATTGCGGACCAAAAGCCTCTTCAAGTAGATGTTTTCCCGGAAGTAAACAGCGTCGTTCATCTCCAGTTGGACGCCCCAATCATTATGGACCGCAACGGTGTCTGTCACCAGGGTGTCTTTCTGGTAAGCCAGAGACCGGGTCCAGGACGATTCGTCCAGCCAGCCGAAGTTCCCTTCCAGCCAGAGACCGATGCTGTTTTTGTGGCCGTTGATATGATTCATCATCCCCACATAAGGATAATATAGATCCCGCATGTTCAACCCATCGTCAAAATTAACCAAAAGGGTTCCGTTGCCGATCACAAGCTCTCGGGGCATCCTTGTGCTTTCACCTCGTACAACCAGGCTTCCATTGGTAGTCTGTCCTCGCCACGAAAAGTCAATACGGCTGTCGCAGCGCGTATAATGCTTGCCGGGGGGCGAAATATTATTATAGTAATGTGCGCGCCAGCACTTATCTGGATTATGGTATGGGTATGGTGATCTTGCATGTTCCATAAAGAATTGGCAGAGATGACAAAATCTGAGCTTATCCAGGCCGCCCAGGAACTCGATATTGGGGTTCCTGAAAATATTGGCCGCGACGAACTCGTGGAATTGATCCGGGATACCGCCGGGACGAAAAAAAGCCACGGCCGGAGACCGTTCGGGACTACCAAAATCTGGCCGGCTATCCCGGCGGAAGGTGCGCAGCCGGCCATGGCCGGGCCTGGCCCAACCCCCGGTCAACACCTGGAATCCGGCTACGAGCTTCCTCCCGGCTATGGCGATACCAAGATCGTGGCCATGGTGCGGGATCCCTACTGGTTGCATACCTACTGGGAGATCTCCGACTCTACCATCGCCGGGCTTCGCCAGGAGTTGGGTCCAAGCGCCTGGGAAGCGTCAAGGATGATCCTGCGGGTCTACGACATCTCGGGCATAAATACCGAACAGATCGCGGCCGTGAGCTTCAATCCATCGTTGGCCGACCGATATTTCGATATCGTGGTCAACCCTTTCACGAACAACTGGTACGTGGATGTGGGGGTGCCAAACCGCTCTTATTGCATCGATCTGGGTGTCATCACCCAGGATGGAAGGTTTATCCGGCTGGCCCGCTCCAATTCGGTGATCACGCCAAGGGCAGGCGTGTCGGAGATTATTGACGAGGAATGGCTGACCCTGGATGAGATCTACGGATATACCATGCGGCGGGGATATGGTTTCGGGCAGAGCTCCATTGAACTGATGCAGCCCCTGGCACGGCGCCTGGCGCGCGAAATGGGTTCCGGCGCGGTCAGCAGCATCTCCAGTTGGGGCCGCCAGCCACCGGTGGAACGGCCCTTCTGGCTCACCGTCCATACCGAACTCATTGTGCACGGCGCGACGGAACCCGACGCAAAGGTCATCGTGGCGGGCCAGGAGGTCAGGCTGCGCCCGGACGGCACCTTTACCCTGCGCTTTGCCCTCCCCGACGGAGAGCGAGCCATCCCGGTGGCCGGCACGTCAGCGCACACCGGCGAAACCATCGTGATTACCCCTGTAGTCGCCAAACACACTCATTGAGATGATTCCACATCTCAAAGAAGATATGAGGTGGTTTATGATGCCCCAGGGCTACCTGGCGATAATCCTGCACGCCCATCTTCCTTATGTGCGCCATCCCGAGCACAGCTATTTTCTGGAAGAAAACTGGCTCTACGAGGCCATCACGGAAACCTATATCCCGCTCATCGAGGTCCTGGAAAGGCTGGCCGACGACGGAGTTCCCTTCCGGATGGCCATGTCCATTACGCCTACCCTGATGAGCATGTTCGACGATCCGCTTCTTCAGGAACGGTATCTGCATCACCTGAACAAGCTGATCGATCTGGCGGAGCACGAGGTGGCACGGACCCGCTGGCAGCCGGAGTTCCACCGGCTGGCCAACATGTACCGGGACCGGTTTTACCGGGCCAGGACGCTGTTTGAAGACCGGTACCACCGGAATATCCTCCAGGCTTTCGTAAACCTGCAAAACCGGGGCGTCCTGGAGATCATGGCCTCGGCGGCCACCCACGGGTACCTCCCTCTGATGGATATCTCGCAGCCGGCGGTGAGTGCCCAGATCAAGCTCGGCGTCGACACTTACAAGCGCTTCGTTGGCACGCAGCCAAAGGGCTTCTGGCTGCCGGAATGCGCCTATCACCCGGGCCATGACCGTTTCTTGCGGGAAGCCGGCATCACGTATTTCATAGTCGATGCGCACGGGATCATCTGCGCGTCTCCACGGCCCAAATACGCCAATATGGCGCCCATTTACTGCCCGTCAGGCGTGGCCGCCTTCGGCCGGGATCTGGAGTCCTCCAAGCAAGTCTGGAGCGCCACCGAGGGCTATCCCGGCGACTATGATTACCGGGAGTTCTACCGGGACGTGGGCTTCGATCTGGAATACGACTACATCCGGCCGTACATTCAACCGGACGGAAACCGGATCTTCACCGGCGTCAAATACTACCGGATCACCGGCCAGACCCACGACAAACAGCCCTACGACCCGGACCGGGCCCGGGAGAAAGCGGCAATTCACGCCGGCAACTTCATGTTCAACCGGGAGAAGCAGGTCGAGTACCTCGCTTCGGTGATGGATCGGGCACCACTGGTGATCGCGCCTTACGACGCCGAATTGTTCGGCCACTGGTGGTTTGAAGGGCCGATGTGGCTGGACTTCCTCTTCCGGAAGCTGGCCTACGACCAGCAGGCCGTCAAGGCCATCACCCCCGGCGATTACCTGGGCATCTACCCGCGCAATCAATTAAGCACGCCTTCCATGTCCAGTTGGGGCTACAAGGGCTATAACGAGGTCTGGCTCGAAGGCAGCAACGACTGGATCTACCGCCACCTGCACAAGGCCGCCGAGCGCATGGTGGAGATCGCCGACACCCATCCTCAAGCGACCGGCGTCACGCTGCGGGCCATCCGGCAGGCCGCGAGGGAGCTTTTGCTGGCCCAGAGCAGCGACTGGGCGTTTATCATGAAGACCGGCACCATGGTCTCCTACGCGCAAAAGCGCACCAAGGATCACATCGGACGGTTTACCAGGCTGTACGAGATGATCAAAAAAGGCGCGATAGAGGAAGACTGGTTACGCGAGATCGAGTACGCGGACAATATCTTCCCGGACCTCGATTACACCGCTTACCGCTCCGACGCCGCCGCGCGGGTGCTTCAGGGCTTGCCGGCATCGGCGCCAAGCCCGGCGGGCACCCTGAGCGCGGCGGGAAGGTAAGCCGCAGCAAAACCGGCGTAGAGTGCGAGCTTTAAAAGAAAAAACTCTTCCCCCTGTACAGGAATTTATGTAAAATACCACGAACCCCTCCGGTGTCCAAGGAATATGATACAGTAAACTTTGGACACAAGGAGGAAAAACATGATGAGGAAGCCTACGCCAACACTTTCATGCCCGGCGGAGGAATGGGACCGGTAATGCCAGAGATGCACCCGGGAATGCATCCCGGAATGGGTATGCCTCACGAATGCGTCACCGGCGACGAGGATCTCAAGCGTCTGCGCAAAGCGATGGCCGGCGAGTTGGAAGACATCAACATGTACCAGACTTTCATCGAAGTTGCTGCATCTCGCCGATTTTGCGTACATAGGCGGCAATCAGGCTGTCCGCCCCCTCCTGCGTCTGGGCTTCGCAGTATACATGGAAGACCGGGTCTTCGGCGTCGGGCAGAACCAAGGCCCAACCTTCGTCATGGAAGACCTTGACCCCGTCCAGAAGTTCAACACGGCTCTCCCGGCTGGTCTCCAGCAACGAGCGCATCACTCTCCCCTTGGCCTGCCAGGGGCAGGTGACATCCCGCCGGGTCATATTGATGGGCGGCAAGGTCGCGATCAGGCCGTCCAGCGGCAGGCGCTCCGCCGCCATGGCTTCCAAAACCTTGCCCAGTGAAAAAAGCGCGTCGAAGGCTGGATGAAAGAAAGGCAACGCCTTCTCCATCACGGAACGCGGATCGGCTTTGGCGCGGATTACCCGGCCGTTTAAGCGTTCCGCCAGCCTTTCCACCGCCTGCGGCGCAGTAACCGGCACCACCACCGTATGCTGTTCCGACTCTTCAAGGAGCAGCGACGATACCAGCGTGGTAAGAACCTCCTCACTGACCGGTTGTCCTTTGGAATCGATTAATAGCAATTTTTCCCCGTTTCCATCCACCACCAGGCCTAGAGCGGCGCCTTCGGCCTGAACCGCCCCGGCCACCAGGTCAAGCGGCCCTTCGGCGGCCACGGGCACTGCCTGACACCCCAGCGCATCCAAAAACGCCGGCAGCAGAAACGACAGGTTTCCCACGTCATACGAGGCCACCACCTTGTACTGCGCCTGGCGAACCGCCTGCACATCCATCCTTTCCAGAAGGCCGTCCAGGTACGCCGCCACCACCCTGGGCACATAGGTCATCTCGCCCAGCATATGGCTCTCAGCCCGGTCAAAATCTTCCCGGAAAAAGATGCTCTCCAGGCTCCGTTGCCGGCTTTTGGCCAGGGGCAGCCCCTGCTCGTCCAGAAATTCCAACAGGACGTGGCCCGTTTCCCGGGAGGTCACCCGAATCTGGACGCCGCCCTTGACTCCGAGGCTGGTGATACTGTGCCGGACCACCGGCGTGGTGACCGTTCCCAGATCGTACACATTGACGCCGGCGGAAAGAAGGCCGGCCACCAGGGCCCGCTTGAGCATCCGGGAAGGCCTTTGCGCGTCGGCTCCCACCACCACCGCGGCACCCGGCGCCAGGGTGCTGCCGTAAGCCGCCCCCAGCTTGGCCGCAAATTCCGGACTGATCTCCACGTTAACCGTACCGCTCACCCCTAAATGGCCGAAAAGGGTCCTGGGCAGCCGGTTCCCCCACACCAGGCTGGCATTGACCGTTGCGCCGGGCTCCACCACCTTGCTGGGCCAGATCTTCACCTGAGGTTTTACAATCGCCCCGGCCCCGACGGTACAATCCCGGCCTACAATGGCCCCTTCATATACGGCGCTGCGGGAACGCAGGCAGACATGTCCCCCTACCACCGCTCCCCGGAGTTCGACCTGGGGTTCCACCAGCACATTATTCCACAGGATGGTCCGCTTCAGCGTCGCCCCTGCCTTGATCGCGCTGTGGTTGCCCACCACCGTGTAAGGATGCAGGATCGCCCCCGCTTCAATCCGGCAATGATCGCCGATGACCAGCGGTCCGTACAACTGGGCTCCCGGAGCGATCTCCGTCCCCTGGCCCACCCAGATCTTCTCCCCGAGCTTGCGCCCGGGGAGCCCTATATTCACCTGACCGGCCAGCACATCGTAGTGCGACTGGCGGTATTGCTCCAGATTCCCAATATCCGACCAGTAGCCTTCGGCCACGTAACCAAAGAGCGGCTCCTTCTCCCGCAGGAAGATCGGGAAGAGATCCTTGCTGAAGTCGAAGGGCCGGCCCTTTTTAAAGAATTTGAAGATTTCCGGCTCCAGGACATAGATCCCGGTGTTGACGGTGTCGCTGAAGACCTCGCTCCAGCTCGGTTTTTCGTAGAACTGGCGGATCCGGCCGTCCGGCTCCGTCATCACCACCCCGTATTCCAGCGGGGACTCCACCCTGGTAAGGAGAAGAGTGGCCAGCGCCCGGCGCTCCCGGTGAAATTGCGCCGCTCTGGTCAGGTCAAAGTCGGTCAAAGCGTCGCCGCTGATCACCAGAAAGGTTTCATCGAGAAGATCATCCGCGTTATGCACGCTGCCGGCGGTCCCCAGCGGGGTCTCTTCGAGGTAGTAACGGAGGTTGACGCCCCAGCGCGCGCCGTCGCTGAAGTAGTCCTGGATCACCTCCGGCAGATAACACAGCGTCACCGCAATGTCCGTGATCCCATGTTGCCGCAACAGAAGGATGATGTGCTCCAGCATGGGACGGTTCATGATGGGGACCATCGGTTTGGGGAGGTCGCAGGAGAGCGGCCGCAGCCGGGTCCCCTGCCCCCCGGCCATAATCACGGCCTTCATTGGTATTCACCCCGCTTGGCTTCTACTTTCACCACAAAATCTTCGCCAAGATCCTCTTCGCCAAAACCCGCCCCGTGGTAGCCCCCCTGGTAGCTCCCTGTTCCCTCACCGTGCTCCGCTCCTTCCCCGGTGGCATACCTGTCCCGGGCCATCTGCCGGAAGAAGTGGCCAACCCGGTTGAGCAGCGCCTCGTCCGGGGCTGTGGCGGGTTTTGTGGCAGGCGCCGTATCCCAACCGCTCTGGTTATACTCGCGCAATACCCTGGCATAGACCTCCGCGGTCTGGATCGCCAGCCTCTGCCAGTTATAAAGTTGCAAAATATCTTCGTAAGCCTGCTCCTTCACCGCCCTGGCAAAAGCTGGATCGTGCAGCAAAGTGAGAATGTTGTTCGCCAGGGAATCGGCGTTGCCCGGATAAGCCTTCAGCCCGTTTACGCCATGCTCCACGATCTCCCGCAGGCCGCCGGTATCCGAAACCACCACCGGCACCCGCGCCGCCATGCCTTCCAGGGCCACGATGCCAAAGGGTTCATAGAGGCTGGGGAAGACCGCCACATCGGCGGACATTAAGAGCTTGTTCCGGACCTGATCGTCAATAAACCCGGTGAAGATCACCCGGTGGTCGACCCGCAACTGGCGGGCGCGCTCCCGGAGGTGATCGAGGGTCGGACCCTTGCCGGAGATGACAATCTTTACGTCGGGATAAAAAGTCAGGATCTTCGGGGCGGCTTCGAGCAGCACGCCGGCTCCCTTCTCCTGAACCAGGCGGCCGATGAAGAAGACGATCTTTTCGTGAGGCAAGGCGTATTGGCGTCGAAACGCCTCCAGTTCCGCCCTGTCCAGGGCGCCCTGAAAGTTTTTTGGGTTGACGCCGTTGGGGATAACGTCGATCTTGTCAGAAGGAGTTTGAAAGACCCATTGAAGCTCGTTTCTCATGTGCTGGCTGCAGCAGATCACCCGCCAGGCCTCGTAGACCAGCCACCATTCCACGTCGCTGATATGCCTCTGCAAGTCATTATGCAGGCCATGGTTGCGGCCGTACTCAGTGGCGTGAATGGTGGCCACCATGGGCTTGTGCAGCGCGTGTTTGAGGGTGCGGGCCGCGTAAGCCACCAGCCAGTCGTGGGCATGCACGATCTCGATCCCCGCCCCCGCCTCGGTGAGCTCCATGGCTTTTTGCAGGAGGCCGAAGTTGAGCTGCATCACGGACATCACAAAATCCCGGGACGACGGATACCCGCCGCTCGTCCTGTAGACGTGGACTCCCTGCTCCACGGAGTACTCCGGACGGCCCTGGCACTCCCCGGTCACCACATACACCTGGTGCCCGAGCCCGCCCAGCGCCTCGGACAATTCCTGAACATGCCTGCCCAGCCCGCCGACCACCTTTGGCGGGTATTCCCAGGAGAGCATTAAAATGCGCATGACAACACGTTCCCTTTCAGAGGCTGAGTGTTAGCATGCGCGTAAAAGAGTCTTTCTATGCGGGCGCCTGCTGAGGAAGTTGCACCTTTTGCTCAAGAAGCTCCTCGCACTGGTTAATAGCTCTGTTTGTCAATAGCTTGTCAATGCCGTGCTAAAATCCTGGTGATAAAGACGATGCTCTCCGCCGCCGGCACGAAGATCAGTTGGCCAAGCAAGGTTCCCAGGATCTTGCCGGCCACCAGGAGGACGACCATTACCTTCACGTCCCACTCCGGACGGATCCCGCGTAAAGCCTGGTCGGTAATTACGGCCGCCCTGGGATCGACCAGCATCGCCAGAAGAATGGTCGCCGTGCCGTTCACCAGGCCGGAAAGCTGGCCGGCGGTGAGCCGGAAGCTTGGAATCAGCGCCCCGGCGTAGATCGAGGAGAGCACGCCGATGGTCAGAAGGGAGGTGATCAGGACATTCAAGATGAGAAAGGTCTTGGGCAGTTCCGTCATCCGGAATTTCTTGACCTTTTGGATCTCCGGCGGCTTCAGGTTGCGCCGTACCGCCTCATACCCCCGGCGGGAGAAGAACCGCGAAAGCAGGCGCGGGATCGAACCTGTCTCTTCGAAGATCAGGATGCCGCGGCTGAAGATGCCGACAAAGCTGGGGATGAGCAGTGCCCCAATCACGCTGCCGATGGTGGCCGCCAGGATGATCTCCCGGAAGTCGACGGCCAGCCAGGCGGTTTGCTTCCGGGCGATGGCCAGATCCACGATGCTTCCCAAAAGGGGCGCCTGGATGGTGTTCGCCAGGCGGGAGACCAGCACGATCAGGTTGAAGAGGGAAAGGGCGATCGCCAGCCGCTTGGTCTGCACGCCGGCGATGCGCACCGAATAAGAGAGGGTGTCCACCATGTGGATGATCCCCGTCAGGATGAGAACCAGGACCAGCCGCTTCAATAATTTATCCTCCACTACACCGCACAATAAATGCCGGCCCGCTGCCGGCCCGCGGCAGCAGGCAAATTCCACTCGATGCGGGTGTCACCTACTTCCACTCTATCCAGGTGTCATCTACTCCCACTCTATCGTGGAAGGCGGCTTGGAACTGATGTCATAGACCAGGCGGTTAACCCCTTTGACCTCGTTCATGACGCGGCTGGAGATTCGCTCCAGCACATCGTAGGGCAACCGCGCCCAGTCCGCCGTCATCCCGTCCTCGCTGGTCACCGCCCGTAAGCCCACCACATAGCCGTAGGTCCGCTCGTCGCCCATCACACCCACCGAACGGGCGTTGGTCAGAACCGCGAAAGACTGCCAGATCTCGCGATAAAGACCTGCCCGTCGGATCTCCTCCAGCGCGATCGCGTCCGCCTCGCGCAGGATCTCCAGCTTTTCGCGGGTCACCTCGCCGATAATCCGGATGGCCAGCCCCGGCCCCGGAAACGGCTGGCGCCAGACGATCTCCTCCGGCAGCCCCAGTTCCTGGGCCAAGATTCGCACCTCATCCTTGAAGAGGTTGCGCAGAGGTTCCACCAGGGAAAACTGCATCTTCTCCGGGAGGCCGCCCACGTTGTGGTGCGACTTGATCACCGCCGCATGCTTGGTCCCGCTTTCGATCACGTCGGGGTAGAGCGTCCCCTGGACCAGGAAGTCCACCTTCCCCAGCTTTCCCGCCTCTTCCTCGAAAATCTTCACAAACTCCCGGCCGATGATCTTGCGCTTCTGCTCCGGATCGGTTACCCCTTCAATCGCCGTGAGGAACCGCTCCGAAGCATCCACATGCACGAGCCGCATCTGGAAACCTTTCTCAAAGGTCTGCACCACCTGCCCGGCCTCACCCTTGCGCAAAAACCCGTGATCCACAAAGATGCAGGTCAGCCGGTCGCCCACCGCCCGGTGCGCCAGGGTGGCCGCCACCGAGGAGTCGATCCCGCCGCTTAGGCCGCAGACCACACGACCGTCCCCCACCTGCCGGCGGATCTCCGCCACCGCCTGTTCCACAAAGGATTCCATGTTCCAACTGCCGGAGCAGCCGCAGACCTTGCGCACAAAGTTGCAGATGATCTCCTTGCCTCTCGGGGTGTGCACCACCTCCGGATGAAATTGCACCCCGTAGAGCTTGCGCCGCCGGTCCGCCATCGCCGCCACCGGCGTGCTGGAAGTGGTGGCCAGCACCTCAAACCCCGGCGGCGGGCTCTGTACCAGGTCCCCGTGGCTCATCCAGCAGACCAGGGCGCCGCCGGCCTCGTTCAGGTCACGCGAATCCAGCCCGGTGAACAGGTCGCCGTAGTCGGAGACCGAAAGATCCGTCCGGCCGTATTCCCGCTTCTGGGCCGGATAGACCTCGCCACCCAATTGATGGGCCATAAGCTGCATCCCGTAACAGATCCCCAGCACCGGCACCCCCAGGTCAAAGATCCCCGCATCGCTCACCGGCGCCCCCTGCCCGTAGACGCTGGACGGCCCGCCGGAGAGGATAATCCCCCTGGGCCGCATCGCCCTCAGCTCTTCAAGGCTCACATCAAAGGGCACAATCTCGCTGTACACATGGCACTCCCGCACCCGGCGGGCAATCAACTGGCTGTACTGCGCCCCAAAATCGAGAATGACTATTTTCTCCGGCAATGATAACTCTCCCTGCTACTTAGAATAAATCTCCGGCTTCAACACCCCGATGAACGGCAGGTTGCGATAACGTTCCGCATAATCGAGGCCGAAGCCCACCACAAACTTGTCCGGGATCTGGAAGCCGGTGTAATCCGGAACGATCTGGACTTCCCGGCGGGCGGGCTTGTCCATCAACGTGCAAACCTTGATGCTTGCCGGCCGGCGCGAGCTGAGGTTTTCCACCAGGTACTTCAAGGTCAGGCCGGTGTCCACGATGTCCTCCACAATCAGCAGGTGCTTTCCTTCGACACTTTCGTCCAGGTCCTTGAGAATCCGCACGATGCCGGAAGACTTGGTGGAGGCTCCGTAGCTCGAGACCGCCATAAAATCCGTCTTCACCGGAATGGTGATCTGCCGGATCAGGTCCGACATAAAAAGAATGGCGCCCTTGAGGATCCCAATCGCCAAAAGGTCCTTGCCCGCGTAGTCCCGCGAGATCCGTTCTCCCATTTCGGCAATCTTTTCCGCGATCTGCGCCTCGGTAAGCAAGATCTCCCCCACATCTTGCGCCAAAATATGATTTGCCATCCC
>JBLNCV010000218.1:0-2894 GCA_050260975.1 Syntrophothermus sp. | reverse complement strand
ACCATCGACAAGAAGGCGCTGATCGGCCCGTCGGATGAGGCGGCGGCGGTGGCCAAAGCCGTGCGCGCCGAATACGACAACTTCGGCCTGATGATCGACCTCTCGCACCTGCCCCAGCAGTTTGAAAAGGCGGCTGACGCCCTGAGGAACGTAAAAGACTATCTGGTGCATGCGCATATCGGCAACTGTGTAATCAAAGACCAGTCGCACCCGGCCTACGGCGACGCGCATCCGCGTTTCGGGGTCGAGGGCGGCGAGGTGGACGTGGATGAGCTGGCGGAGTTTATCGTGCAGCTCTTCAAGGTGGGCTACCTGGGCAAGGGCAAGAAAGAGTTGCCGGTGGTGGCCTTTGAGGTCAAGCCGATCGGCGACGAGATCCCCGAGATGATCATCGCCAACGCCAAGCGCACGCTGCTGGAGGCCTGGGCTAAGGTGCGGGCGTGAGGATGGCGTAAAGACGATATACGGCAATGCCGGCTCAAGGGGTGAAAGCCTGGCAAGGACCTCTGGCAAAAGGTGAAAAGGTCGGAGACCGGCATGGATCCGGCAAGGGCTTCATGGTCAAAATTATTCAGGACCATGGAGCCTTTTATTCTTTTGCGGAAGTTTCCAAAAGGCAAAGGGAAAAATACCATGGATCTCGAAGCTTCATACTGTGAAATTCCGAAACCTCAACCACGGATCGCGGACTATGTCGCGGACTACGGATCGCGGAAATCAGATTTCACAGGATTAGCAGAGCTAAGCCCAGCAGAGCAAGGTTGAAGCCGAGCCAAGTGGGAGTGTTTCAACTTGCGCCAACCAGAACCTTTCAAGATCAAGATGGTGGAGCCAATCCGCCTCATTCCCAGGGAGCAGAGGGAGGCGGCCCTCCGGAAGGCGGGTTACAACGTCTTTATGCTGCGGTCGGAGGATGTGTACATCGACTTGCTCACCGACAGCGGCACCGGCGCCATGAGCGACCGGCAGTGGGCGGGGCTGATGCAGGGCGACGAGGCCTATGCGGGCAGCCGGAGCTACCACCGCCTGCGGGAAGTGGTGGAGAGCATTACCGGATACCCCTATGTGTTGCCGACCCATCAGGGCCGGGGGGCGGAGAAGGTGCTCTTCCCGGTGTTGATCAAACAGCCGGGGCAATATGTGCTGGGCAACATGCATTTCGACACCACTCGGGCGCACATCCAGCTTGCCAAGGGGCGGCCGGTGGATCTGGTGGTGGACGAAGCTTTCGATACCGGCGCCTACGCGCCATTCAAGGGGGATATGGATACCGGCAAGCTGGAGGCCTTCATCCGGGAGAAGGGCCGGGAACAGATCGCGGCCATCATCATGACGGTCACCTGTAATTCCGCCGGCGGCCAACCGGTGTCCATGGCCAGTATCCGCGAGACCAGCCGGATTGCCAGGACGCATGGCATCCCGTTGATCTTTGACGCGGCCCGCTATGCGGAAAATGCGTACTTTGTCCAGCAGCGGGAGCCCGGTTACAAGGATAAGACGCCGCGGGAGATCGCCCGGGAGATGTTCTCCTATGGCGACGGCCTGACCATGAGCGCCAAAAAGGATGGGTTGGTGAATATCGGCGGGCTGGCGGCTTTCCGGGATGAGGAATTGGCCCGGCAGGTGGGGGGTTTCCTGGTTCCATACGAAGGTTTTCTGACCTACGGGGGCCTGGCGGGGCGCGATCTGGAAGCTCTGGCCGTCGGGCTGGAGGAGGCATTGGACGCCGATTACCTTCGTTACCGGATTGAGCAGGTGCAATACCTCGGCGAGGAGTTGCTGAAAGCCGGAGTGCCCATCCAGCAGCCGGTGGGCGGGCACGCTGTCTTTGTGGACGCCAAACGTTTTCTGCCGCACATTCCCCCGCATCAATTTCCGGCGCAGTCTTTGAGCGTGGAGCTCTACCGGGAGGGCGGCGTACGCGGCGTCGAGGTGGGTTCGCTGATGATGGGGCGGGACCCGGAGACCGGGGAGCAGTTGGAGTCCCCCTTTGAATTCTTACGGTTGGCCATCCCGCGCCGGGTCTACACCGATCGCCATCTGGACGTGGTGGTGGAGGCTTTCGGGGCGCTGGCCGGGCGCAAGGAGAAGATCCGGGGAATGCGGTTTACTTACGAACCGGAGATCCTGCGGCACTTCACCGCCCGGTTTGAGTGGGCTGAGTAATTTTCGATCCGGTGATACGAACGGACTCGGAGGATATATCGGGCAGGCAAGGGGAATTGCGATGGCGAGCATTCCAGAACTGCTGAAAGACGTTCTGGCGGAAAGGGAATATGCCTTGTTGGAGCGGCTCACCCGCGGCTGGAAGGACAACCCCTTCCATTTCGACCGGGAGAGCGGGCGGTTCGAACTTGCCGACGACTGGCTCTTTCGCTATGGCGAGGCGTTGGAAGAGGATTACCAGGACTACGGCGCAAAAGAGGATAGCGCAAAAGAGGATAGCGCAAATGAGGATAGCGCAAATGAGGAGCCGTTCGACGGCAGGATTTTGGACCTTGAGGCGGGCGGCGAGGGGGCACTCGACCTCCTGTTGCGATCCTGTGAGCTTCTCAGCGGCAAGGTTAAGGAATTGGACGAGGAGCTTCTCGGACCGGGCCAGCGGGGGAAGGGCGAGACGGAGGAGTTCTCCCTGAGTTTTACCTTTGATGCGGGCGAGCAGGGATCGGCCAGAAGCGATCTGGCGGTGGCGGAGAGGTTTATCGACCTTTTGAGCCGGGACCCGGTTTACCGGCTTTCCGTGGCCGACGGGCGCAATGCCAAAGTGGTCCGGGTGAGTTTTCACTTTCGCAGCGACCACGAATTCTTCACGCGCAAGAACCAGGTCCAGTGGCTGCTGGAGACCGCCCGGCGCGTCGCGTCGGATTCCCCTTTCGGCGGGACGAAGCTGTAGC
>JBLNCV010000217.1:0-16988 GCA_050260975.1 Syntrophothermus sp. | reverse complement strand
CGCAGGCCGCTCTTATCCCAGTAGGTGAAATAAGGCACCTTGGCGGAATCGTCCCAGCGGGGGGCGATTCCCAGCCGCCGCGCCAGGCTCATGGCGCTGTCGTAGGTCACGGTGGTGGCGGGCCCGCCATTACCCGGCCAGTCGTAACCATAAGCGGGGATACCGATCAAGACCTTCTCCCGGGGGATCCGGTTGACGGTAAAACGGATCACATCCTCCACCCATCCCACCGAGGCCACAGGCCCCGGTTCGCCGTAACGATAGTGCTCGTCGTAGGTCATCAGCATGACCAGATCCGCGTATTGGCCGATGGTGCGGTAGTCGAAGGCGCCACCCCATGAGGAGGAGTAATCCTCGAAAGCTTTGGCCGGCATGGAGATGGTCGTAAGATAACCGGCCGGCCGGAGGGCGAAGGCCAGCTCCCGCATGAAGGTGGACAATGCCTCCCTGTCCCGGGCCGGCACCGCCTCAAAATCGATATTGACGCCGTCATACCCGTAAGCCCTCAATATCCCCAGGATCCCGTCAATGGCCCGTTTCCGGTTAGATTCATATGACAACAGGTTGTGAACTGTATTGGCGCTGAAATCTCCGTTGCTCAGGTTGTGGACCAGCGCTAAAGCCTTGAGCCCTCTGGAACGGGCGTAGGTTACTGCTTCCTGGCTATGTTTGCCTGTTACGTTGCCGTAAGCGTCCACACTGAACAAAAAGGGCGCGATTCCAGTCAAATAATTGCTGTTGGAAACCATGGAGTTATAAGAGTCCCGGTCATCGGCAAATTCTACTGTATAATAGCCGATAACCTCTTTTTTGCCCAGGACAAGCCTGCGTCCACCGTTGGAAGGTTGTCCGCCGCCGGGTTGGCCGGCGATGGCGCCGTCATCAACCGGGGGTTGCGCCGGCAGAGTCCGCGGCGCCCGGCGATCGACCAGCCAATCGGCTACCCAGCCTGATTGACCGTTGGGCAAGGTCACCTGGAGCCATCCATCTTGCTCCGCCTGAACGGTAACCACCGTGCCCCTGGGGGCCTTGGCGGAAACCGGCGCGCTTTCGTCAGGGGTCGGACGCAAGTTTACCAGATTTCCGGCGATGGTAGCCGGCTGGCCGGGCTGAAAAGCGCTCCCCGGGGAAGCCGCCGTTTGCTGCCCTGCCTGAGCCCCTGTCAGCGCCGACGGGCTGCCATTGTACTGGCCGGCCGGCGGGCTCCCGCCACTGGTGGAATGGCCGTTGCTCAAGACGCCGGTCAAGGACAGAGCCAGCGCCAAAACTGAGATTAGAACGCTTTGCTGTGAAGATTGCATCATTCCGACTCCTTGAAAGAAATGTCGTCTGGAAAGAGGGTTGTTCGTGGCAACCAAAAATAATTTGCACAAAGTGCGGCCTATTGTAGATTCGACCCGGTTAAAAGCCAGTCCTTTATGTAAAAATAGCACTGGTTGGCAGAACGTGCCTATTTTCACCTGGAAAAGGCGGCATGTTCGACAGGAGTTTTAGCGGCCGGTGCGAATACCTTAGAAGTAGCTGCCAATGTAACGAGGAGGAGCGCTTGATGTATGAAAAGACGGTTTTGCCCAATGGTATCCGAATTTTAACGGAATACATCCCGTATGTCCGTTCGGTATCCATTGGTTTCTGGTACGGGGCGGGTTCGAGGCATGAAAATGAGCATAACAACGGGATTTCCCATCTGATCGAACACCTAACCTTCAAAGGTACCAAAAACCGCACGGCAAGGCAGATTGCTGAGACGTTTGACTCATCCGGGGGGCAGTTGAATGCCTTCACCAGCAAGGAGTATACCTGCTACTACGCCCGGGTGCTGGATAACCACTTCGATCTGGCCGTGGAAGTGTTGGGAGATATGCTCTTAAACTCGCTCTTCTCCGAGGCCGACCTCGAAAAGGAGAAGAGTGTGGTGCTTGAAGAGATCAAGATGTACGAGGATACGCCTGATGAACTGGTGCACGACCTCCTTGCGCAAGCCATCCTGGACACGCACCCGTTGGGACGCAATATCCTTGGAACCGTGGCGAGCGTCACCGGCATTTCCAGGCAGGATGTGCAGGCTTACCTCCACGAACGGTATACGCCCGACAACCTGGTGGTGGCGGCCGCGGGGAATGTCCAGCATGAAGCCGTGGTTCGGGAGGTGGAGAAATATTTCGGGGCGGTTGGCGGGAAGCTGGGTTCGGCAGGGGATGAGGTTCCGGTTTTACGGGCGCAGACCCTGATCCGGCCCAAGAAGACCGAGCAGGTTCATCTATGCCTTGGAATGCCGGGAATACGCCGCAACGACCCCCGGAAGTACGCCCTGTACCTTTTGGACGTGATTTTAGGGGGAGGAATGAGCTCGCGGCTCTTCCAGGAACTTCGCGAAGAAAGGGCCCTGGTGTATTCGACCTATTCATACCATGTTAGTTACCAGGAGACCGGCCTGTTCACCGTATACGCCGGGACCAGCCCTGGACAGGTGGACAAGGTGTTGGCGCTGGTTAAAGATGAGTTTGCCAAGGTAAAGTCCGGCGCGGTGAGCGAGGAGGAGTTCCGGCGCGCCAAGGAGCAACTAAAAGGAAGCCTGATGTTGAGCCTGGAAAGCACCACCAACCGCATGAGCCGGATTGCCAAATCCGAATTGTTCTACGAGCGTATCCAGTCACCGGACGAGGTAATCGCCCAGGTCGATGCCGTGACCCTGGAAGAACTCAACGGGATAGCCCGGGAGATCCTCATAGAGGAACAGATGACACTGGCGGCTATTGGACCCTGGAAAGGGACGGAAAACGGCAAAAGCCAGGAGAGCAAGCCCCGTCCAGGCAAGGGAAAGGCTTCCGGAAGCAAGGGTAAGGCTTCCGGGAAGAAGCCGGCCGTGCCGCAAAACGATATCGGTTGGGTGGAACGCAATGTCTGAAGAAATGGCAAGGGAACGCTCGCTCGAATGGGTTCCAGAGCAGATTGAAGTCAAGGTGAAAAGACTTTCGGAGATGCTCGGCAAGACGGTACCGGCGCCCTTCTACGCCACAGAAGGGGCGGCGGGAATGGACCTTGCCGCCTGCATCAACGAGCCGGTAACCATCCCACCTCGCGGAAGGATCGCAATTCCAACGGGTATCGCCATCCAACTGCCCTCGCGCGGCCTTGTGGGCTTGGTCTTCCCGCGCAGCGGCCTGGCTGCCAGGCACGGCATCAGCATGGCCAACGCCGTGGGGGTCATCGACAGCGATTATACCGGCGAAGTGATCTGCCCCGTGCAGAACCTGGGCGATGCTGATTTCACCATTCATCCCGGGGACCGGATCGCGCAGTTGGTCTTTGTCCCGGTGGTGTCGGCCCGGTTGAGGTTCGTGGATCAACTTGAAGAGACCAGAAGGGGCAGCGGCGGCTTTGGTTCCACTGGTTTGGGAGCCGCCAAAGAGGACCTCGCTTCCAAGGACAAGATCCCTGATTTATAAGATTAGCTTGTGATGGGCAAATCGGGCTATGATGCGCCGTCATTTTCCTTGACAGGTGTTGCCGGATATGATATAAATTTACTTGGTGCGCGCCACGATTGGGCGCGCGCACCAAGTGGGCTGCGGCCTTGTGAAGGAGGCTTTGCGATGCAGTTGCAGGCCCGCCTGGAAGATCTGAAGGGAGAGATCCAGGCCTTACGTCAAAGACTCAACTCTGTGACCGATGGTGGAAACTACACCTTGCAAAGCGAGCAGGCTATCTTGGTCAGCGAAAAGCTTGACCAGTTGATCGCGGAATTTCTTCGGATCAAGGAGACCCTCGCCCTCAAGGGGGTAAAGGGTCAAACCCCCGGGGGTAAATCTGATTTATAGCAGAACTAATCTATTTTGATAAGACTGACTTGATGACTGATAGCAATTTGACGATCTTTGTCTGGAAAGAAAAAGACCTTGCCGCTGGCCGGCAAGGTTAATTTTTTAGATGGTGAATAGCGAGGCGGCCGGTGGGAGACAATAGGCTTGCTGCAAAGAAAAACAGATTTGTAAGGAGGTGGCAAGATGGCATCAGTGATTGGGGTCTTCTCCAGCAAGGATCAGGCCGAAAAGGCAGTTAACGTGATGCGGGAAAAAGGTTTCACCAACAATGAGATTTCCATTGTGGCTAAAGGAAAAAAGGAAGGTAGAGGCGCCGAGGGTGACGAAGAGGGCGGAGCGGCTATGGAAATGGGTGATCAGGATTTAACCGATGGTACCGCCTGGGGCGGAACTCTAGGCGGGGTCGCCGGCCTTCTGGCGGGGGCTGGAGCCCTGGCTATTCCCGGCATCGGCCCCATTGTGGCTGCGGGGCCTATAGCGGCCGGTTTGTCCGGAGCCGTGGCCGGAGGGTTGGCGGGCGGCCTGGTGGACTACGGAATCCCCGAGGAGAGGGGCCGGTATTACGAGCAACGGGTCAAGGAAGGCAAGATACTTACCGTGGTCAAGGCCGACCGTAAAAAGGTTGACGAAGCGGCCAAGCTTCTGCGTGATAACGGAGCGTCGGATGTCGAGGTACATTAGTTAAGAAAAGGTCGCCTCTTTTGCTCCAGAAGCTCCTCGTATGTCGCAAGAGAGGGCGACCTTTTCTCTGGAAAACGGGTGGAAATTAAGAAATACCCTGCTATGTGTAAGATCGGAAGAGGCGAAGATGCCTCTTCCTTTATTTTATGGCTGATTTGATGGACAAACTAAAAAGGGGTAATTTGAACAAAAAGGTGGGATGGCTGAACTAAAAAGGGCTTGACAACCTCGCTCATTTATATGAGAATGATACCAATACGGATGAGGTGGTCTTTATGCGGAAGTTACGTGTGGTGGTGGTCGGTGCCTGCGGAAAGATGGGCAGGCAGGTGGTGGCGGCCATCAACCGCCAGGAGGATATGGAGCTGGCAGGTGCTGTTAACCGCAGCCATGCCGGCGAGGACATCGGTGTAATAGCCGGGCTCGGCCCTCTCGGGGTAACCGTGAATCCGGACTTTGACAACGCACTGGCTCAGGCAAAGCCGGATGTCATGGTGGATTTTGCGCACCCCGAGGGGCTTAAAAACCGGATCCAGGCCGCCATTCGCGCCGGCGTCCACCCGGTGGTGGGCACCACGGGGCTGTCCCAGCCCGAGGTCGAGGAGATCCGGAACTTCGCGAAAAAATACGGGGTTGGTGCGATAATCGCTCCGAACTTTGCGATTGGCGCGCTTTTGATGATGCGTTTTGCCGAGATTGCCGCCGGTTACTTTACAAATGCGGAGATCGTCGAACTTCACCATGACCGCAAACTGGATTCCCCATCGGGGACTGCGATCAAGACCGCGGAGATGATGGCTGCAAGGCGCGCAGCCGGCGCCACCCTGCAAAGCACCATGGAGGCGCAGGCGCCGGTAAGCGGGAAAGGCGCCCTGGAGAAGATTCCGGGCGCCCGGGGCGGCGAACTGGCCGGTATTCACATTCACAGCGTCAGATTGCCCGGATTTGTGGCCCACCAGGAGGTAATCCTGGGCAACCCCGGAGAAACCCTGACGATCCGGCACGATTCCATCGACCGGGAGGCGTATATGCCCGGAGTGCTCCTGGCGGTTCGCAAGGCGGCCGGTCTCCGGGAGGTCGTCTACGGCCTGGAGAGCCTGGTCTTCGGCCCTTGACAAGCACTGGACCCTTTGGCCCCTCATATAATGGCAGTGCGATGTTCGCAGGGAACGAGCGAGGTGAGCGGCATGTCTGCCGACCTGGATGGATTTACGGTCGCAATGCTGGGTGGGGACAAAAGGGAACTGGAGTTGCTTCAGGCCTTGAGGCTCGCCGGAGCCCGGATCAAGGCGGTTGGCTATCCTTCTTTGCCACAATTGGCGGAGGATCCGGGGACACGGTTGGTTGATACTCTGGAGGAGGCGGTAACCGGGGCTGACGCGATCATAGCTCCCATGAGCAATACCGACGAAACCGGCAAAATTAAAGCCGTGATGGACAACCGGGCCGGCTTGAAACTGAGCGGGGAACTTTTTGAAATCATCCCGCCGGGGACACCTCTTTTGATTGGAATGGCCAAACCGGTGGTGAAGGAATGGGCTGCGCGCCGGGGGCTCCGGCTGGTGGAGACCGCTGAGATAGAAGAAGTGGCTGTGCTTAACTCCATCCCCACCGCCGAGGGCGCCATTCAGATTGCCATGCAGGAACTCCCCATCACCATCCACGGCAGCAACTCGTTTGTGCTGGGCTTTGGGCGTTGCGGCGTGACGCTGGCCAGGACCCTCAAGGCTCTGGGGGCCAATACGACGGTATTGGCGCGCAATCCCGCCCAATTGGCCCGGGCTCTGGAGATGGGGTGCGTCCCGGTTCCCCTGGCGGAGTTGGCTGGGGTGGTCGGACAGGCGGAGATCATCTTTAACACCGTCCCGGCGCTGTTGCTGACCCGGGAGATCTTGAAGCAGGCCAGGCCGGATCTCCTGATTGTGGATATTGCGTCGGCTCCGGGAGGGGTGGATTTTACCGCCGCCCGTGAGATGGGTATCAAGGCCGTTTTGGCCCTGGGCCTGCCGGGGCAGGTGGCGCCTAAGACGGCAGGCCAGATTCTCGCTCGCGCTCTTCCCAAGATCATCGCAAATATGCTCCGGGACTAAGGGGGGCTTGCGATGTCTCTGGCGGGAAAGAGGATAGGTTTTGCGTTGACAGGGTCGCATTGCACATTGGGTGAGGTTATCCCGCAGATCCAGCGGCTGGTTGAAGCCGGGGCGGAAGTGATTCCCATCCTCTCCGAATCGGTCAGCCAGACCGATACCCGCTTCGGCCCTGCAGAAAAATGGAAGGACGAGTTGCTTCGGATTACCGGGAAGAAGCCGTTTACGACCATCGTGGAGGCCGAGACCATCGGCCCGAAGAAGTTGCTGGACGTCCTGGTTATCGCGCCTTGTACTGGCAACACCCTGGCCAAGCTAGCTAACGCCATTACCGACAGCCCGGTGCTGATGGCGGCAAAAGCTCAACTACGCAATCGGAGGCCGGTGGTGATCGCGATTTCCACCAACGACGGGCTGGGGAATAACGCCAAGAACCTCGGCATGCTGTTGAACATGCGGAATATCTACATGGTTCCCTTCGGGCAGGATGCGCCGCATGACAAACAGGCGTCGCTCGTGGCCAGGATGGAGTCGATTCCGGAAACGGTGCTGGAAGCGCTGGAAGGCAGGCAGATCCAGCCGGTTTTGCTTGGAGCAAGATAAACCTGGCCCAGGATAAGTTTTGGAGTAAGATAAATATATTTTTTACAGCAGGTGGAGGGAGAATCATTGAGAAAGTATCAGACAGCGGTTGTCGGTGCTACCGGCGCGGTAGGGGAGGAGATCTTGTCCATCCTGGACGAGCGAAATTTTCCGGTGGGGGGCTTGAAGCTTCTGGCTTCGGGGCGCTCGGCCGGAAAGAAACTGGTCTTTCGCGGCCAGGAGTATACGGTGGAAGAGGCGAAGCCGGATTCTTTCAAAGGAGTGGAGATCGCCTTCTTTAGCGCCGGAGGTGGCGTGAGCCAGGAACTGGCGCCGGCGGCGGTGGAAGCTGGCGCCGTGGTCATCGACAACACCAGCGCCTTCCGGATGGACCCCAAAGTGCCTCTGGTGGTGCCGGAAGTCAACCCTTCGGATCTGGAATGGCACCATGGGATTATCGCCAATCCCAATTGCTCGACGATTATCATGGTGGTGGCGTTGAACCCCATTCATCAGGAGGCGGGCATCAAGAGGATCGTGGTCTCCACTTACCAGGCGGTGTCCGGCGCCGGCGCCCGGGCGATGGAGGCCCTCAAGGACCAGGTCCGGGCTTATGCTGAAAACCGGGTGGTCGAGCCGTCTCTGTTGCCTTACGCTAAGGCGGCGCGCCATTACCCCATCGCCTTCAACCTGATCCCCCATATCGATATTTTCACCGAGGGCGGATACACCAAGGAAGAATGGAAGATGGTCAACGAGACCCGGAAGATCATGCACGACGCATCCATCGCGATCACGGCCACCACGGTGCGGGTGCCGGTCTTCCGCAGCCATTCCGAGTCTGTCAACGTGGAGACCCACCGGAAACTGTCCGCCGCCAGAGCGCTGGAGATCCTCTCCAGGGCGCCGGGTGTGGTGGTTCAGGACGATCCGGCGCAGCAGGTCTATCCCATGCCGCTGGAAGTGGCCGGGAAGGATCCGGTCTTTGTGGGCCGGGTGCGGGAGGACTTCTCGATTGCCAACGGCTTGAATCTTTGGGTGGTGGGCGATCAGATTCGTAAGGGCGCGGCTTTGAACGCCATCCAGATTGCCGAGCGCCTGATCGAACGCAACCTGCTCCGGGCTGGCGCGAGGTGAAAGAATTGAAGATCATCGTTCAAAAATTTGGTGGGTCTTCGGTGGCCACCGCCCAGCAGCGCGAAAAGGTGGCCGGCCATATCATCCGGGCGGTAAAAGAAGGGTTGGCGGTGGTGGTGGTGGTTTCCGCCATGGGGCGGGCCGGGGACCCATATGCCACCGATACCCTGATCAATCTGATCAAACGGCCCGGTAGCGGCGTGGGCAAGCGCGATATGGATCTTTTGATGTCCTGCGGCGAAATTATCTCCACGGTGATCCTGGCCCAAACCTTGCAAAACATGGGTTATCCGGCGGTGGCCTTGACGGGGGCCCAGGCGGGGATCATCACCGACGATAACTTCGGGGACGCCCGGATCGTGGAGATCAAGCCCGACAATATTCTTGCCCAACTGGAAAGCGGCAAGATCGTGATCGTGGCTGGGTTTCAGGGGATAACCACCGACGGCGAGGTGACCACCCTGGGCAGGGGCGGCAGCGATACTACCGCGGCGGCGCTTGGGGTGGCGCTGCATGCCGAAGTGGTGGAGGTCTATACCGACGTCGAAGGGGTCATGACCGCCGACCCAAGGATTGTGTCGGAAGCCAGGACCCTCTCCCAGGTCACCTACCGGGAGGTCAGCGAGATGGCCTTGCTGGGGGCCAAGGTGATCCACCCGCGGGCGGTGGAGATCGCCATGGAGGACCGGGTGCCGCTCAAGGTAAGATGTACCTTTTCCGAGGCGCCGGGAACCCTGATCTGGGACAGCCCAAAAGGAGGTATAGAGATCAGGGGCGATCGGACCGTCACCGGCATTGCCCATATCGCTGGGGTGGCGCAGGTCAAGGTCCGCAGCGATCGGGACTTTAACACCGACGGCCAAAGCCTGAAGGTCTTTCGCCCGTTGGCGGAGGCCGGAATCAGCCTTGATCTGATCCAGGTTACGCCCGAGTTGATCTCCTTTACCATGGTGGAAGAGAAGCTGGAACAGACCGTGAAAATTTTGACGGGGCTGGGTTTTCAGGTGGAATCCACCCCGGGTTTTGCCAAGGTGTCGGCGGTGGGCGCCGGGATGCACGGAGTGCCGGGGGTCATGGCCCGGATTGTGGAGGCTTTGGTCCGCGCCGAGGTTCCCATCTTTCAGACCACCGACTCCCATACCACCATCTCCTGCCTGGTGAGGCGCAAAGACATGGAAAAAGCAGTCCAGGCGCTGCACAGGCAATTTCAATTGGATAACGGCGATCGCTAAAAGAGGAGGTAGACAAAGATGGCCCGTTTTGGCAGGGTGCTGACGGCGATGGTGACGCCTTTTGACGACAACCTGCAGGTTGATTATGTGCAGGCTGCAAGGCTGGCGGAAAGGCTGGTGGCCACGGGTTCGGACGGGATAGTGGTGGCGGGGACCACCGGTGAATCCCCGACGCTTTCCAAGGAGGAGAAACTCAAGCTCTTCGCGGCGGTGGCCGAGGCCGTGGGGGGCAAGTGCTCGGTAATCGCCGGGACCGGGTCCTACAACACCGAGGAGAGTATCGAACTGACGAAAGCGGCCAGCAAGACCGGGGTGGACGGGATCCTCCTGGTGTCCCCCTACTACAACAAGCCTTCCCAGGAGGGGCTCTACCAGCATTTCAAGGCGATTGCCGCCGCTACGGAGCTGCCGGTGATGCTCTACAACATTCCCGGCCGGACCGCCGTGAATATCCTTCCTGAGACCCTGGCCCGCCTGGCGGAGATCCAGAATATCGTGGCGGTAAAAGAAGCCAGCGGTGATATAGGCCAGATTGCCGAGGAGCGGCGGCGTTTGCCCGCGGATTTTGACATTTACAGCGGCGATGATGCCTTTACCCTGCCTATCCTCTCCGTGGGCGGTTGCGGGATTGTGAGTGTCGCCTCGCATCTGGTGGGGAAACAGATCCACGAGATGATCGACCTCTTTTTCCAGGGAAAGGTCAAGGAGGCCACCACGATTCACCTGCAACTTCTGCCGCTCTTCAAGGTCCTGTTTATTACCACCAACCCCGTGCCGGTGAAGGTCGCGCTCGGGCTTACCGGGTTTAAGACGGGCGGCTTCCGGCTGCCGTTGTACCCGCCGGCTCCCAAGGAACTGGAGGCCATCAAGGCCGAGATGCGCAACGCCGGCCTTTTGTCCTAGCGCGCCTCGCTTGTTCCGCGCGTTCGACGGGATGCCAGGGAGAAAATTTAACTTGTATATTGGCCGTCGCTTAGGTATAATAAGAAATAGAGTGTTCGTGTACGGCAAACGGCTCTTTTTTCCCACGCATGTGGACGGAACGTGGGGGCGGCCTTTGTGTTGTTTCCAGGAATACTTTTAAATTAAGCGACGGCCTTTGCATTCTGTAAAGTGCCAGATTGGAGGCTCTTTTTATTTATGTCCAAAAACGGAAAGCCGTTACGGATAATCCCGCTGGGCGGGGTGGGCGAGATCGGCAAAAACATGACAGCCATCGAGTACGGGGATGACATCTTGGTAATCGATGCCGGGCTGATGTTCCCCGACGACGAGATGCTGGGCGTTGACCTGGTGATTCCCGATATCACCTATCTCAGGGAGAACCGCGACCGGGTGCGGGCGCTCATCCTGACCCACGGGCACGAGGACCATATCGGGGCGCTTCCCTACGTGCTCAAGGAACTTAATGTTCCGGTCTACGGCACCCGCCTGACGCTCGGCCTTGTGGAAGGCAAGATGGAGGAAGTTTCCCCGGAGGTGACCGTCAACTTTCAAACCGTGAAAGCCGGGGATCGAATTAAGGTCGGGGTTTTTGGAATCGAATTTCTCCGGGTGAGCCACAGCATCCCGGATGTGGTGGCTTTGGCGATTCAGACCCCATACGGGTATGTGATTCACAGCAGCGACTTCAAGATTGACCTGACGCCGATTGACGGCGAGGTAACCGACTTTCACCGGTTTGCGGATTATGGCGACAGGGGGGTTCTGGTGCTGCTTTCGGACAGCACCAATGCGGAACGCCCGGGATACACCCTTTCCGAGCGGGTGGTCGGGCAGACCTTCGACGACACCTTACGGTCCGCTGAAAACCGGATCATCGTGGCGTCCTTCGCCTCAAATGTCCACCGGATCCAGCAGATTGTCGACTCGGCCATGAAGTTCGGCCGCAAGGTCTGCGTGGTCGGGCGCAGCATGGTCAACGTGGTGGGAATCGCCCGGGATCTGGGATATCTCAATATCCCCGACGGGATGATGGTTGATCTGGACGATATCGACCGGATCCCTCTGAACCGGCTTGTGGTCATCACCACCGGCAGCCAGGGGGAACCGATGTCGGCGCTGACCAGGATGGCCATGGCGGAGCACAAGAAGCTGGCTATTATCCCCGGCGACACCGTGATCATCTCCGCCTCGCCGATCCCCGGGAATGAGAAGCTGGTGGCCAGGACAATCAACTTTCTCTTCAAGCAGGGGGCCCAGGTGATCTACGAGGCCTTTTCCGGCGTGCATGTTTCCGGCCATGCCAGCCAGGAGGAACTCAAACTGATGCTCAACCTTACCCGTCCGAAGTACTTCATCCCGGTGCACGGCGAATACCGGCACCTGGTGAAGCATGCTCAACTGGCCGAGGCGGTGGGGATTGCCAAGGAAAACATCTTCCTCACCGAATACGGCGACGTGATTGAGATCAACCACAAGGGCGCCCAGTTGGCGGGAAAGGTGACGGCCGGGAAGGTCCTGGTGGACGGCCTTGGCATCGGTGATGTGGGCAATATCGTGTTACGCGACCGCAAGCTTCTGTCGCAGGACGGGATCTTCATCGTGGTGGTGACGATCGACCGGCAGACCGGCAATGTGGTGGCCGGCCCGGATATCATCTCCCGCGGGTTTGTCTACATGCGGGAGTCGGAGGAGCTCATGGAGGATTCCCGCCTCAAGGTCCGGGAGGCTCTGGAGAAATGCCAGAAGGATCGGATCTCCGAATGGTCCAATATCAAAACGAACGTCAAAGAGGTGCTGACCCGCTATCTCTATGAACGGACCAAGCGGCGGCCCATGGTGCTGCCGATCATTATGGAGGTCTAAACGGGCGATAAAGCGGCCAAAAAGGGCCAAGAGGGGTGCCCTTTTTGGCCGCTTTTTTTAGAGGCTTTTGACGTACACCCGGTAGGTCTTGTAGTGGAGGCCGCCGGCCCCTTCGGCGTCGCGGCGCATGCGCAGGTTGAACTCGCCGATGGTCGACCCCTCGCCGTAGACGTAGCCCTTTCGCTGGGCCGCCTGCAAGGTTTTGAGGTAGATGGCGCCTGAAACGCCCTTTTTGTGGAATTCCGGCACCACGAACATCACAAAGCTTCGTCCGTCGGTGATCTTGCGTTTCAACCAGAGGAACTTGAAGATTCCAAAGGGGAACAGGCGGCCGTTCAGGCGGATGAGCACCTGGTTATAGTCGGGCAGCGCGATGGAAAACCCGATAGGTTTTCCGTCAAGCGTCCGCGCGATCTGGATCAGGTCCGGCTCGGCCACCTGGAGCAGGCGCCCGGCCTCGGCGCGGATCTCCTCCATGGTGGGGGGGATCATGTCCGGCCAATCTTCCGGCATGGTCCGGTCGATGATCTCCTTTACCGCGGCCAGCTCGGCGTCAAGTTTTTTAAGGTCGATCGGGTCGACGGTAAACTGATACCGTTGCATGGCATAATCGACGCCGCGGATCATCTTCTCGGGGATGGGCGGCCGCAGGTCGAAGTAATAGGCGAAACGGTCAAACGACTTTTCGAAGCCGTATCTGTCAAAGAAATCCACGTAATATTTGGGGTTGTAGGAGTCCATCAGGACCGGCGGGCTGCCGAAGCCGCTGATCAAGAGCCCCCGGTAGTCGTCGCCGTTAGTGGGCGAGGCGGGGCCGGTGACGGATTCCATGCCTTTCTCGCGCAGCCAGCCACAGCCCGCGTCAAACAAGGCACGGGCCACCTCGTAATCCGCCACCGCCTCAAATAGCGTGAAGTAACCTTCCTTTCGCTTTTTGGCGCCGTTGAGCTTTTCATCAATCCCCACTCCGATCCTGCCAGCCAGTTTACCGTCCTTGTAGGCGAGGAAAAAGGCATGCGGCCCCAGCTTGAGGAGGGGGTTCTTTTTTATGTTCAAGGTGTCGCGCATATCCTGAAGCAGTGGTGGCACCCAGAAAGGGTCTCCCCGATAAATCAGCCAGGGCGTCCTGATAAAATTTCGCCGGTCGCTCCAGGTAACCGCCTGTTTTATCGCCACATTGCCCCTGTGGGACGCACCGGTCTCTTTCCTGTGGTTTAGAACGATGGCTGTTGCCGCGTTTTCCATTTCTTATGCCCCCGTATCTTTCTGTAGAACCCTGTACCTTTTGCCAACAAATTCTGCCAACAATGTCAGTTTAGCACAGTAAGGCAAAGATCGCAAGGTGGGCGCGGAGCAGGATAACCGTCGCCAGGAGACAGGGAGAGCGGTGGCGTATTTTCTTGCCGCGACCTAACCATACTAACTCAAGATTGGCAAACCAGGCCAGGCAAAGTTTCAGGAGAAGATTTCTAGGAGAGTGAAGATATGACGGGGGATCCGAAGTGTGTACGGCGGTGTGAAGCCCGGCTCACCCTGCCTGAAGATCATGAACATAGGATTGCGACGGGGATGTCCCATGCAAGTGAGGTGCCCGGGCTCTTTAATCCGGCCGTGGGCCTTCCCGCGGTGGCACCTTCCACCGCTCCCGCAACCACGCCGGCCCAGGCGCCCGCCAACCCGGCGCAAAAGCAAAAGGCGATGGTGCAAACCATCCAGCAGTTTGGGCAATCCACGGTACCCGGCCCCGCGGAGTCCAGCATCCATTTTCTGACCATCGTGGGGCAGATCGAGGGCCACATGATCCTGCCGCCCAAGAACAAGACCACCAAATACGAACACATCATCCCGCAACTGGTGGCCATTGAACAAAATCCCAAGATCAAGGGCCTGCTCGTGGCGCTGAATACCGTCGGCGGGGACATAGAGGCCGGATTGGCCATCGCGGAGATGATCAACAGCCTTTCCAAGCCAACCGTCTCCATAGTGCTGGGCGGCGGACATTCCATAGGCGTGCCCATCGCAGTGGCAACCAACTATACATTTATTGCCGAGACGGCCACCATGACCATTCATCCCATCCGCCTCACCGGCCTGGTGATCGGCGTTCCGCAGACCTATGAGTACCTGGACAAGATGCAGGACCGGGTAATCCGATTCATAACCGAACATTCACATATTACCGAAGCCAGGCTGCGCGAGTTGATGTTCCGCACGGGTGAACTGGTACGGGATGTAGGGACCGTCTTGATCGGACGCGATGCGGTCAAGGAAGGCCTCATCCACGAGGTGGGCGGTTTGTCCCAGGCGATCGCCAGGCTCAACGAACTCATCCGGGAACGCGAAGAAGGCCAGAAAAACGGCGTGGGCGAGTTCCGGGGCCTGGCCAGCGTTAAAGGCCACCACCAGCCGGAGCCGGGGGAGGGAAACGCGGCGGGAGAAATAGCGGGAAAGGGAACGGCTGGCGAGGGAGCGGTGAGAGAGCTTGAAGCGCCCAGATCCCCGCGGCGACGTTTTGGCGCCCGGAGAGGAGGCTTCAGGCGCTGATGCTGTACACGGTGATGCCGGTGGAGATGGTGATGGGTTGGGATGAAGAGGTTTCCGACCTGGTGGAGGTGGAGATTGACGGGGTGTTGATGCAGGTTTCCCCCGACGGCCAGGGTGGCGGCGTGGTGCAGAGGCTGATCAGTTCCGATCCGCAGGATTACCTCGACGCCAGGTACCAACCCGGGCAGCGGGTCAGCCTGCCAACCGGGACCTTACCCAGTTGACGCTTTCTTCAACGGAATCCTTTGAAGGGTTCATCCACAAAGGACGGCAACCCCAATCTTCACGGTTTCTCCCCCTTTTGCGCCGGGACAAATTTGCCCCGGAACAGCGAGGTTAAAATACCAATGCCGGCCAGGGTCGCCGCCGCAATGTAGGCGTCGTGCAAAGAAAGGACAAACGCCTGCTTCCGCAGCAGATCGCCCGTCAGCCCTTGTGCGGAGAGCCGGGCGGTGTGCACCGGCAGCCGGCTGGTAAGGAGCGCGCCGCTTAAGGCGACGCCCACGACCATCCCGATATTGCGCATACTGGCCAGCATCCCTGAGGCGATCCCCAGGCGATGTTTCGGGACGCTCCCCATAATCGCGCTGTTGTTGGGCGATTGAAAGAGGCCCGCACCCAGGCCGGCGACAGCAAGGGCGGCGCTGATCAGCGCCAGCGGCGTAGCGGCGCCCAGCCCGCCCAGAAGAGCCAGGGCGATGGTGATGATGGCCATGCCGGTGGAGCTGAGGAGGCGGGAGCCGATCTTGTCCGACAGCGAGCCGCTAAAAGGGGCGACAACCAGGACCACCAGAGGCATGGAGCTGATCACCATGCCCGCGCGGGCGGCTTCGAGGTGACGCACGTTTTCCAGGTAAAAGGGCATGAGGAAGGTAACGGCCGACTGGGCCATGAAGTTTAACAGGGCGGAGACGTTGGCCGCGCTGAACATCTTGTTCCGGAAGAGCGAGAGGTCCATCATCGGCTGGGCCGACCGCCGTTCGTTCACCAAAAACAGCAAGCCGAAGACGGCCGCTGTTCCAAAGAGGCCGGCTGTTTGCGGGGACGACCAGCCGAGATCCTGCCCCTTGCTTAAAGCAAGCAAGAGCGCCGTGAGCGCCACGAAGATCGTGACGGCGCCGTGGACGTCAAAAGTCTGGCCCGGGTTGACCGGGTTCATGTGCAGGACCCGCAATGCCCATAGGGTGCCGAAAACACCGATGGGCAGGTTGATGAAAAAGATCGAGCGCCAGCCAAAGGCGCCCACCAGGAGGCCGCCGATGGTGGGACCCAGGGCCAGGGCAGTGGCGACGACCATGGCGTTGATGCCCAGGGCTTTTCCCCGCTCGTGAGCCGGGAAGGCGGAAGTCACAATCGCCGGGCCGATGGCCATCATCATGCCCGCGCCGATGGCCTGTACGGCTCGAAAGGCGATCAGATAGCCGATAGTCGGGGAGAGCCCGCAAAGAAGCGACCCTATGGTGAAGATTACAAAGCCGGCAAGATACACGGGCTTGTGCCCGATCATGTCACCGAGACGCCCATAGGTCAAAAGGAGGGTGCTGATGACCAGAAGGTACATCATGACCACCCACTCGACGGTGGTTAACCCGGCCCGCAAAGCGGAGGCGATGTGGGGCAGAGCGATGTTCACGACGCTGCCGTCCAGCGGGGCCATAAAAGTGCCGATGCCGACCGTCGCCAGGGCCAGCCACTTGTAGCGATCCGTATTATGGACACCGGCGTCCGCCGGTTTGGCCGCGTCTTCCGCCCGCTTTGCCGCATCTGCTATTGTAAGCATTGGTGGCCTCCACGTTAGTCTCTGTTGGCCATTATAGCATGTCCGCATGCCAAAGTAAATGTGTATCTAAGCCGAGGCATTTGCGTTGTCCCCCCAAATCCTTCGGTAACTGCAAACGCTAGCCGCCAAGCAATGGGGTTCAGGCAGCTTAGAAACCTTTTCCCGGATCATTTTGCCATATGGCGTGAAAAATTCCATAAAGTACCTTGAAAATGGGTAACCCAAACCAAGGCCACTTTCTTTTACTCTGTCTATTGGGTTCGCTTTGCGTTTAGGCCGCCTCTACCAGGCTTCGGAGGTTTTCTCCGTTTTT
>JBLNCV010000216.1:0-7508 GCA_050260975.1 Syntrophothermus sp. | reverse complement strand
TTGACTTTAAACGTATCTCGACGCAGGAGATAGTAGACTATTTGGCCGGGATTACAGCCAAAGAGGGGCTGGAAGTCTCACGGGAAGCGCTCGCCCTGATTGCCAGGGCCGCGGAGGGCGGGATGCGCGATGCCTTGAGTATTTTGGACCAGAGCATCTCTTTTAGCGGTCAAAAGGTCAATAAGGCCGATGTCGAGACACTTCTAGGGGTTGTGCGTTTCGAGTTGCTCCAGGAGTTCGCGTCGGCCATGGTTTCCGGGAACATTACCGATGGGTTGCTTTTTATCGATCGGCTGGCCGAGGAAGGGAAGGACTTGCGCCAATTTGCCAAAGATATGATTGGGCATTTCCGCAACCTGATGCTGGTAAAGGCTTGCCTGGACGATCCGCAAGGCGCCGATCCGGCGATTCTGGTGGATGTTGATGCGGACCAGTTGGCGGGCTTGAAGGAACAGGCGCGCCGGTTTGACCTCCAGGCGATTTTGCAGGGTATAAGCGTATTGTCTGAAGCGGAGCAAAAGATCCGTTGGGCGGCTCAGGAGAAGCTACCTCTTGAGATGGCGGTAGTCAAATTCGCCGGCCAGCCGGGTTTGCCGTCAGATCCAGTGCAGGCTGGCCGGCAACCAGAGGCCAGAGGAGCCAGGTCCGCAAAAATGGCTAAAACCGAGGACTCCAAATCTGGCGAAACCAAAGTCGAGGCCACCGAGGCTGAGACCGCCAAAATTGAGGTGGCCAACCCCGGGCTTGCCAAACCCGGCGAAACCAAAGCGGGTAAAACCAGGGCTGACGAAGCCAAAACGGCGATCCAGCCGGATTCGGCCGACATGGCTGTGTTGTGGGGCAAACTGTCGGATACTCTCAGACAGGAGAAACATTCCATACAGCAGGCCCTTCTGGCTGGCGGCAAGCTGATTGGCGTTGAAGGCGACTCTCTGGTTGTAAGGTTTGGGCCGGATTGCAAATTTCACATGGATCAACTGGCTGTTCCGGCAAACAAGACGATTGTGGAAAAAGCGGTGGCCAAAGTCTTCGGGAGGCCACTGCAATTGGTTTGCCAACCGGAGCGGAAGGGAGAAGAAGATGGAGGTCGCGCCCGGGCCAGCCAAAAACTACCTCCGGGGGAAACAACTTCTGGAGCCACGGCTTCCGCCACCGATGATGCGGCGCAAGATTTTGAGGCTGTCCAGCACTCCGGGCCGGATCGGCAGGAACAAAGTCTGGCGCCGGAAGACGATCCGGTGGTAAAAAAGGCATTGGAGATCTTCGGCGCCACAATTGTGAAAATCGAGTGATAGTGAGGGAAAAGCTGCGATGATGAACATGCAAAAGATGTTAAAGCAAGTCCAAAAGATGCAGGCGGATATGGCACGTGTTCAGGAGGAGCTCAAGGACAAGACGGTGGAGGCCGCCGCCGGAGGGGGTGCGGTGAAAGTAGTAGCCAATGGGCACTTGCAGATTTCTTCGGTCACCATTGCACCCGAGGCGGTAGACCCGGAAGATGTGGAGATGTTGCAGGATCTGGTACTTGCGGCGGTGAACGAGGCTTTACGCAAGGCCCAGGAGATGGCCGCGGCGGAGATGGCAAAGATTACCGGCGGCATGAACATTCCGGGGCTGCCAAACCTGGTCTAGACCATGGGGTGTTCCCGGCTCAAGCAAGCCGCTCGGGATCAGGGGGGAGAATTATCCGTTGTATTACGCTGCGCCTGTTGCGCGCCTGATCGGGGAATTGACCAAATTGCCCGGAATCGGGCCGAAGACCGCTCAAAGGCTGGCCTTCCATATCATCCGCACCTCCCGGGAGGACGCTCAGAATCTCTCCGAGGCGATTGTGGAGGTCAAAGACAAGATTATCTACTGTTCCACCTGCTTTAACATTACCGATCAGGACCCTTGCCGGTTGTGCTCCGATCCGTCCAGGGACCGTTCGGTGATCTGTGTGGTGGAAGAGCCGAAGGACGTGGTGGCGCTGGAGCGCACCCGTGACTTCAAGGGGATGTACCATGTTTTGCAAGGGGCGATTTCACCCATGGAGGGCGTCGGCCCTGATGACATCCGCCTGAAAGAGTTATTGCCCAGGCTCCAGGACGGCCTGGTGAAGGAGGTGATTCTGGCCACCGACCCCAATGTGGAGGGCGAGGCCACCGCCATGTATGTTGCCCGGCTGGTGAAACCCTTGGGAGTTAAAGTAACCCGTATTGCGCACGGTTTGCCGGTGGGCGGCGATCTGGAATATGTGGATGAGGTGACGCTTTCCAGGGCTCTGGAGGGACGTCGGGAAATGTGACCTGCAAAAATTGGCGCCGGAGTGAATAAAGCCCAGATTTAGCGCCTATACTGTTGGATAGAAACCCCGCGGCAGAGGAGATGGAGGAGAGTTATGTCAAGCATTCTATCCAACGTTTGGTCGGTCATTGCCGCGCAGATTGTCCCACCCGCAAACGATCGGGCCAGCCAAAAGGAAGTCAGCCTTCTTGAAAGCATTGAGCAGGCGCACAAGGAGTGGCAGATGGCCAGCAGCTACTTCGAGCATGTCACTGATCCCGACCTTATCGACATGGCCATCTATTCCATGGACGCCGCGGAGAAAAAATATGTTTACCTGCTGAAAATGGCCCGAAAGAAAGGTCTTCGCCTGGATGCGCCGATCAGGGCTGAAGCGGGGAAACTAACCCACTGAAGGCTCAAATTGCTCTTATTCTTATACCGTCTTAATAAACCCGGACACGGCAAAGATCCACACGCTCGGCTTGTGTGGATTTTGTTTTATAGGGCCCAAGGATTGCCGCAGGGTTGCCCTCTGGTTACAGGCATAACTTTCCAGGAAAGTACATAGCCTGTTTCTGAAGGGGGGGTGGTGATGCAGTTACAGATCCCGGTGATTGTGGCTTTCATCTTTGGCCTGGTCCTGCTCTACTTTTTGGCCCGGATCCTTTTTTTACCTTTGAGGATTATAGCAACCTTGCTCTATAACGCATTGCTGGGTGGAGTTTTGCTGTGGGTGACCAACCTGCTTGGCCATTATGTCGCCCTGAACATTCCGATCAACCCGATCACCGCCCTTGTGGCGGGGTTTCTGGGGGTCCCCGGGGTGATCTTGCTCATTGCTTTACAGATCTTTATGATCAAATAATTATCACCAAATAATATCTGGATCAGGCTGCCTTTACAAGCAGGAATTTAACCAGAATACATGGAAATATACAGTGTTCCATTTGAAGGGAGAGGGAGGAGAAGCTCATGAAACGATTTTTGGTTTCAACATTGATTCTTTCCGTGATTATACTCGGTATCGGTTTTGCGGCGGCAGCGGAAGATGTGATCAAGATCGGCGTCTATGAACCCATGACCGGCGGCATGGCTGCCGGCGGCCAGATGACCTGGGAGGGCATCCAACTGGCCAATGAAATGAACGGAAAGGTTCTGGGAAAGACCATCAAACTGGTGCTGATGGATAATAAGAGCGACAAGGTGGAATCGGCTAACGCCGTGGCACGGCTGGTGGAGCAGGAAAAAGTCGTGGCGATTATTGGAAGCTACGGCAGTTCCAACTCCATGGCCGGCGGCGATGTGGCGGAGAAGGCCGGTATCCCGATGGTGACCGACTCGGCTACCAACCCGCTGGTCACCCAGGGCAAGAAGTTTGTGTTCAGGGCCTGCTTCATCGACCCCTTCCAGGGCGAAGTAATGGCCAAGTATTCTTATAACACCCTGAAGGCCCGCAAGGCGGCTATCCTGCAAGATGTGGCGCAGGACTATTCCGTGGGCCTGGCCAACTACTTTGAAAAAACTTTTGTCGCGCTCACCAAGGATAAGAAGAGCATTGTGGCCAAGCTGAACTACCAGTCCGGCGACCAGGACTTTACGGCGCAATTGACGCAGTTGGCCTCCCTGAAACCTGATGTAATCTTTATCCCGGGTTATTTTGGAGATGGTGCTCTTATCGCCAAGCAGGCCAGGGAATTGGGGATCAAGGCGACGCTGCTGGGCGGTGACGCATTTGATGCGCCGGAGCTTATCCAGATCGGCGGCAAGGCTGTGGAAGGCCTGACGATCAGCAGCTTCTACAGTGTGGAGGCTACCAAGAGTGCAGTGGCCAAGAAGTTTGTCGAAGCCTATCGGAAGAAATTCAAAAAGGATCCCAACGCCAATGGCGCGCTGGGATACGATACCTACAACATGATTGTGGACGCCATCAAACGGGCCGGCTCCGCCGACCCCAAGGCCATTCGCGATGCGCTGGCCAAGACCAAAAACTTTGAGGCCGTAACCGGCATGATTACCATCGATGAAAACGGTAACGCCAAGAAGGATGCTGTTATCCTCCGGGTGCAGGATGGCAAGTTCCGGTATGTGACGACGGTGAAGCCGGATTAATTCGCACTGCCCTAAGGAAAGGTTGCTGGCATATAGGAGAGGTGTCGAGCCTCTCCTATATTGCAAGTAGCAGGCATACGCAAGTTGGCAGGGGGTAAAGCATGACCGCAACGCTGTTCTTGCAGCACCTGGCGAACGGGATATCCCTGGGCAGCCTGTATGCTCTGGTGGCCATCGGGTACACCATGGTCTACGGCATCCTGCGGCTTATCAATTTTGCCCATGGGGATATCTTCATGCTGGGGGCATATTTTGTCTTTTACGGGATACTCATTTTTGCGCTCCCCTGGTGGGTCTCTTTTATACTATCCATTGTGTTGACCGCTTTGTGCGGGATCGTCCTGGACCGGGTAGCCTACAGGCCTCTGCGGGACGCCCCCAGGATTTCGGCTCTGATTTCAGCTATCGGCGTCTCGTTTTTCTTGGAAAATCTCGGCCTGGTAGTCTTCGGCGGGCGTCCCAAAGCCTTTGCCCGGCCGGAGTTCTTTTCCAGGGTCTTTGAAATCGGCGGGGTGCGCACCCTGAGTATCACCTTTGTGATTCCTCTCTTTTCGATCCTTCTCCTGCTGGCGCTCTGGTATCTGGTTTATCGAACCAAAGCCGGCCTTGCCATGCGGGCCATCTCCAAGGATATGGAGACTGCCAGGCTGATGGGGATCGACGTCAACCGGACCATCTCCCTAACTTTTGCCATCGGGTCAGCTTTGGCGGCGGCGGGAGGGATTATGTGGGCGCTCAAATTTCCCCAAATCAACCCGCTGATGGGCATCTTTCCGGGATTGAAGGCCTTTATCGCCGCGGTTCTGGGTGGGATCGGGAGCATTCCCGGGGCCACATTGGGCGGATTTGTCCTGGGGATTACGGAGATAATGCTGGTGGCCCTTTTGCCAACTCTCTCCGGTTATCGGGACGCGCTGGCCTTCCTGATCCTGATCGTTATTCTCCTGGTACGGCCCACGGGGCTGGTCGGGGAAAAAATCGCGGAGAAGGTGTAGTATGACCGGGTGGACAAACCAGTTAAACGAGGTGCGGTCGCCGGGGCAAGCTCGAGCCGGGGGATGGACGAAAACGGCGTTGACCCTGGTGATGTTGGCTCTATGGGCGGTGTTTCTCGCTTGGGCCCAGGCCAACCTAGACGATTACAAGTTACGAATCCTCAATCTATCGGCCATCAATATCATCCTTGGGGTGAGCCTCAACCTGATCTACGGCTTTACCGGGATGTTTTCTCTGGGCCATGCAGGCTTTATGGCCGTAGGAGCTTACGTTGCAGCCCTTTTGACCATGCCGGTGGCGCAAAAAGAGATGATGTTCCTCATGACGCCGCTAATCTGGCCGTTTAATTCGGTGCAATGGCCTTTTTTGCCGGCGCTTTTGATCGCGGGCCTGGTGTCGGCTCTCTTCGGATTGCTCATCGGGCTGCCGGTGCTCCGGCTGCGTGGGGACTATCTGGGGATCGCCACTTTGGGCTTTGCGGAAATCATCCGGGTGGTGGCCAACAATCTTCAAAGCATTACCAACGGGGCGCTGGGGTTAAAAGGGATTCCCGCTTATGCCAACCTCTGGTGGACATGGGGTTGGGCCATCTTTACGGTGTTTGTAATCCGTCGACTGGTTACCTCAAGTTATGGGCGGGCGCTCATGGCCATCCGTGAAAACGAGATTGCCGCGGAAACCATGGGGGTGCGGCTGGCCTACCACAAGGTCCTCTCGTTTGTGACGGGAGCCTTTTTTGCGGGGATAGGCGGCGGCTTGCTGGGAAGCCTGGTGACTACCATTGACCCCAAGACCTTCAACTTTTTGCTGACCTTTAATATCATGTTGATTATCGTGGTAGGCGGATTGGGGAGCATTACCGGCACCATGGTCGCCTCGGTACTGTACACGGTGCTTCTTGAGGTATTGCGCCCCATTGAGGCGCCGATTGCGCTTGGGCCGATTCACATCCCCGGGATTCCAGGGATGCGGATGGTCGTCTTCTCCCTTCTTCTCATGTTTGTGATCATCTTCTATCAGCAAGGCCTCTTTGGGCGGCGAGAATTCTCCTGGGACTGGCTTTTCGGGCGTTTTGGCCGGGGCCGTTTTCGGCAGGAAGGGAGGGCGCGCTGATGGACAACTTGTTGGAAGTAGAGGGCCTGGCGATCCGTTTTGGCGGGCTGGTGGCCGTTTCGGACTTTAACCTGAAGCTTCGCCAGGGCGAGCTTGTGGGGCTGATCGGCCCCAACGGCGCAGGGAAGACCACGGTTTTCAATATGATTACCGGTATATACAAACCCACCGCCGGCCGGATTTGGTTTGAAGAGAAAGATTTGGGAAATTTGCGCCCGGATCAGGTGGTCAGCCGGGGCATTGCCCGGACCTTTCAAAACATTCGGCTGCTAAGTAGCCTCAAGGTGATCGACAATGTAATGATTGCCCACCATTTCCGGCTTAAAACCGGCCCGTTGGGAGCGATTCTCAGGGTGCCCGCCTACGTGCGGGAAGAACGACATATGCACCGGAATTCAATGGACTTTCTAGAGGCGGTAGGGCTGGCGCATCTGGCGAAAGAGACGGCTGGCAGTCTGCCTTACGGGGAACAGCGGAGGTTGGAGATCGCCCGGGCTCTGGCCACCAGGCCGAAGCTTCTGTTGCTGGACGAGCCCGCAGCCGGGATGAACCCTCAGGAGACTTTGAATTTGATGTCGTTCATTCAAAAGATCCGGCGGGATTTTGGGTTGACCATTCTCCTCATCGAACACGACATGCGGCTGGTGATGGGGATCTGTGAGCGGATTGTTGTTTTGGATTATGGGAACACCATTGCCGAAGGGACTCCGGCGGAGATCAGGCAAAATCCGCAGGTGATTCAGGCTTACCTAGGGGTGGAGGCGGGTTAGTGCCAGCCGGCAGCAAAACCTTGCCCCGCAAAACCTTACCCCCTTGACAGGGGTTATTTGGTGTGGTATTATATAAAAGCTGTCGTGCCGTGAAGTGCCAGTATACGGGAATAGTGGAAGCAGATGGCTGAGTTTCTAGGAACTGGCAGTTGACATAAGGCAGCGGATGTGGTAAACTAAAAAAGTCGCGCTCGAGAGGGCGCGACATCGTCGGCCAGAGGGCCGAAATCCTTGGTCCTGCACCGGCTTAGG
>JBLNCV010000215.1:0-20047 GCA_050260975.1 Syntrophothermus sp. | reverse complement strand
GGGCAGAGACGGATCCCGGTGCAATACCCCAAACGGGTGGTGGGCCGCAGAGTATATGGCGGCCAGAGCACCCACATTCCCTTGCGGGTAAACCAGGCCGGGGTCATCCCGGTGATCTTCGCCTCGTCGATCCTGGCTGTTCCGGCGACCATCGGGTTATTTGTGCCGGGATTGCGGTTTTTGGATCGATGGCTTGGTTATAACACTTTTGGGTATAATTTCCTGTATGCGCTCTTCGTCATCTTCTTCACCTATTTCTACACGGCGGTGACCTTCAACCCCATGCAGATCGCGGACAATATGAAGAAGTATGGCGGGTTTATTCCGGGCTTGCGGCCGGGGCGTCCCACCGCTGAGTATCTAGAGCGGGTTCTGACCCGGATTACCCTGGTGGGCGCGCTCTTCTTGGCGGCCATCGCGGTGCTGCCATCCATTGCCACGGGAGTCTTCGGGTACGGGGCCTTTGCCTTCGGCAGCACCTCGCTTCTGATTATGGTGGGCGTGGCCCTGGATACCATGAAACAAATCGAAGCGCACCTCTTGATGCGCCACTATGAAGGTTTTATGAAATAAGCTGGTTGAGGGGGGAAAAGCCGTGCGGTTGATCTTGTTGGGCCCGCCCGGCGCGGGCAAGGGAACACAGGCTCAAATACTTGTGGAGGAACTTGGAATCCCGCATATTTCCACGGGCGACATGTTCAGAGCGGCGATGAAGGCCGGAACAGAACTGGGGCTTAAGGCCAAAAGTTATGTGGACAAAGGCGAACTGGTTCCGGATTCGGTTACCATTGGCCTGGTGCGGGAACGGCTGGCGTTGCCGGACTGCAAAAAGGGTTTCCTGCTGGACGGCTTTCCCCGGACGGCGGCCCAGGCGGAGGCGCTGGACGAGTTGCTTGCGGGATTGGATATGTCCCTGGATGCGGTGGTGAATATCCAGGTGGAACCGGAGGTGCTGGTGAACAGGCTTTCCAACCGCCGGACCTGCCGGAACTGCGGTGCGGTTTACCACCTGCTCTACAAACCCCCGGCATCTCCAGGCAAGTGTGATACCTGCGGCGGGGAACTATACCAAAGGCCCGATGACAACGAGGCCACGGTGCGTAACCGGCTGGAAGTGTACACAGCCCAGACTAGGCCGCTCATTGATTTCTATCAGCGGAAGGGGCTTTTACGTTCGGTGGACGGCGAAAAACCGGTGGAACAGGTAACAACTCAAATCCGGCGGGAACTTGGCCTGTGAAGGTGCTGGGTGATGATTACCATTAAGTCCGATATGGAGCTGCGCCACATGCGCAGGGCGGGGCGCCTGGTGGCCCTTGCGCTGGAAAAGGTGGCAGAGGCGGTTAAACCGGGGGTTACTACCGGGGATCTTGATCGGCTTTTGGAAGAGTTCATTATTTCCCAGGGGGCAATCCCGGCCTTCAAAGGCTATAACGGTTTTCCCGCATCGATCTGCGCCTCGGTGGACGACGAGGTAGTCCATGGGATACCGGGGAAAAGGGTGCTCAAGGAAGGCCAGATCATCAGTATTGATGTGGGAGCGATCGTCGAAGGTTTTTACGGCGATGCCGCGGAGACGTTTCCGGTAGGGAAGATCAGCCCGGAGGCGCAACGGCTTATCGATGTAACGAGGCAATCGCTCAAAGAGGGAATTGCTTTCGCCGTGGAAGGGAACCGGCTTTCCGATATCTCCCATGCGATACAGAGTTATGTGGAAGCCAATGGGTTTTCGGTAGTGCGCGATTTTGTCGGGCATGGAATCGGCCGGGAGATGCACGAATCACCACAGATTCCCAATTTCGGCAGGCCGGGTCATGGCCCAAGGTTAAAGCCGGGGATGACCCTGGCCATTGAACCGATGGTCAATGCAGGCGGGTTTGAAGTAATAACAGATCCGGACAATTGGACGGTACGGACCAGGGATGGCAGTTTTTCAGCCCATTTTGAGCATACCGTTGCTGTTACCGAAAACGGGCCCGAGATACTCACCAGGTGAGGTTTGACATGGATGTCGAGGTACCGCGGAGCCAGGGATGCGCGAAAGCGGTGAAGGGAGCGATGCAGGTTCATGGCTAAAGAAGATGTGATTGAAGTAGAAGGAAAAGTTCTTGAACCGTTGCCGAACGCCATGTTTCGCGTCGAATTGGAGAACGGGCATGTGGTCCTGGCCCATGTTTCCGGCAAGTTGCGGATGAATTTTATCCGGATCCTCCCCGGGGATAAGGTAACGGTTGAGCTTTCGCCTTACGATCTCACACGAGGCCGGATTACCTACCGGCTGAAATAGACCAGTCTTTTTGGACGACCGGAAAGCGCTCAGGAACACAAAGCGTCAGCAAGGTTTAGGAGGGTTAAAGATGAAGGTGCGGCCGTCGGTTAAGCCGATCTGCGAAAAATGCAAGGTGATCAAACGGAAGGGCGCCGTGATGATTATCTGCGAGAATCCCAAGCACAAACAAAAACAGGGTTGACAGGCAGTTTTATTGTAGTTAATTTAGGAGGTGTGTCCATAAAATGGCACGAATTTCAGGTGTGGATCTGCCCAGGGATAAGCGGGTGGAGATTGCTCTCACCTATATCTACGGCATTGGCAAGGCCACGTCGCAGCGGGTTCTGGCCCAGGCGGGCATCAATCCTGACACACGTGTCAGGGATCTCACCGAGGACGAGGTTGCCAAGTTACGTGAGACCATTGACAAAGAGTATAAGGTCGAGGGTGACCTGCGGCGCGAAGAGTCCATGAACATCAAGCGGCTTATCGATATCGGGTCTTACCGGGGGCTACGGCACCGGCGCGGGCTGCCGGTACGCGGGCAGCGGACGCGTACCAATGCACGGACTCGCAAGGGCCCCAAGAAGACCGTCGGTGTACGTCGTAAGAAGGCCGCTCAAGCCTAAGATATGAGAGGGAGGGAGTTTATTTGGTTGCGAAAGTAAAGAAAGCCGCCACCCGTACTAAAAAGCGCGAGCGCAAGAATGTGGAAAGTGGCGTGGCCCATATTCGCTCTACATTCAACAATACCATTGTGACCCTCACGGATAAGACGGGCAATGTCTTGTCGTGGTCGAGTTCCGGGCAGATGGGATTCAAGGGTTCCCGTAAAGGAACGCCGTTTGCGGCGGGAATGGCGGCGGAAACCGCGGCCAGGGCAGCCATGGATCATGGATTGCGGGAGATCGAGGTCTTTGTGAAAGGGCCAGGCGCGGGCAGAGAAGCGGCGATCCGTTCGTTGCAGGCCGCTGGCCTGGATGTGAGCGCGATCAAGGACGTGACACCCATTCCGCATAATGGATGCCGGCCTCCGAAACGGCGCCGGGTCTGAAACAGGAGGAGGATTAAAAAGAGATGGCGAGATACACTGGCCCCGTTTGCCGGCTTTGCCGCCGCCAGGGGGAGAAGTTATACCTTAAGGGCGACCGTTGCTACACTACTAAATGTGCCGTGGACCGCCGGACCTATGCGCCTGGCCAGCACGGGCAGAACCGTCGCGGTAAGGTTTCGGAATATGGAATTCAGTTAAGAGAGAAACAGAAATTGCGCAGGATCTACGGCCTGCTTGAGACACAAACCGAGAACTATTTTGAAGAAGCGGCCCGCAAGAAGGGTGTTACCGGCGAAAACCTCTTACAACTTCTTGAGACCAGGCTGGATAACGTGGTCTTCCGGCTGGGGTTTGCGATGTCTCGGGCCGAGGCCAGGCAACTGGTCCGGCACGGACACTTTACCGTCAACGGCAAGAAGGTCAATATTCCTTCTTACCTCCTGAGAGTGGGGGACGTGGTGGCGATCCGGGAGGCCAGCCGCAAGAGCCCGCGTATCGAAGCGATATTGGCGTCCACGGGCCAAAAGAGTATTCCAGCATGGCTGAGCATCAACCGCGAGGGGACGGAAGGAACGGTAGTCTCCTTACCCACGCGTGAACAGATTGATGTCCCGATCCAGGAGCACTTGATCGTCGAGTACTACTCAAGATAGCTTGAGTAGCGTAACGGCCTGACCGGCCCGATTTTCACCGGGGGTGCTCGACCAACTACGTGCGTGCAATTTGTTGTGCGCAGCTCGCTCGTTCTGAGCCATGTAGTCGAGAAGGAGGGTAAAAGTGGATGATCGAAATCGAGAAGCCGAAGATCGAGTGCGTAAACATGACGGGCAATTACGGTAAATTTGTAGTTGAACCGCTGGAGAGGGGCTACGGCACGACGCTGGGAAACTCCTTGCGCAGGATCTTACTTTCGTCTTTACCGGGCGCCGCCGTGACCTCGGTAAAGATTGATGGCGTTTTGCATGAGTTTTCGACTATTGAAGGGGTGGTTGAAGACGTCACGGATATCATCCTGAATTTAAAAGAGCTTCTGGCGAAGCTGCATACCGATGAACCCACAACGGTGCGGATTGAGGCCGAGGGCGAGGGAGAGGTCACCGCCGGAGACATCAAGGCTGGCAGCGACGTGGAGATCTTAAACCCCGATCTGCATATCGCCACGCTGGATAAGGGAGCGCGTTTCTATGCGGAGATTGTCCTGGAGAAGGGGCGGGGGTATGTTCCCGCGGAACGTAACAAGAAGCCGGATCAACCGATTGGCGTTATTCCGGTGGATTCCATCTTTACACCGGTCCGCAAGGTAAATTATACTATTGAAGACACGCGGGTCGGGCAGGTCACCGACTACGACAAGTTGACTCTTGAGGTGTGGACGGACGGCAGTATTGCGCCGGATCAGGCCACAAGCCTGGCAGCGCGGATCTTGAACGAACACCTGATGCTCTTCGTAAATCTGACCGAAGGGGCCAGTGAAGTGGAGATCATGGTGGAAAAAGAAGAGGAGAAGCGCGACAAACTTCTGGAGATGACCATCGAAGAACTGGATCTGTCCGTGAGGTCCTATAACTGCCTGAAGAGAGCCGGAATCAACAGCGTGGAAGAGTTGACCAAGAAGACCGAGGAAGATATGATGAAGGTACGAAACCTGGGCCGCAAGTCGCTGGAGGAAGTCCGGCAAAAGTTGGAGGCCCTGGGGCTCTCACTCAAGAAGTCCGAGGACTAGAGCTTAATGGGAGGAACCTGAGATGAAGAAAAATAAATTGGGCCGCACCAGCAGCCACCGGCGGGCGCTCTTTCGGGCACTGGTCACTTCGCTCATCCTGCATGGGCGGATTGAGACCACCGAGGCCAAGGCCAAGTCGGTGCAGGCCTTCGTCGACCGGATTGTAACCCTCGGCAAGCGGGGAGATCTGCATGCCCGGCGCCAGGCGGCCGCTTATCTGGTGGACGTGGAAGCGGTCAAGAAGCTTTTTGATACTGTCGGCCCCAAGTACGCGGACCGGCAGGGTGGGTATACCCGGATCATCAAAGCCGCCCCGCGGCGGGGAGATGGCGCGCCGATGGCCATCATCGAGCTTTTGTGATCCGTCTGGTACTGGATAAGACGAGATGGAAAGCCTGATCAGGGTCGAAGGATTGACGCACATCTACCAGACGCGGCAGGGGCAGGAACTCCGGGCGGTGGATGGCGTGGATCTGGAAATTGAGCCGGGAGAGTTTATCGCCATCATCGGGCACAACGGGTCAGGGAAGTCCACCCTGGCCAAGCATTTTAACGCACTCTTGACGCCCACCAGCGGCCGGGTGTTGGTGGCGGGGATAAGCACCTCCGACACCGGGCGGTTGTGGGAGATCCGCCAGAAAGTCGGAATGGTCTTTCAAAACCCCGACAACCAGATCGTGGCCACCACCGTGGAGGAAGACGTGGCATTCGGGCCGGAAAACCTTGGCGTGGCTCCGGCGGAGATCAGGCGGCGGGTGGATGAAGCTCTACAAGCTGTGGGCATGGAGGAGTACGTCCGGCATGCCCCGCATTTGCTTTCTGGAGGCCAGAAGCAGCGGGTGGCGATCGCCGGTGTTCTGGCCATGCGGCCCGCCTGTATTGTGCTGGATGAACCAACCGCCATGCTTGATCCGGTGGGACGGGAAGAAGTGCTGCACACCATTAAGCGCCTCAACCAGGAGGAGGGGATCACCGTGATCCTGATTACCCATTTTATGGAAGAAGCGGTAGAGGCAGGCAGGGTGATCGTCATGGAGAAGGGCAAGATTGTCATGGATGGAAAGCCCAAGGAGGTCTTCAGCCAGGTGCGCCGCCTCAAGGAGTTGCACCTGGATGTGCCTCCCATCACGGAACTGGCGCAAAGCCTGGCCGGGGAAGGAGTGCCGGTTTCACCGGACACTCTCACGGTGGAGGAGATGGTGCAGCAACTGTTGGGCAACTGACGGGATGTGACTTCGCAATGGCCATTGTCGTCAAAAATTTGTCATATACGTATCTGAAAGGAACGCCGTTGGCAGTCGCCGCTCTCAATGACGTGAGTTTCACCATTGGGGATGGGGAGTTTGTGGGGTTAATCGGGCAAACCGGTTCCGGCAAATCGACGTTGATCCAGCACCTTAATGCGTTAATCCGGCCGGAATTGGGGCAGATCTCTATCGACGGCGTGGATCTGGGAGCCCGAAAAGTAAACCTGCGGGCAATTCGGGAGAAGGTGGGCCTGGTCTTTCAGTATCCGGAGCACCAGGTCTTTGAGGAGACGGTAGCCGCCGATGTGGCTTTCGGCCCTCGCAACCTGGGGCTTTCGGACGCCGTAGTGGCCCGACGGGCAAGAGAGGCGATTGCCACCGTGGGGTTGGATTATGAGGCGCTCAAAGACCGTTCGCCCTATGAATTGAGCGGCGGCCAGTTGCGTCTGATCGCCATCGCCGGGGTGCTGGCGATGCAACCCAGGGTGCTGATCCTTGATGAACCGACAGCAGGGCTGGATCCCAGAGGCCGGGACGAGTTGTTGGAGAAGATCAAGCGGATGTACGACGAACTCGGAATCACGGTGATTCTGGTCTCCCACAACATGGAAGAGATTGCCCGCATGGTCAAGCGTTTGATTGTAATGCATAAAGGGCGGGTTGTCCTGGACGGCCCGGTACGGGAGATCTTCCGCCAGGCGGAACTCTTGAGGGAGATCGGCCTGGCTACGCCACAGTTGGCCCAACTGGCCCGGCGGTTGCGCGAAAGAGGGCTGAACGTGGATGAGACGGTCTTTACGGTGGAAGAGGCCCGGGCGGAGATCCTGAGGGTGTGGTCTGGGGGGTTGCTCCATGGTTAACACAATCACAATCGGGCAGTATGTGCCGGCTGAATCCATTATCCACCGGTTGGATCCACGGACGAAGATCGGCGTGGTCACCTTGTTGCTTGTCGCGCTCTTTGTGGTGAATTCTTTTGCGGGTTACGGGCTCATTGCCGGGTTTTTAGGGGCGGCGATCCTTTTATCGGGCCTCCCGGCGCGTTTTGTTTTGAAGAGCATCCGTCCCCTGGTGGTGATCATCATCTTCACCTTTGTCTTGAACCTGTTTATGACGCCGGGGAAGGCCATCTTGTCGTTTGGCCCTTTGCAGGCTACCGATACCGGGTTGTACCGCGCGACATTCATGTCGGTGCGGCTTATTCTTCTGATTTTGGCCACCTCGCTTTTGACGTTGACCACTTCGCCCATCCGCCTCACCGATGGAGTGGAACGGCTTCTGGCCCCCTTTAAAAGGGTGGGCGTTCCGGCTCACGAACTGGCCATGATGATGACCATCGCGCTCCGGTTCATCCCTACCTTGCTCGAGGAGACCGACCGGATCATGAAGGCCCAGATGGCCAGAGGGGCTGACTTTGAAAGCGGAAATCTGGTGGGCAGGGCCAAAAATCTGGTGCCGCTTTTGGTGCCGTTGTTTATCAGCGCTTTTAGGCGGGCGGATGAACTGGCCACGGCCATGGAGGCCAGGTGTTACCGCGGCGACGAAGGAAGGACGAAGTTGACCCAATTGGTGGTGCAGCGGGCTGATTGGGTGGCCTTGTTGATGACGGTCGCTTTTTTGAGCGGGACCGTGATCTGGTTTAGAGTTTGACCGCATTTGACAGGAAGTCAAGGCACCGCGAAGACCACGGAGGGTCGGGAGCGGTTGAGCATGGATGGGCGAGAGCGGTGAGGTGGGGGCGTTGCGGAATATCAGGCTGAACCTGGCCTATGACGGCACGGCGTACCACGGGTTTCAGAGCCAGCCGGACAAACGCCTGCGTACCATTGAGGACATGCTGGTGGCGGCGATCCATAGACTGACCGGCGAGGAGCCGCGAGTGATCTGCGCGGGACGGACCGATGCCCGCGTACATGCCGTCGGGCAAGTGGCCAATTTCCATACTGAATCCAGCATACCGGTGGATCGCTGGGCACTGGCGTTAAATAGTGTACTTCCGCCGGATATCCGGGTGGTGCGGGCGCAGGAAGTGGCGCCGGACTTTCATGCCCGCTTCAGCGCCAGGGGGAAGACCTACCGCTACCTGATCCAGAACGGCCGGGTTCCCGCGGTGTTATGGCGCAATTATGCATATCTTGTCTTTGAGCCGTTGGATCTATCGGCGATGCAGGAAGCCAGCCGGCACTTACTGGGAACCCACGATTTTTCATCTTTTCGAGCCAGTGGTTGCAGTGCCAGAAGGCCGGTCCGGACTGTAAGAAGGTTGGAATGGCGAGAGATACCCCTGGGTCTGGGGGATCCGGCGGGTATGACCTCTTGGTCAACCACGGCGGTTAACCCAGTTCCGGAGGCAAACCAGGGTGGGAGCCCTGCACCACCCGAGACAACCAGCCTGGGGCGGCTGCTGGCCATGGTAATCGAAGCCGATGCGTTTCTCTACAACATGGTGCGGATTATCGCTGGCACGATGATTGAAGTTGGTAAAGGCAAAATATCCCCGGATGGGGTGGCGTCGATTCTGGCGGCCAGGGATCGCCGGCGGGCGGGACCCACGGCGGCTGCCCACGGCCTGTGCTTGCTGGAAGTCAATTACTAGGTTAGCCCCCGCCCTTTTCGGGAGGAAAGGCATTGCCAGAAGCGATCGAATCATTGCTTGACATGGTTTCCCAGGTATATTAAAATATAAAAGGCATGCTTGTTTCGACCTCCCAGCCCCGGGGTTCGCAACGGCAAAGCCTTCGGGAATTGCAAGCGAGCAAAGGGGGGATTGAAGTGAAGACAACTTACATGGCCAAACCCGGCGAGGTACAGCGGAAATGGTATCTGGTCAACGCCGACGGAAAAGTACTGGGCCGTCTGGCCAGCCAGGTCGCACATATCCTGCGCGGCAAGACTAAACCGACCTATACTCCCAATGTGGACACCGGCGACCATGTGATCATCATCAATGCCGAAAAGGTCCGCCTGACCGGAAAGAAGCTGCGGGATAAGATGGTCTACCGCCATTCTCTCTACCCGGGCGGGTTGAAAGCTATTCCCATGGGCAAGCTTCTGGAAACCAAGCCGGAACTCGCCTTGGAACGCGCCATCCGGGGAATGCTGCCCCACAATAAGCTGGGTGACCAGATGTTCAAGAAGCTCAAGGTTTACCGCGGCGAGGCGCATCCTCACGCCGCCCAGAAACCTGAGGCCATTGAGCTTTGATATGTAACCTTCAGTCATCATCGCGTCAGAAGGGAGGAATAACGGTTGACCGCAAAAGCCAAGGTCAAGTTGGAGGCGTATCCCGCCACGGGACGGCGTAAATGTGCAGTCGCGCGGGTGCGTCTTTTGCCTGGAAAAGGGAAGATCGAGGTAAACGGCAAGGATCTTGATGCCTATTTCGGCCGGCAGGTGCTGCGGACCATCGTCCGGCAACCTTTGCATATTACCGAAAGCGAAGGAAAGTATGATGTAATCGTCAATGTGGACGGAGGAGGCACCACGGGCCAGGCCGGCGCAATCCGGCACGGGATTGCCAGGGCTCTTCTGGAGGCTAACGCCGAGTTTCGGGCGGTGCTCAAGAAGGCCGGTTTTTTGACCCGCGACCCGCGGATGAAGGAGCGGCGGAAGTACGGGCTGAAGAAGGCTCGGAAAGCCCCGCAATTCTCCAAGCGTTAATTTATGCACCCAAGTCTTTGGGAGTGAAAAGGTATTCAGAAAGCCGGAGCGCGGAAATAACCTGCACTCCGGTTATTTTTTTGATGGGAGGTGCACCCGGGGGGATTTACCGGAAGGATTTATAGCCGCTTTCCATGGTTGATAATTTCTTTTATAAAGCGATTATCGTCATGGAAGGCATTATCTATTTCTGCCCTGGTATAAACCAGGAGGTCTATCGGAATCGAGACAGGCCAGAAGTAGCGGCCTAATTCTCGGATCCGTTCTTCCGGAGAAGATGGGCTGGTGGTGAGGATAACGGCGACATCGGCATCGCTTGCCCCCCGGTAGTCGTTCCTTCTGGGTCAGCCAATCCTGGCTACGATTCGCCATTTGGCCCACCTCTTGCCTCATTTTCTTATATTATAACCGATAAAAATAATCTCGGCTAGGGAAATTTTGCCCCACTGAGCCTCCTGGAGCTAAAGCCAAGGATTTGGAGAGAGGATTCCAGGGCATAAATACCAGCCGGCAAAATATGCTGATCCTGGACAGGTTTTGCCAAAAATAACACGCACATAAGGGGAGCCGGGGGGAGGCGTCGAGAGGAAGATGGAGATCACCAGGTTGGCCGACGAATTTCTGGAGATCGGCCGGAGGCGCAAAGAACTGGAGGAGCGGGAGTCAGTGCTGCGAAAGGAATTGGAAGAGTATTTCAGGGCCACGGGAACCAGGGGAATCAAGACCAGGCTTGGAAAAGTGAGCTTTGTCGCAGCTTCTACGGTGGAGTACGATGTGGAGATTCTCAAAAAAGCCGTTCCAGCAAGCTTGTATGCCACAGTGCTCAAGGTTTCCGCCAATGTCAAGGCGATCGAAGGGCTGGTGAAAGGCGGCGTGCTGGATGATTCCCTCCTGGCGCCCGCCCGGCGGGAGACGGTGCACTACCGTATTGTGGGCAAGATAGATTGACCGAAACAGTTAACCAGAGTGGATTGGCACAGGTGAGATATTGACCTGAAAACCCCAAGGAGGTATGATGTAGGTGTTGCCAGATTGCCAATTCAGAGGGAGACGCCGGAGTAAAAGATGGAAAGGGAGATACCTGTCGAAATCGTCTACAAGGACAAGCGCCACTCTTCAGGCCGGATCCGGGAGGGCCGGATTGTCCTGTATATTTCCAGCCGCCTCCCAAAAGCTGAACAGGCCCGGCATGTGCGTTTGCTCACCCAGCGGCTGATAAGCCAGAGCCGTCGCATGGAGCTGGTGGCGCCTCCGGGCGAAACGCCCACCGGCGCTGACAGGACCGATGCGGATCTGGCCCGAATCGCGATGCGCCTTGACAGAGAGCACTGGCGCTTCGGACCGGTATCCATCAAATTTAGAAAGCAGGAAGCCCGGTGGGGGAGTTGCAACCCCACCAGCCGGCGGATTTACATCTCACATCGATTGAAGGACGCGCCATTGGAGTTGTTGGAGTATGTGGTGGCTCACGAACTATGTCACTTGCAGGAACCAAACCATGGCGCCGCTTTTTGGCGATTGCTGTCCAGGGCGTTTCCGGAGTGGCGGCGGTTGCGAACCCGCCTCAGGGCATATGGTTTTCGCAAGGATCTTGCGGATAGGAGAGTGGAATGATGAGAGCGGCAATTATTGCGGGCGGATCCCAGAAAGTGTCGGTGTTGGCCAAAGCAGTGGCGCGCGGGCTGGAGAAGGCCGGTTACCAGGTGGAGATCTTGGAGGCTGTCGCCCAACAAACGCCGAAAAGTATGGCGCCCTACGATCTGGTCTGTGTGGGCAGCCCGGTGCTGGGCGCCATTGGAGGCCGGATTGCGCCGGAGGTGGCCGAGTTTGTCGCCAGGTGCACGCGCCTGGAAGGGAAACGTGCAGCGGCCTTTGTTCCAATTGCACCGTTGGGGACTGCAAAATCAATACGGGCCCTGATGGGCGAACTGGAAAAACAGGGCGCCCACGTCGTCGACTTCCAGGCGCTGAAAGGCGAGAGCGAAGCAGAGGTGTTCGGGCTCAGGTTGCGCCCTGGCGAACTATCCTAGCCGGCATTTTTGATAAAATCGGCCACCGCCTGGTTTACTTCGGCCCGCATCGGGCTGGCGGTAATTACGTGGCCGGCCCCGTCCAGCCATTTGAGGGATTTTTTGGTGGACGCGATGTGATCAAAAATGTATTGAGCGCTGTGCGGCGCCACCGTCTGATCGTCCCGGGATTGGATAATCAGGGTCGGAACCTTGATTTGCGGCAATTCGCCTTTCAGGTGTTTCGTGAATTCCACCAGGGACTTCATGGCGCGCAGCGGCACCCGCGTGTAGTTAAAGCCCGGGTAAGCGGCGGCAGCGGCTTGCGGGCCGTTTTTGGCCAGAGCTCTGGCCTCCTCGGTGGCGCCGTCCATATACTGGGTGAAGAGCAAGACCAGGGGCAGGAAAGGCATGCGCCGGTCGGCGAAGAAGAGCGCGGCGGCCATGGCGACCGCACCGTCCACCTTCTGATGCGCGGCCAGGTGCAAGGCCAGGGCGCCGCCCATGGACAAGCCTGCCACAAAGACGCGGTCGCAGGTCTTGCGTAGCTCTCCAACGGCTGCCTCGGCCTGGGCGTTCCATTCCGGCCAGCGGCGGGTGTTCAGGTCTTCCGGCGTGGTGCCGTGGCCCGCTAGCAAGATTCCCCTGGCGGTGATCCCCTGAGCCGCCAGATATTCACCCAATTCGCGAAGCTGGCCCGCTGAAGCCGTAAACCCGTGCAGCAGCAAGCAACCGGTCTTTCCTGCGGGGAAGAAGAACGGTTCCGCGCCTGGAGCGATGCCCGGCTGCGGCTCCAAAAGTGGGTTTGCTGACATCTTTTTCAGCCTCCTCCTGCATCTTGCTGGTTTAATTCCCCATTCTATCCGGATCTCCCTTCTTTTTGGCGAAGTTATTGCCGGGTCGCCCGGCAGGAAAAACGAAAAAACCCGTCGAAACTTAGAGGGGCGAAGGTGCGTTATAACAGTAGGAGGATACGCAAAGTAGGAGAGGAGAGTTTGCCTGGTGGCATCAAAAAAGAAAAACGGTAAAAAGGCTGCAAAGGTCAGCCCGGTCCGGAGCCTGGCCAATAGAAACGTGGTACTTGTCCTTGGGGCGATTGTAATCCTCGCCCTGATCGGGACGATGGTGGGTGGTTTTGGATTCCTGGCGCCTTCCAGCTCAACCGGCACTCCTAATACTGGGGCCGGCGGCGGGCCGGTGGGTGGAGCCAGCACAAGCGCGCCCTCGAATCAGGAGTATATCTCCCTGGTGAATGCCGGCAACAGTGCCTTTGACCAGGGCAAGTATGAACAGGCTATCGTAAGCTACGAGAAAGCCTTGCGGATTGTGCCGGATGATCCCAATGTGCTTGTGGATCTGGGAACCGCCTATTTCTACCAGAGAAACTCCAACCCGGACAAGGCTATCGCTCTTTATGACCGGGCGTTGCAGATCGTGCCCAACTTCCGTAACGGTCTCTATAACAAGGGAGTTGTTCTGCGCGAGGGCAAACGGGACTATGCGGGGGCCAAAGCGGCCTGGGAGCAATTTCTGAAGTTCTATCCTTCCGGCGAACAGGCGGATAATGTGCGCCGATGGCTTGGCGAAGTGCGGCAGTAACCGGAAAAGTGGCCGGAAAGACGGGCAGCTTATCAATCTGGGCTGCTCGCCTTTTTTCAATGGACGAGGTGATTAAATGAACGGCGCGGAAGGCATTGCGGTGATCAAAGCCATCCAATCGGTGGCCAACCCAGTCCTGGATGCATTTTTTGTGGCGATGAGCGCCATGGGCAGCGAGGAGTTTTTTGTAGCGGTGATCGGTTTTCTTTACTGGAATATCGACAAGAGGCTGGGCTACCGGCTGGGGGCGGTGCTTTTGTCGTCGCAGGCTCTTAATTCGTACCTCAAGGACCTTTTTCATACGCCGCGCCCTTCGCCTCAGGCGGTCCGTGTCTTGATGCCGGAGTGGGCCGCCGGTTACGCCTTTCCCAGCGGTCATGCGCAGGGGGCGACGACTTTCTGGGGATTTCTGGCGCTTCAGATCAGGCGGGCCTGGTTTTTTGCGGCGGCGGCGTTGATGATCTTCCTGGTGAGCCTTTCCCGGCTGTATCTCGGTGTGCATTTCCCGGTGGATCTGTTTGGTGGCTTCCTTTTAGGAATAACCGTACTGATCGTCGCTCATAAAGTATTGACGTTAAGCGACAAAGGGCTGGCCTTTGATGGGTTGCCGTTCCGGCTGGCGCTGGCGCTGGGGTTGCCGCTTCTTTTCCTTTTGTTCTCCCGTACCGAGGAGGTCGCCAAACTAATCGGGTTGTTAATGGGAATCAGCGCCGGCTATGCCCTGGAAGGAGAATACATCCAGTTTCAGGAGCGGCAATCGGTGGGAATGCAGTTGCTCAAAACCTTTGTGGGGCTGAGCGGTATGTTTGTTCTACGCCTGGCCCTCAAGGATCTCTTGCCGCCGGGGCCCTTTTTCGCTCTTGTGCGTTACCTGGTCCTGGGGTTGTGGGCCACGGCAGGCGCCCCTTGGCTGTTCGTGAAGTTCAATTAGGCAGGGGTTTTGTTCCGGTGTGTACGGCGACCACGGTGCCTGCCAGGCCGTGGTAGTGGACATCGCAAAGACCGGCTTCCCGGAAGATCTCCGCTAGGCGGTCTTGATCTGGGAAAGTATGCAAAGAATTGGGCAGATAGGTATAGGGGCGCGGCTTGCCATCGGGCATCTTGCGTCGTTCGTTCAACCTGCCGAGCAAGGGGACCACACGGTAGAAATAAAACCGGTAAGGAATCTGGAAGAACCGGTTGGCGGGCCGGGCCAGGTCAAGGCAAACCACGTTTCCGCCTGGCTTTACCACCCGGACCATCTCCGCCACAGCTTTTGGAATATCGGTGACATTGCGCAGGGCAAAGCCCACGGTGGCACAGTCGAAAGAGTTGTCGGCAAACGGCATTTGCAGGGCGTTGCCCTGCACCAGCTCAATCCGCCCGGCAAGACCACGGCGCTGGATCTTCGCGGCCGCAACCGCCAACATTTCTTCGGAAAAGTCGATTCCCGTGATCTTGCCCTTATCACCGGATCTAGCGGCCATGGCCAGCGCCAGTTCACCGGTGCCGCAGCAGACATCCAATCCCGTGGTTCCAGTCCGGACACCGGCCTCCCGCATGACTACCCGGTGCCAGAGTTTCACCAGCCCGCCGGTCATCAGAAGGTTCATCAGGTCGTAGCGGCCGGCGATGGAATTAAAAAGGGTATGAACATACTCCTCCTTGCCATCGGAAGCGGTGGGAACCGGCTGGGGAGTCTTGCGAGCGCGTATTCTTGCCAAAGACATCCGGGACACTCCCATTTAGAACATTATAGTTGACGGGGCGAAACATTTATGGATTCGCTGTGGATGGCCTGATTCCTGCCGGGTTTTACAGGGAATAATCAATGGTAACTAAACGGGCCAATGCAACTCATGGTTACTTAAGGCATGGAGGAGGCATAGAGGTTGCAGTGACGGAGCACTATTTCAGCGGCCAGCCTCAGGCCGCGCATGACCTCAGACAGGTTAAAGCGGTTCTGCGGGGGAAAAGCTATGTATTTACCACAGATGCGGGGGTCTTCTCCAAAGGCCGCATTGATCCAGGTACGCGGCTTCTGGCGGAGGCCATGGAGATTCAGCCCGGTGATATGGTCCTGGATATGGGTTGTGGCTATGGCCCGCTGGGGGTCGTGGCCGGGAATCTGGCCGCAAAAGGGCAGGTCCTCATGGTGGATGTGAACCAGCGGGCCGTGGAGCTTGCCAGGCGCAATCTCCAGCAGAACGGCGTCACCAATGCCCAGGCGCTCGTTGGGGATGGATTTGCGGCCGTGGAGGGATTGAGTTTCGATGTAATATTGATGAACCCGCCGATTCGCGCCGGCAAGGCGGTTGTATACGCTCTGATCCGCCAGGCGAAAGATCACCTCAAAGAGGGCGGGCGTTTCTACGTGGTGGTCCAGACCAAACAGGGCGCCAAGAGCATGAAGAGGGAGATCGAAGAACAATTCGGCAATGCCGGGGATATTGAACGTGAAGGAGGCTACCGGGTGATTCTGGCACGCAAAGAGGCGGATTAGCGCGTTGCTCCTCCACGTTCCGGGTGGTCACCTCACAAGAAATATTCTGCTCCCCCCTTGAATATCTTTTTACGAGCCAAGTTTGGGGGGAGTGTGGTGACCGTGCCCCGAAAGCCAGTAATTCTGTGGGTACGCAAGGAGTTTCTTTACTACTTTGGCGTCGTGCTATTGCTGCTGGTGGGCCTGGCGGCGGCTTTTCTCCGGCATGCCGCGGTGCAAACCACCGCGCCTCTGGCGGAGATCGTTTCCGGCAAAACCGTGGTGATCGATCCCGGCCACGGCGGCGATGATCCGGGATGTTCCGGCAACGGGCTTCTGGAAAAGGATGTAAATCTGGATATCGCCCTCCGGGTGAAACGCCAGCTCAACCGGCTGGCGATCTACGGGGTTCTCACCCGGGACAGGGACATGGATCCCCTGGATTATGCCATCCTGCGAGGCGAGGGCGGGGTTGGAGGCAGGAGTGTAAAAGATCTCACCGGGAAGGCCTGGGAGCGGGAAGCGCTCATGAAACGGCTGGAATTTATCACGAAGCATAAGGCGGATCTATTTATCAGTATTCATGCCAATACCTTCCCATCCCCCATCTGGTCGGGGGCTCAGACCTTCTATTCCACCAAGCGGCCTGAAAACATGGCTCTGGCCGTGGCCATCCAGGAAAAACTGGTGGAAAGGTTGGGGCCGAATTACCGGGAAGCGAAGGAAGCGCAATTTTTTGTCCTGAACAAGACGGATATCCCGGCGGCCCTTGTGGAGATAGGGTTTCTTTCCAACCCCGAAGAGGCGGCACGTCTCAAAGATCCTGCTTACCGGGAAAAGGCGGCTGAGGCCATAGTGGAAGGCATCGTAACCTATCTCGTTCAAGCCGAGAAAGGGATCAGAACTCCGGCGCCGCTGAGCCTGCAAACAGTGGCCAAGAACGGGGGGCAACGGTTGTCAAAATCCGGAAAGGACCGGGCAACCCAACCCCTTGTCCAGCCGAAGGCCGACGAGGTGGTGGTCTATTTCGGCGGATCGGGCGATGCCTATAATACTCTGGTTCCGGAGATCAGGCGGCCTGGCGGGCTGGATGCCGGTATTCCGGTTGCGAAACGAGCCCGGATAGCAATGGAGGAACTCATCAAGGGGCCTGGCGCCGGAAGCGGGTTGCAATCCATGGTGCCTGCGCGCACCAGGTTGCGATCGCTGGCGGTAAAGGATGGCCTGGCCACGGTCGATTTCGACAAGGAAGTGGCCAAAGATTACTGGGGCGGCAGTTGGAATGAGGAGTTGACGGTATATTCCATCGTGAATACCTTGACTGCGATTCCGGGGATCGACAGGGTGCAGATTCTGATTGAAGGCGAACCGGGCACCATCGGCGGCCATATCTTGCTGGATGAACCCCTGGCTCGCCATCGGGAACTGATATCCCCTTAAGGAGAGGGTTGGATTGGGTTTTCCGCGGCTTATGATTGACCTGGCGAAACTTGAGGCAAACGCGCGTTGGGTGGCGGATTTGTGTCGGAAATACGGGGTGTCGGTCTTTGGAGTGACCAAAGCATGCTGTGGGGATCCAGAGGTAGGCAAAGCGATGCTCAGGGGAGGGGTGGCGGGGCTGGCGGATTCCCGGCTGGCAAATCTGGAGCGCCTCAGAGAGGCCGGGATCAAGGCCCCATTGCTCCTGCTTCGTTCACCCATGCCGAGCGAGATCCCGGCGGTGGTCCGGCTGGCGGAGGCAAGCCTGAACAGCGAGCCGGGCGTCGTCCGGGAGTTGGACAGGCAGGCCCGGCAGCAGGGGCTGGCCCATCAGGTGATTCTCATGGCCGACCTGGGGGATCTGCGGGAGGGAGTCTGGCCTGATAAAGTGCTCGAGTCGGCGCGAGAGATGCACTCGCTTGAGGAACGGCCGCCGGGCGATGCGGCCGGCGCTCGTCAGGCCGGTATTCACCTGGCCGGGTTGGGAACGAACTTTGCGTGTTTCGGAGGGGTCATTCCTTCCCTGCCAGCCTTGCAGCGCCTGGCGGAGTTGGCCGGCCGCTGCCGCGAGGAGATTGGGGTGGACATGCAGATTCTTTCGGGTGGAAACAGCACCAGCCTGCACCTTCTGGCCTCAGGCGATTGGTGGCCGGGAATCAACCATCTCCGGGTGGGTGAAAGCATCCTTTTGGGTTATGACCTGGTAAGCCGCCAACCCTTTGCCGGGATGCATCAGGATGCCTTTGTTCTGGAGGCGGAGGTAATTGAGATCGGCTTGAAGCCTTCAGTTCCCATCGGGGAGATCGGATTTGACGCCTTTGGAAACCGGCCGCTCTTCAAAGACAGGGGTTTGCGGCGGAGGGCGATTGTGGCGCTGGGCAAGCAGGATCTAGGGGCGGGTCACGTGGCGCCGCAAGACCCCGGCGTCGAGGTTCTGGGCGCCAGCAGCGACCATCTCATCCTGGATGTTACAGATGTTTCCGGCGCTGTCCGGGCGGGGGACAGGCTCCGGTTCAGGCCGGATTATGGGGCGATTTTGGGCGCATGTACCTCGCCGTATGTGGAAAAGATCACCTCTTGAGGAGTCAGCAAGAGTCGTCTTTCCGGGGGCGGGGGAAGACCATCTTTCGAGGGCAAAGGAGGGCGTAGCATGCCGGAACAAAACGGAATTGTCCTGGGGGCGTTGTCACCACACCCACCGATACTTGTGCCGGAGATCGGCAGGGAGAATCTCCGGCAGGTGGAAAAGACCACGAAGGCCATGAAGGAGTTGGCCCAAAGAATTGTGGCGGCCAACCCGGAGACGGCAATCCTTATCTCCCCGCACGGGCCTGTCTTCCATGACGCGGTGGCCATGAACTTCGCCCCAAGACTCGCTGGAGACTTCGGCGGTTTTGGCGTTGGCAGCGTGAGTCTCGATTTTGGAAACGACTTGCCGCTGGCGCAGGCCATCCAGAGGGCCGTGGAAGACGCGGGCATCAGAGTGGCGGCTCTGGACGAGAAGAAAGCCAGACAATACGGAGTTGATAACGAACTGGACCACGGGGCGTTAGTCCCGCTCTACTTTCTCTCCCAGGCGGGATACCGGGGACGGCTGGTTTCCATGACCATGGGATTCCTATCACCTGTGGAACTCTACAGCATCGGCCCGGCCATCCGCCGGGCGGTGGAGGAGGCTGGGCGGCGGGCTGTGCTGGTGGCCAGCGGGGATCTCTCCCACCGGCTGATTCCCGGCGCGCCTGCGGGATACAACCCGGCGGGCAAGGAATTTGACGCGAAAGTGGTGGAACTCCTCAAGGCGGGCGATGTGGAGGGGCTGCTCACCCTGGATGCCACTTTTACGGAAAAAGCCGGGGAATGCGGGTATAGGCCGATTCTAATGATGCTCGGCGCCTTTGAAGGCCACCGGGTTGTACCTCGGGTTCTCTCCTACGAAGGCCCTTTTGGGGTCGGCTATGCGGTAGCCGTGATTGAACCGGGGCCCGCGGATGGTGCCCGGCGGTTTTTGGCCAGGTTGGAGGCCAGACGGGAAGCCGACATCCGCCAGGCCAGAGCCGGAGAAAGCCCGTATGTAACCCTGGCGAGGCAGACCGTGGAGGCTTATGTGCGTGAGGGACGGCGGTTGCGGCCGCCAAAACCCATTCCCGCCGGGATGGAAAAACGGGCGGGGGTCTTTGTTTCCCTGAAGAAGCACGGCCAGCTCCGGGGATGTATCGGGACCACCGGCCCCACCGAGCCCGATATCGCCGCAGAGCTCATTCAAAATGCCATCCACGCGGCAACTCAGGATCCCAGGTTTGACCCGGTTGAGCCGGAGGAGCTTGAGGATCTGGTCTACACGGTGGATGTGCTTACCGAACCGGAGCCGATCAGCGGGCTTGAAGAGCTGGATCCGGCCAAGTACGGGGTGATTGTCCGCAAAGGATACCGGACCGGGCTCTTGCTTCCTGACCTGGAAGGGATCGATACCGCCGAGGAGCAGGTGGCCATTGCGAAGCGCAAGGCCGGCATCGGCCCGGATGAGGAGGTTGAGCTGCAAAGATTTG
>JBLNCV010000214.1:0-3123 GCA_050260975.1 Syntrophothermus sp. | reverse complement strand
AACTACCTGCACATCCAGCCCGGCCTCTTCCACCGCGTTGCGCAACCGGCCGACCCCCTCGGCGATTGACCGCGCGTCGTTGGCAAAACCGCCCTCCATGATGTGCGGGGTCGCGACGATCGCCTCAATCCCGTCCACCAGCGCCATACGGGCCAATTCCAGGGCTTCCGCCTCATCAATGGCTCCGTCGTCCACCCCCGGCGCCAGGTGGGCATGTATATCAATCATTCTTCTTCCCCCTACGTTTTCTTCTCTATATCTCTGCCGATATATTTCTCTGTGATTTAAACATTTCTCTGGGTATCGTATCTCTCTATATGCTTCTAATATCTGCCACTATCCGGCATTACACCCATAACTGTTATCTATTAATAGTAATAGTAGCCGTAACTGCCGGTGAGTTTGACGTTATTCATCACCACCCCGAGGATCTTCGCTTTAACCCCTTCCAGTGCGGATTTAGCCCGCAGGGCCATCTCTCTCGGGACCGAACCGGCACTGAGCACCAGCAATACTCCGTCCATTCTGGAAGCCAGTACCGCCGCATCGTTGATTGCCACCACGGGGGGAGCGTCAAAGATCACCATTTCCGCTTCTTCCCTCAGCAGGTCAATGATCCTCTGCATGGCCTGCGAGCCCAGAAGCTCTCCAGGGTTGGGCGGCAACGGACCGCTTGCCAGAAGGCGCACACCCGCGACGGAGGTTGACTGCAACACTTCCTCCAACCCCTTTTGCCCGAGAAGCAAATTTGTTAAACCCAACTTGTTACCCAGGTCAAAAATTTTATGCAATACCGGTTTCCTCAGGTCCGCATCCACCAGGACGCAATGATTTCCCGCCTGCGCCATGGCGATGGCCAGATTCGCGCTGACCGTGGACTTTCCCTCGCCGGGGCCGGTGCTGGTCAGAAGCAAGGTACGGACCGGCTTATCCAGCGTTGAAAAGCGGATATTCGTTCGCAGGGTGCGAAAAGCTTCCACCAGGGGAGAATGGCCGTCGAACCTGGTTAACAATGCATCTGATCGTTCGTTCAAGATCTTCACCTTCCCGAAATGCCATTAAAAGTAGTTCTCTCCGTTCTTGACCGCCGCCGGCCCTGCCGGCGCTTGGCCTTAATGGTGCTGATTGCAGGGATCTGGCCCAACACCGGCAATTTAAGCACCTTTTCAGCCTCAGCGTGGTCCTTGATGGTCGTATCCAGAAACTCGAGCACAAATGCCATAATTACCCCCGCCATCAACCCCAGAAAAGCGGCGATCACCATGTTAAAGAGTTTCCGGGGCCGGATCGGCTTCTCCGGCGTTACCGCGGCGTCGATCACTTTCACATCCCCGGAACGCATGGATTCAGTGATCCGTACCTCTTCATGCTTTTGCTTGAGCATCATGTAGATGCCTTCGCTGACTTTGGCATCGCGCATCAGGCGGGTCAGTTCAAACTCCTTCTTCGGGAGGCCGGCCAGTTCCCCTTCCATCTGGCGGCTAAGCTTCTGCTGGGCATCATACCGTACCTCCAGCGCCAATTCCTCTGTTTGCAGCCGGATAAGTTCCTGCGATAAACCCTGACGGATCGGGTTAATCGTGTGTGTCTCCCCGCTCACCACCCTCTCCACCTCGTGTCCGATCTTCTCCTTCAGGACCGCAATCTCCGAGTTCAGCGACAGAACCGCCGGGTGGTTCCGGGTGTACTTTTCCAGGGCTCCCGCCAGCTGGACTTCCAATTCGGACAACCTGGACTTATACTCCTGGATGGACGGATTCTGGGTGATGGTGGTGGCGGATACCACGGTAACGTCTTGATCCGCCAGATTCTTCCGAACCTCCGCCAGGCGCGTTCGGACCTCCTCCATCGCCACTTTCGTCTCGGCCAGGGAGATTTCCATTTTGCTCACCCGCTCCAGCGCCACTTGAATCTCTTCGCCGGGCGAATAGATTCCCTCTCGCTCCTTGTACGCTCGCAAAGCACCCTCGGCTTTTTGTAACTCTTTTTCCACCACGCCAAGCTGGGTTTCGATAAATTGCCGGGCGTTGTGGGAGTCAATACGATTGGCCCGTTGGCTCTCCTGGCTGTAGGCCTCCACCAACGCATTGGCGATGTCCCGCGCTTCCCCGGGTTTTGGCGACTCGACCTTGATCTTGATCATGTCCGTGCCTGGCACTGCCTGTATGTTTATTTCCACATTTTTGAGGGGATCCGGATCATTTGCAGAAACGGTTTTCGTAGGCCATAATTTCTTTGCCACCTGCTCACTTAGCGTCCGGCTCCTGAGGATCTCCATGGCGTTTTGCACTTCGCTCTTCCCTATCCCCGTTATCCCGGTAAGAAAAGGGTTTTCCAGTCTGGAGCCTCCGTTCACCAGGATCGTGGTGGAAGCCTGGTAGATGGGTGTCATCAAACGTGTGGCCACAAAAGCGGCAAGCATTGTGACAAAAAACAGGAGGATAATGATGCCCTTCCGCCGGCTTAGTACCCGCAGGTATTCCCGCAAGTCCACCTCTTCTTCCATGACATTCCCCTCCATTTGCTACAGGTTCATAAGCAAATCCCTCAACAGCTTTATGCCGGTTAGATATGTGATGATTTTGGCCCAGTCCCAGGCCCTAGTCTCCGGGATAAAAACTATATCGTCTCCGGCCACCTCCGGGTTTTCCTCGATATCTCCCTCAAAAAGGAGGCCTTCCCTCCCGAGTTTCAACCGGGCCGGGCTGGAAACCTCCCCACCCCGGTATATGCGTACGCTTTGCAAGGCCGCCCGCTCTTTGGGGCCCCCGGCCGCCGCCAGGGCATCCAGCAAACGGCTCCCGTTTTTGAGGGGGTATTGCCCGGGGCGTGCCACCTGGCCCAAAACGGTTACCCGCATGGGCCTGAATTCCTTGACAATGACTGTTACCTGGGGGTCTTTGACATATTGCGCCAGCGCCTGGGTAAGATCTGTCTTCAAAGTAGATGGCGACAGCCCTTCGGCAGGCAGATCCTCGACGAGCGGGAAAGAGATCTTCCCGTCCGGACGCACTTCAACAACAGCCGTCAGATTTTCGTGCCCCCAGACGCCAATTTGTAAAACATCCCCGGGGCCGAGCAGGTATTCCCCGGCATGGCCAATGCTATGCACTCCGGCAATCA
>JBLNCV010000213.1:0-5511 GCA_050260975.1 Syntrophothermus sp. | reverse complement strand
CTCTTGAGTTTATCCGAACGTTACCAATTGCTTCGTCAAGCTCAATGAACCGCCGGATGCGGGACCGCACGTCCGGTGGTGTGAGAGGGCGGCGGGGCGACCCCGCCCCCTACTCGATTATATTTACCTCATGCGTTTTTACGAACTTGCCACGCTCCCGCTGTTCGAAGGCACGGCGCCTGGCTCCACGGTCTTACCCCATTTCACGGGGAACAACACAAAGATCAGGTTGAGAAGGATGCCTCCCACGGCGGAGGTGGCGATGGACGGGAGGTTCAGGCCCCAGATGGGGATGTTGCCGCCCGGAAAAGCCGCGCCGCCGATGCCGATGACCAGGATCGTGGCTCCCACCGCCAGGTCCCGCGGGTCGAAGAGGTCCACCTTTTCCGACATCATCAAGGCGACGCCCTGAAGGCCGATCACCCCGAAGAGGTAGATCGCCAGGCCGCCGGTTACCGCCACGGGCAGAGTCCCTACCACGGCAGCCAGCTTGCCGATGAATCCGAGAAACATCGCGATTACCCCGGCGGTAATCAGCACAGGTATGGAATAGTTCCGGGTGATGGCCATCAGGCTGTTGTTCTCACCGTAGTTGGTCCCGGCGCACCCTCCCAGGAGGCCGTTGATTCCGTCACCGACGCCGTCCAGAATGAGGTTGAGCCCGATGAGGCGCTTGATCGCCAGAGGTTTCCGGCCGAGTTCTTCCGCCAGCCGGTCGACGTAGAGGCTGATCTGATACAGATGAGCCGTGCTTTCGGGGATGGTGGCAATGGCGATGGGTGCAATCGAGAGCACCGCGAGCCAGGCATTGGGGCTCCCAAAGGCCGGGAAGGAGAAGTTGGGCACACGCAACCACGCCGCCTGAGCCACCGGAGCAAAATTTACCAGCCCCATGGGAATGGACACCAGGTAGCCAAAGACGGCCCCCAGGAGCACCGGCAGCATTCCAAGCAACCCTCGGCCACGCAGGTAAACAGAGAACAGGATGGTCGCCAGCATGGTGATCACGGCCACCGTCCAGTTCGCAGCGGCCATATCCAGGGCGGCCTTGGCCAGGGCGATACCGATGACGATGGCCACCGACCCGGTGACGGTGGGCGGCAGCACCCTGTCCAGAGCCTCCTTGCCGACCGAGCGGATGATCAGACCGGCGATAACGTTAACCACCGCGGTGGCCACAATACCCACCTGGGCCACCTGCGGGCCGCCCCAGGAGGCGCCGACGACACCCACCACCGCCGCGATATACGAGAAACTGGAGCCATAATAGAGCGGAATGCGCTTTCCCGACGCCAGCAAAGCGATGGTGGTGGCGAGACCGGAGGCAAAAAGCGTAACACCTACATCGAACTTGGTGAGGATTGCCACCAACACGGTGGCCGGGAACATGGTGAGAACATGCTGGAATCCGAGGCTGAGCATCGCCCCCAATGGCGGCCTGTCCGGCGGGAGATAACCAATCAACTTTTGTTCTTCCATCCCTCTTTCCTCCTTTGTAAATTGTAGATCCCGTTATTCCGCCCTTTTGAAAATGAACCCGTAATAATCTTTGCCGACACCCTCCTTGACCACGCCAACCGTAGCCCTCAACTTCATCCCGATCTCGGGGTTGTCCGCCTCCAGTTGCCCGGAAGCGCAGAGGCCGTTCGGGAACCTGGCGATTCCGAAACCCAGAAACGGCTTCATGTAGCCCTCCGGGAGATTGTACACCCTGGTGTAAGTCACCAGTGTGGCTTCACCTTCCAGGGGGATCTGTTCGAACTCCCGGTTGCCGCACCTGCGGCAGACGAAGTGCCTGGGATGATGGAGTTCACCGCATTTTGCGCACTTATAGGCGTACATTTGGGGTCTCATGTCAGGCGCCATCTACCCATCCTCCCTTGTCAGAATTGTGGCTACCACGTTGTTGCCAAATCCGCCGAAATTGACCGCCAGACCGGTTTTAGCCCCCTCCACCTGGCGTCCCCCAGCCTCCCCACGCAACTGGCGGGCCAGCTCCACAATCTGGGAGACCCCGGTGGCGCCCAGGGGATGCCCCTTGGCTTTTAAGCCACCCGAGGTATTGATGGGGATCTTGCCGCCAATTCGGGTATCCCCGCGGCGTGCGGCCAGGTGTCCTTCACCGCGCGGGAAGAAGCCGGCTTCCTCGGATTCCACGATTTCGAGGATTACAAACGCGTCGTGAAGTTCGGCCACATCTATATCTTTGGGCGTGAGGCCGGCCATCTTGTAGGCTCTCTGGGCGGCCAGGCGCACCGCCAGGAGATCCGTCGGCACCGCCCGTTCGGCGACAACGTGGGTATCCGTCGCCTGGCCGATACCCGCAATTTTGACGGGTTTTTTGGGAAAACGCCCGGCCGCCTCCATGGCGCAGAGCACCACCGCGGCGGCCCCGTCAGAGACCGGGCATACGTCATACACTCGCAGCGGTTCCGCCACATACGGGTTGATGATCTTGGCATCCTCATCTTCCGTGATCGAGTAAAGATCGGGAACCAGTTGAATGTGCGCCACGGGGTTGAACATCGCATTCTGGTGATCCTTCACCGAGACGATCGCCAGATCTTTCTCCTCAATGCCGTACTTCTCCATGCAAAGACGGGTGAACATGCCCGCGAAAGCAGGCAGGGTCAGCCCGTAATCATACTCGGCTTCGGGATGCAACATGGTCGCCACAAAGTCCGTTCCTTCCCAGCCGCTCACCACCCGCATCATCTCGCCGCCCACCACCAGGACGACGTCGCACATCCCGCTGGCGATCGCCATGTAACCCAGTTTTACAGCGGACGCCCCGGAAGCGGGGCCATTCTCCACCGTTTCGGCCATGGCCGGCCGCAAGTTCAGCGTGTCCACCAGAGCCGAAGCGACGCCGCTCTGGCGGTTGAGCATGGACGCACCCATCGTGGCCACAAAGACCTGGTCCACCCCGTGACCCTCGCCGGTCCTGATCCCCGCGTCATCAAGCGCCTCCACGGCCGCCTGGCTCAACATCTCCACAAAAGGCCCCTCGAATCTGCCAAACCTGGTATGTCCCACGCCCACAATACCCACCTGTCTCAACGCTCATGCCCCCCTTGTCTGCCGCTGTGCGCCTCTCTGCTCGCCTTGCCAAAGTTGTATCGCCGTATCTCCTTATACCGCCTCCGCGCCTTTCTCCCGCTTGTACCCGGGAATCTGAACATAAGTGGAAGGCAGGATCATCCGCCTGGCGGTTTCCAGCATCTCCTCGGAAACGGGACGGCGCCCGCCGCATTTGGCCGGTTTGTGCTTCTCCCAGAGAGCGCGCGTCAACACGTAGGTGGGAACGCCGCCAAGCTCGTGCCAGTGTTCCGGATGAGATTCCAGTTCGTATTCGATCATCCATCGTTTGAAGCCGATGGGGCTCTCGGCCACGATCCAGACTTCTTGCTGTCCCAGGAAATCAAAATGGTACTCCATCTTGGCCGCAAACAGTTGCGCCCCGATTCGCAGCCCCCGCCTCAAGGCCATCGTATGGTAAGACATGCCCACCCGGTCATCGAGCATGCGGCCGTTGACCAGGCCGACCAGCACGCCGTCGATGGTCCCCACCAGGCAGTATTCATCTTTGACCCGGTACCGGCGCCATCCCAGAAGTTCGGAGTAGATGCGGGAAGCCACAATGTCGTAAAAGTCTTTCTCCACGGTCATCAATGGTTTCACCGCCTCCAGAAGATGCGGCACGCTCTCCCGTTCCACCTGATGCACCACCATCTTCTCCCCGGAAGCCATGGTCATGTACTTCGCGGGATACGGCGGCATCAGGGTCTCCACCGGGCGCAGGGACTGTTCCATTTTGTCGATAATCATCCAGATCCTCCTCCTGTCTTCGTTTGAGTTTCTTTGACCATCCGGTCGGAAATGATCGTTGTTCCGCCCCGCCCATCGAGGGCGGCATGAAGAGTCTCGAAATCGGTAATTACCGCTCTTCCTCCGCTTTCTTCAACAAAGCTGGCCGCCGCCTCAATTTTGGGGCCCATGCTCCCCGGGGGAAACTGCCCGGCGCTCAGATACTCCCTCGCCTGGGAGACGGTAATCCACTCCAGGGCTCTTTGGGTGGGCTTGCGGAAATCCGCATAAACCCTGGGCACCCCCGTGAGAATCACCAGAATATCCGCCCCGATATCCAGGGCCAGCCTCTGGGCGGCAAGATCCTTGTCGATCACCGCCTCCACGCCGGAATAGCCGTCGGGGCCCAACACCACCGGAATTCCGCCGCCCCCCACCCCCACCACAATCACGTCATCTTCCACCAGCCTCTTGATCACCCGCTTTTCCAGGATGGCCAGGGGGCGCGGGGAGGGAACCACCCGGCGCCATCCTCGTCCACTATCCTCACGCATGGTATACCCCTTGGCGGCCATCAGCTCAAGCGCATCCCTCTGGGCGAAAAACGGCCCGATGGGTTTGGTGGGACGGCTAAAGGCCTCATCCCGGGGGTCGACCTCCACCCGCGTGATGATCGACGCCATTTCCCGGTTGATACCCGCTTTTGCAAACATGTTTTCCAGGGTCTGTTGAATGCCGAAACCAAGGGATCCCTGGGTGTTGGCCACGCACACATCAAGGGGCATGGGGGGCACGACATCCCTGGCCAGCTCGTTTTTGATCAACAAACTTCCCACCTGGGGGCCGTTTCCGTGGGTAATGACCATGCGGTAACCCGCCCGCGCCAGTTCGACGACATCACGGCAACTTACCGCAATGTTGGCCAGTTGTTCCTGAAAAGTGCCCTTCTGGCCCTCTCTGGTGATAGCATTACCGCCGAAGGCCAGTACAATGGTTTTTTTGTTATTTTTCATCATAGGCTACAATACGGCAGATGGAGGATTCGCCGCCCTCGAAACGCCACGGGTAGCAGCCGACAATGAGCCGTTTGTTGAGAACCTTGTCGATCTCGCCGCCGACGTTTTCGGCGTGAATGATGTTGTGCGGGAAGAGGTCCACATGCATCAGCTGATAGTGGTCCGGCGGGAAGATCTCGTCGATGGACTTCCCGAACTTCTCCTGGAAGTACTTTTCACATTCCGCCGCCTGCTTCGGCGCCCATTCGCGGATCTTGGTGTTCATCGGGTGATCGGCGGAACCGCAATCCACTCCGAGCCATTTGAATTTCATCTCGCGGCACCAGCGGGCAAATTCACGGGTGGGCCCGGGGTGTTTGACCATGTAGCGGACTTCGTCGGCCTCCGGCTGATCCCATCCGTACCTGTGATAGCCGGTGTTGATGATTAAGATATCGCCTTTCTTGACCTCGACCCGGTCCATGATGTCTTTGGAGGTGTAGATCCCGTAGTCTTCGGCGATATCGCTCAAATCCACGACGACCCCCTCCCCGATCAGTTCTTCAAGGGGAATGGACGCAATATCCCGCCCATGAGTGCAAAAATGCAAGGAACCGTCAAGATGGGTGCCCACATGATTGGAGGTGGTGATCAGTTGCCCGTTGGCGCCGTTGGAACTCAAGCGTTTGAAGAATTTGATCTGCAAGGG
>JBLNCV010000212.1:0-4784 GCA_050260975.1 Syntrophothermus sp. | reverse complement strand
TGAAGTTCCGGTTCGCCGTTGAAATCACATTTTCCCCGTCGGATGGCACCCCGTTGTGGGTCCCGACGCAGGGGCCGCACCCCGGCGTCACCACCGCCGCCCCGGCCTCCACCAGGATCTGAATCACGCCTTCCCGCATCGCGTCCAGGTAGATCTGCCGCGAAGCCGGCGCCACAATGAAACGCACCCCGGGATGGACATGCCGGCCCCGCAAGATCCCGGCGGCAATCCGCAGGTCCTCCAGCCGCCCGTTGGTGCAGGTGCCCAGCACCGCTTGCTGGATGGGCGTTCCCGCCACTTCATCCACCGGCGCCACGTTGTCCACCGTATGCGGCCGCGCCACCTGGGGCTCCAGCCGGCTCACGTCGTACTCGTATACCTGCGCGTACTCCGCGTCGGGGTCGGGGGCCGCCGGCTCGAAAGGTCGCCGGGAATGCGCCTTCACCCATTCCTCCGTCTTATGGTCCGCCGCCAGCAGACCCGCCTTGGCGCCCATCTCGATGGCCATGTTGGCCATGGTGAGCCGCCCTTCCACGCTCAGGGCATCAACGGCTTCACCCGTGTACTCCGCGGCCATGTAGGTGGCGCCGTCGGCCGTCACCTGGCCGATAAGAAAAAGGATGAGATCCTTGGCATAGACCCCGTCCGGCAGGCGGCCGTTGGCCACAAATTTCACCGTCTCCGGCACCTTGAACCACAGCTTGCCCGAGAGCATCCCCGCCGCTAGGTCCGTGGAACCCACCCCGGTGGAAAACGCGTTGATCCCGCCGTAAGTACAGGTGTGGGAATCAGCGCCGATCACCAGATCGCCGGGCACCACATGGCCGCGCTCCGGCATCAACTGGTGGCAAACCCCCTCGCCGATGTCGTACAGCGTTATCCCCTGCTCGCTGGCGAACTCCCGCATCAGCTTGTGCAGGGCCGAAATTCCTTCCAGCGGGCTGGGCGCGCTGTGGTCGATGACCATGGCCACCTTCCCGGCATCCCGCACCCTGGCCCCCCGCATCTCCCGGAAAGCTTCGATGGCCAGAGGCGATGTGCCGTCCTGGCCCATGATATAATCAAGATCCGCGACCACGATATCGTTCGCATACGCATCCTGGCCGCTGTGCCGGCTCAGGATCTTTTCGGCAATGGTCTTTCCCTTGCCCTTCAATCCCATCTTCCTTCCCCCACAAACATAATCAGGACTGGCTCCCGTCCTGGAACGGGCCCTCGTTTCAGGCTCCCGCCGCCACGCGCTTCCTGGCCGCGGCCACCTTCCCCGGCGGCGTCAGGGTCAAAATCTGCCGGACCTGATCCGGGTAGGTGGCAATCAGCCAGAGCTCATCCGGCGTCAAGGGCATCTGGTTGTGGGCAGAGGCATACTGGACAAGCTCCAGGGTCTCGTGTTCGTCCTTCAATTCGATGCCCAACTGTTCATACACGTATTGGAGCCCTTTCACCCCGCCGTATTCACCGGTGGTGATCACCCGGCCGGTGCGGCGCGTCTCTACGTCGCCAATCCCCAATTCTTCATGGCTGTAAAGTTCATAATTGTGGCGGTCCTTGAGAACCCCGTCGGCATGGATGCCCGATTCATGGGCAAAAGCGTTTGCCCCCACTCCCACCTGGTTGATGGGAATCGGCAGGCCGAAGGCGTTGGCCACATAATTGCAGATCTTCCAGGCCATCTTGAGGTTGACCCGTTCGTCGAGGACCTGGCGGCCGCTCAGCCCGCGTGACTTGGTCAGCGCCAGGATCACCGAGACCAGGTCGGCATTGCCGGCCCGCTCGCCCATGCCGTTGACAGTGGTGTTGATGTAGGCATCCACCCCGGCGTCGATGGCCCCCATGGCCCCTTCCACAGAATTGGCCACCGCATAGCCCAGATCGTTATGGCAATGAATCTCGATGGGGAGTTGCACCGCCTCCGCCAGCCGTTTCACCGAATCGTAGATGGAAATGGTGCTATCGTAACCCAGGGTGTCGCAGTAGCGGATCCGGTGCGCGCCGTGTTCCTTGGCCGCCGCGGCAAAACGCAAGAGGTAGTCCTCGTCGTAGCGCTCATCCGTCCGGGAAGCGTCTTCGGCGTTGACCGTGATCGTCTCCATCCCCGCCTCCCGGGCGGCGTCCACCGCCTCGGTCATCATCTTGAGCACGTCCTCCCGGGTCATCTTCCCGCCGAACTTGCCCAGGGTCATGATCTGTGAGGTGGAGATGGAAAGGTTGATGTGGCGCACCTGAGTCAATCTCACGGCCTTCTCGACATCCTCGGCCTTGGCGCGCGTCCATCCGGCCAGCACAATGGGCGAAAGCAGGCCCAGTTCAGCCAGTTCCAGATTGGCATTTATGTAATTGGCCTCGTGTTCCAGGGCCGGGAAGCCGAATTCGCTCTCATGAATTCCCATCTGGTTCAGGTACAGGTTCACCATCGTCTTTTGCAACTTGGAGAGCCCGAGCCTGGCCGTCTGCACCCCGTCACGGTTGGTCACATCGATGATGTAGACTTTGTTGGATGATTTCACGTTAGAAGTCTTCCCGTTGGAGGTTTTCGCGCTGGAGGTCTTCATCGCATTCTCCCCTCTCTTTTTCTGTAAAAAATTCAGCAACCCCGAACAAGTAGTCCGGAGCTGCTGTAATAAAATGCTAACCCAAACCAGCCTGCTGCTTGCCGGCAGGCGGCCAGATCTGGTCGCTCAGCACTATACTCCGACTCTACTCCGCTACTCGTAAGGCTTGCGTTTACTTGCCAGGAACTTGCTACGCCGAACCGGCTGCGTTGAACTTGCCACGCGACCTTGCCACGTCCGCCGTATGAAGACTGCTACGCCCTACTAAAGTACTAAAGTACGCTTTTTCACATTATACCGCCCTCTGGCAGAAATGTCAAGAGCTAACTTTGCAAACTTTGTTAGGATCATGTCAAGATTTTAAGAGCAGAAACGGAAGTTCATCATATCAAACCAGCCGCTCGCTCGCCCGCCGCCCCGGCGCCTTGTCGTACACTTCGGAGACCCACAGCCGGTAGGCGAAGGGGTATTGTTGCTTGGCAGGCACATGGAAGAGGTCGTGGATCGCCGCCGCGAAACGGTAGAACAGATCGCCCGGCGGCACCAGTTCCGCCACGCAGTGGACGGCATAGCTCTTTGTCCCTCCCTCGCCGATGCCCACATAGAGGAGCGTCGCCCGGGGGTCGACCAGCACATTGGAGTAGGTGCGTTTGGCGTAGAGTTCGAGGGAGGAGAGCAGCGTCCGGTCGAATTTGGACGGGTCTGAATAGTACTCAAGCAACGCCTCAAGCCGCTTCCCCATGGTCTTGTGCCAACCCTTTTTCAACCCATCGTTGATGAGGCCTTCGAACTTCAATGTATACTCCTCCAGCAGATCCTTGCGCACCACCAGGCCGACGCCCTTGCCCGCCGAATTTACGGGAAATGTCCCTGTGGTGGTGTCCACCGTCGACATGACGGGAAGATGCGCGCCAAAGGCGTTCATCCGTGGGCTGCCCTCGAGGAATGAGCGAATCCCCTCAAGGCGCGTGCTCACCTGCCAGTCGATGAACTCTTCGGGCAAGTCCCGCACCTCTATCTCCATCTCTCGTCCTCCGGCCATAATCAAAAGTTTCTTCTGGCCACTGTCCGCCTCCGGGTGGCGTATGTTGTTTATCGCTTTCCCTCCGTTTGAGACCGCCATCGCCCCCTCCATGCACTCATCCACGGGGTATGAATCAGCGTTAAACCGAATATGCTATTATGGCCAGGATAGCCACATAGCTATATTGACATTATGTACAGAAAAATATACTATTGAGGTGATCGGAGATGCCCCAAAAATACTCCCTCTCGAAAGAGGTGACCTACCAGATGGTCATTGACGCCGCGTTTGACGAGGTCAGTGTGGCTGAAGCACGTAACCGGTTTTCGGAACTCACCCGAAACGTAACCGATCGAAACAAGCTGGTCCGTGTCAAAAGACAAAAAGCGGGCCACGGCGAAGTTTATTGGCTGCCTGAAAAGGTGTGGCACGAATTGCTCAGTTTTGTCAAGTTCAATGTCTCTATTGAGAGAGATCCAATAACCAACCTCTGGGACGTGCGCGAGGAAAATCTGGGTGTGTCTGGCTCCGGAGAAACCAAAGATGAAGCTGCTGAAGATTTTTTAGATACGCTGCTCATCGCCGCCCAGGACTACTTTGAAAACGCCGACTTTTACCTGCGCCAGCCAAATCTGGCACACCGGCTGCCGTACTATCTCAAGATAGCCTCAGCAGGTGCACCGGACAAAGTTCGATCAATACTCGGGTTATAGTGGGGAGTGGGAGGAGGTGTCCGATCGCAGCTTCACCGGCCTGGAAAAAATATTGCAGGCCCTGGGATTCATTGCTGACCGTAAAAAAGGCGGACGGGTCGTCTGGAAAGGCAAAAACCTGCACGGCGATTTTGAAGTGATCCCGGTACATCCCAAGAAGCATGATATTCCGACGGGAACGCTTTCAGCTATTGCGAAACAGCTGGGGTTTAAAACTCTTAATGACTACTTTGACTTCTTGGGGAAGCTTTGACTTGGAATTTATATTTCTCCATCTACTTCCTTCTTCAATTTCTGAAAGAAAAGCTCCATGAATCCGATTCTTTTCCTGGCGATCTCCTTGCCCTTGCTGGTATAAAGCCTGTCAGGGCCACTTTTCCATTTTATCTCAAACTCAAGATTTGGAGCATGCTTTGACATTTCTTTTATCCTGCCGTTGGCCGTGCCGCCAACCATATTCTCCTTGATGTATTCATCGATAGAAACATCTGAATA
>JBLNCV010000211.1:0-4003 GCA_050260975.1 Syntrophothermus sp. | reverse complement strand
AACGGAGAGCTCAAGGCGGGGTTGCAGTACATGTCCCAAAGCTTCCGGGTCAAAGACCCGCAAATCAAGGATATGATGCTGGACATCGCCGCTGAAGAGTTCAGCCACATGGAGATGGTGGCCACCACCATCACCCTGCTCAACGGCCACGATGTAGACGCCAGCCGGGTAGGAGTGGGCGAGATCGAAACCCATGTCCTCACCGGGTTGACGCCGCTTTTGGTGAACTCTTCGGGAGATCCGTGGGATGCGCATTACATCAATGCGACAGGGGATCTGGTGGCGGATCTGCTCTCGGATCTGGCGGCGGAGCAGAGGGCCAAGGTGGTCTATGAGTATCTTCATCGCCAGATTAACGACTCGGAGGTTCGCAAGACCATTGATTTTCTCCTCAACCGCGAGGAGGCGCACAATCAGTTGTTCCGGCAGGCTCTCGCCAGGGTGGCGTCCACCGGCTCGAACAGGGATTTTGGGGTTACTCCGGATTCGAAGCTCTATTTCAACCTGTCGCAGCCCGGAAAATACTTTGAGGTGCCCCAGCATCCCACCCCGCCTCATTAAACGCAAAGCTGGCTGCGCAAAGAAAGTCAAAGGATTCGGAAGACCGGCCCAATGCTCAGGGGCCGGTCTTTGCCGATCTTTATAGTTCTTCCTGGTAGTTGTATAGTTCGGAACCGTTGCGGGATGTGTCTTGACTGCCTTTCGGCCGCGTGTTAAACTGGTCACATCTCCCCCGAAAAGAGTGTGGAAACGATGCAGGTTTTTACTCCTTTACGCAGCCTGGGCACAAGGGTGAGCCGGGTCATGAAAAGGCAGAATCTATGGCTCTTTCTCCTGGCCGGGATGTTTCTGGGGCTGACCTCCGGGATGTTCGATACGACCTTCAACAACTTCTTGAACGATACCTACCGGATCTCCGCCGGAACGCGCGGCTGGCTGGAATTCCCGAGGGAGTTGCCCGGCTTTTTGGTGGCGGTCTTTTCCGGGATGCTCTTTTTTCTGGCCGAGGCCCACATGGCGTCGCTGGCGGTCATGCTCTTGAGTCTGGGACTGGTGGGTCTGGCGTTTTTTGCACCCACCTTTGGCTGGCTTTTGCCGTGGATGGTGGTCCAAAGCACTGGCGCCCACCTTTATATGCCCATCAGCCAGACGCTGGGGGTTGCCGTGGCGGAAAAAGACCAGGTCGGGCGCAGGTTGGGGCAACTCGGGGCGGTAAACATCGCGGCTACGGTAGCCGGAAGCGGGTTGGTCTGGCTGGGCCTGGAGCACTTGAATTTCGGATACCGGACCATCTTTCTCCTGGCGGCGGTATCCGCCATGATGGCCACCGCCAGTCTCTGGAAGATCAACTTGCACAACGGTGAGGTACAGGAGCGCCGGCGGATGAAGTTTGTCTTCAAAAGGAGGTACAAGCTTTTTTACGCCCTGAATGTCCTCTTTGGAGCCAGAAAACAGGTCTTCTTGACCTTCGCCCCCTGGGTGCTGATCAAGGTCTTCGGCCAGCCGGCTTCCACCATCGCCAAGTTGTGGATTGTTTCCGCTGTTTTGGGAATCGGCTTCAGGCCGCTTTTGGGCAAGCTGATCGATTTGCTCGGGGAACGGGCGATTCTGGTGGGGGAGGCCGTGGCGCTGGTCTTTATTTGCCTGGGATACGGCTATGGGCCGCAGTTGGGACAGGGGACTTACGGGCTCTGGTTGGTCTACCTCTGCTTTGTTCTGGATCAGTTGCTCTTCGCGGTGGGAATGGCCAGGACTACCTATTTGAATAAAATAGCCGAATCACCGGCGGATCTTACCCCCACGCTCTCGTTGGGGATCAGTATCGACCACGCGGTCTCCATGACGATCCCTATTTTAGGTGGGCTGGTCTGGTCGCGCTACGGCTACCAGTCGGTTTTTCTGGGCGCGGCGGCCATCGCGATGGTCAATATCCTGGCGGCGGCGTTTGTCCGGACCAGGCCTCTGCCTGAAACCACCACTGTCTGAAGATGCTGCCGGGTGTCCGCCGCCTGAACCGCCCTCTGCTCTAAACAGAAGAGCCCTGCCTGGTGCAGGACTCCGTTGAAAATATCCTTGGCTTGGGGCTTATCGGACGATTCATCCCTGGGTTTGGATGCCGTACTGGCTCTGCGCCCGGGCGATCTCCTGCTGGCTCGCGGCCTGGACCTGATACCAGCCCCGCTTATTCATCAGATCCCAGAGCTGTTTCTGGTGATCAAAAGTCTTCTGAAGGATATTGATGTAGTCATGCCGAAGTGATTCATTGGCAGCTTCCAGAATTAACTGGGTCAGGTGGGAAGCAGCCAGCTTGTGATTATTCAGCATCCGTTCCGCCAGATCTTTGTCGCTTAACTTTCCGGTATTGGGCATCTCTTCGCCTCCTTTACTGATTATTGAAGGGTTTTCTGGCCAAGGTATTTTACCAGGGCTTGATAGAAGTTGTGATGATCCTGGGCGATCTGCCCGCACAAGGACTTGAGCTCAGAGTCCGAAAACTCGTTGGCGCAGTGGGTGGCATCTTTTTCCATAAACTCTTCCATGCTCAGGTGATCTTCCAGGAACATCAACTCTTTGCTGGTAAGTTGATAAGCCAACTTTAGACCTCCTTTCCTGGGGTTTAGCGGCACGCAATACCAATGCTTTCAAGGCCGTTCTCGTACGGGGATTATCATGTGCTGGAGAAGGTAGGGTTATTCTCCGGTTATTCCCGCAGCGGTTCGATAAAATTCGACATTAATTCTAGATGCAAAGCCCAAGAGGTTATGGTAAAATAATGCCCACCATGGGCCAGGGGAAGGAATCATAGGGAGGGTGGAAGGTGGATCTAAAAACACGCATTGAACAAACCATTCTGCTCCTGCCGGAGGTAGTCTCTTGCCGGGTGGAGATGGACCACACCAGGGTTGCGCAGATCTATGCGTTTGTCCAGGGGCTTCCTTCGCCAAACGAGCCGGCTGCCCGGTTGAAAGCCATTAAGGGTATTGTGCGTTCGATCCGGGGGGTGTTGGCCGGCAAGCTGGATATAAACCTTGATTACCGGAAGATCAAGCTGATCGACGAGGTGCCGGAGGAAAAGGAGCCGTTCCGGGCGGCGGGCAACCCCACCAGCCGCGTGAAGATTGTCGCCGCCTACCTTAAGCGCACCAACCCGCCCACCGCGGCGGTCGAGCTGGAAAAGGACGGGGTGAGCTACCAGGGCGTCTACAAGATGGGCAAGAAGGATTCGCCCTTATTGGCCATCTTTTTTGCCTGTAAAGAGGCAATCGAAAAGATCCGCCCGGTGGGAGTGGAGTTGCAGTATGTCAAAGAACTCAAGGTGGAAGACGATAGCGATGTAGTGGTGGCGAAGGTGCGGCTCTCCGACCCGGAGGAAGGGGTGCAGACTTCCGTCGGGGCGGCGGAGGTGGCCGGGAACCAGCCGTTGGCCGTCGCCAAAGCGGTTCTTGCCGCCCTGAACCGCCAGTTGAGGGTGAGTTAAGAGTGTGAATTAACTAGAGGGGAAACCTGATGCTCAACCGGGAACCCAGGCTGGAATGCAGCTTATTGCCAGGCAAGCCAACGCCTTTTTTGAAATGGGCGGGTGGAAAAAGCCGGCTCATTCCTCAATTGTCCGCCTTTCTTCCGTCGCAACCGTTCGATGGTTATCTGGAGCCTTTTGTCGGCGGGGGAGCGGTCTTTTTTCATGTGCGGGCTACGCTCGGGGCGGGCCGGTATACCCTGATCGACAACAATGCGGAGCTTATTCATGCTTATCGGATGGTGCGCGACGAGACAGATGCTCTAATCCACCATCTTGAGCAGCATCGCTGGCTGCATTCCAAGGGTCATTATTACGAAGTCCGGGAACAGGAACCCGCACTTTTGGAGCCGGTGGAGCGGGCGGCCCGCTTCATTTATCTGAACAAAACCTGTTACAACGGTTTGTACCGGGTCAACTCCCGCGGCCAGTTCAATGTTCCCATCGGCGCATACCAAAATCCGCAGATTTACGATTCCGATAACC
>JBLNCV010000210.1:0-21255 GCA_050260975.1 Syntrophothermus sp. | reverse complement strand
CTCCCCATGCCACCCAGATAGAGCATGACCAGAATGTCCGTCATCCGGATATAGGTGAAACTTGAGGGATGGATGAACTGGAAGTAATGCGCCGCCAACGCACCCGCGGTACCGGCGAAGAAAGCGGCGATGGTGAAAGCCAGGATCTTGTACCGGGTCACGTTGATCCCCATCATCTCCGCGGCAATGTCGTTCTCCCGGATCGCCTGCCAGATTCGCCCGTAGTTGGAATAAACCAGGTTGCGCAGGACCGCCAGGGTGACGATGAGCATCACGAAGGCCACGATCAGGTTGGTGGCCCGGGGCATTCCCCCGAACCCCCGCGGCCCGCCAATCACATCCAGGTTCTGGATCAGGTTGACGATGATCATGTTGAACCCCAGGGTGACGATGGCCAGATAGTCTCCAAAGGTCTTGAAGGACGGAATGGCCACCAGCCACCCGATCAGGGCCGCGGTCAGCCCCCCGGCCAGGAGAGCCAGGTAGAAGTTCTGGTGCCACATCACGGTAACCACCGACGAAGCGTAAGCCCCAACCGCCATAAAACCGGCATGCCCGATGGCAAATTCGCCGAGATATCCGTTGACCAGGTTGAGGCTGGCCACCAGGATCACGTTGATGGCAATCAGGGTAAGGATGTGAACGTAATAGTTGTTGATCAGCTCATATCGGGCAAGAGCATAGACCACCACCCCCAGAACAAAGATCACCGACATGGCGGTTCCCATGCCGGGGCGCCAGCGTCCCTTGGCGGGGGGCATCTGTTGTCCATGCGTAAGCTTGGTTTCTTTGGTCGTCTGTTCCATTTCTTGGCCCTCCCCTACACCTTTTTGACCAGCGGCTTGCCCAGAAGCCCGGTGGGCCTGATGAGCAGGACCAGAATCAGAATCGAAAAAGCGATGCCGTCACGATAGGTGGACGGCAGGTAGGCCGCCACAAAGATCTCCACAAAGCCCAGAATGAACCCGCCAAGGACGGCGCCATCCACCAGCCCGATACCGCCCATCACCGCGGAGATGAAGGCTTTCCATCCCACAATGATCCCCATGTAAGGTTCGATCATGGGATAAGCCAGGCCGAAGAAGATGCCGCCGGCCGCGGCCAGCGCCGAACCGATGCCGAAGGTGATGGTGATGATTGTGTTGAGGTTGATGCCCATCAGTGGCACCACCTCTTTATTGTCCGAAACCGCCCGCATGGCTTTGCCTACCAGGGTCTTCTGGACGATATAGCGCAAAATAAGCATCAACACCACGGAAACGGCAATGATGAGCAACTGGATATTGGTGGTGGCTACTCCTCCCATCGTATAGGTGGCGCGGGGAATCAAGGCCGGAAAGTTGTGGTAGTCCGGGCCGATTACCGCGCGGGTGAAATTCTCCAGAAAGAGCCCCACCCCCAGGGCGGTGATGATCAAGGACAGCCGAGGGGCATTGCGCAAGGGCCGGTAAGCCACCCGCTCCACCGATATTCCCAAAAGCGCGGTGAGGATCATGGCAATCAGCAGAGTCGGCAAGAACGGCAAGTGCAGAAGAGTGGCCAGATAAAAGCCCAAAAAGGCCCCGACCATAAAGATATCCCCGTGGGCAAAGTTGATGAGCTTGATGATACCATAGACCATCGAATAACCCAGGGCGATCAATGCATAGATCGCGCCCAGCTGCAAAGCGTTTAACACCTGTTGGAAAAAGGTACTCACGGGCTTCCCCCCAAAGTGACACGGTAAAGGCGGGCCAGACAGCCCGCCTCCGTGCCCTACTGTTTCTGTTTAGATTTGTTATGGGTTTACCGTGGAATGGTAGACAAACTTACCATTTTCGATCTTGACGATCACGGCGCTCTTCACGGGATCTCCACTGCCATTATAGGTAAGCACCCCGGTGACCGCTTTGAAGCCTTTGGTGGCTGCCAGGGCGTCCCGTACCGCCTTGCGATCCGCTTTTCCCGCCTTTTCGATGGCTGCGAAGAGGAGTTTGGCGGCATCGTAGGTCAACGCCGCAGCCGCGTCCGGTACCTGCCCGAATTTGGCCTGGTACTTCTTCACAAACTCCTTGACCTCCGGTTTATCTACATCCGGAGAGTAATGGTTGCTGAAGTAGCTGCCTTCCAGGTCGGCGGCGCCCAATTCCAGGAGCTTGGGCGAATCCCAACTGTCGCTGCCGATGATCTTGGCGTTTAACCCAAGCTTGTGGGCCTGTTGCGCCTGCAACGGGACCTCGTTGAAGTAGTTGGGCAGGAAGAGAACATCCGGGTTGGTGCCCTTGATCTTGGTCAACTGGGCGGAAAAGTCCTTGTCACCGGTGGTATAGGTTTCAAAGGCCACGATCTTTCCGCCCGCTTTGGTAAACTCATCCCGGAAGACCTCGGCGATACCCTTGTTGTAGTCGCTGGCCACGTCGTAGAGGACCGCGGCTTTCTTGGCCTTGAGGGTCTTTAAGGCAAAGTTGGCTACCACTTTTCCCTGGAAGGGGTCTATGAAACAGGCCCGGAAGACGTACTTCTTGCCCTGGGTGACGTTGGGGTTGGTGGACCAGGGCGAGATTTGCGGCACCCCGGCGCTCTCGGCGATGGGGGCTCCGGCGTTGGAGCATTTGCTCGACTGGGAACCGATGATCGCCAGCACCTGATCCTGGTAGATCAGTTTCTGGAAGACGCTGGCGGTGGATTCGGGCTTATTTTCGTCATCTTCAATGATAAACTTGACTTTTACCTTTTCTTTGCCGATCTTTAGCCCACCGGCGGCATTAATCTCTTCTTCGGCCATCAATGCGGCGTTTTTGGTGGACTGGCCCAAGGTAGCGATATCACCGGTCAGTGGCGCTGATACACCAATCTTGACTTCCTTTGCAGCCGAAACGCCGATACTTGCCAAAGCCAGTACCGAAAAAGCGACAACCAGGATAAGTGCCAAGCTTTTTTTCATAGTCTTTTCCTCCTCGGGCAATATTTAAAGTTATATTCGCCGTATCTCACACAGATCCTGTTTTTTTACTCAGTCAAGATAAAATTTTTTACAAATGCGCTGCAAGGCTCATACTTCCAAAATGGGAAATTGAGCCAGCGGATCATAAAGAAGCGTGGCCCGCTGATCACGAAGACCATTGGAGAGAAGGACACGGAACCTTTGGGCGGGCGCATAAATCATCGCGGCCTGGTAAGGGCGAATCAGCACGCGTGGCGCAAAGCGGCTCTCCTGCTCAGCCAGCCGTCTTTGGCGGATTTGTGCAAAGTCTTCCTGACCAGACTCCTCCGGGCCAATCTCCCGCGACATTTCGACGTAATACTCTTCCAACTTTTGCAATTCCGCTGTTAGCCGTTGTCTGGCCGCAATGGCCCAGTTATGGTCGGAATTGTCCAACCGTTCGCGGACCCGGTCGCATAGCTTTTCGTAAGCCTTCTTCCAGGAGATCCGGCGCCGGCATTCCGCCAGCGGTTCCTTTCCTTCAGGCGGATCCGGATCAAGAGTGAAACCGGCAAGCTTTTGCATAAATCCTTCCTGGATATGCCCGGTCACCATGTTGATCCCCAGAGAGATCAGTTCATCCTGCTTCTCTTCGCTCACCCGCATGATCCGGAAGTTTACCAGAAGATAGGGCAATAACTCCCGCTCGCTGTCCAGGAAGTAGACACTCGATTCCGGGTAACCGTTCTCTTTTAGGTGTCCAATCAGGCGTGAGCGGGTCTGGCGGTCATCCTCGGCGACGGAGAGGTACTGGCGGGAGAAGCGGCCCCGCTGTCTGGCGGCGGAAATTACCGTATCCAGGCGGTAGCTTCCCTGCGAAACGAGCTCGGCCTGGGGAAACCGTTCGTTTAGGGCGGGATCAAAGATGAGTTCCAACTGGTATCCCCGTGCCCAGGGCCCCTCCCACTCCCTGGCCAGTTCGTCGGAGACCGTTACCTGGACCAGCCCTTCAGGCGATTCCTGCACCTCAGCCCCTGCCAGCCGGTAATACCTTAAAACAAAGTCCCGGATCTCAGGCATCTCTCTGGCTAGTGTCCATTGGACACTGCTAGCCCCCTTTCTCGGCACAAAAGATTATATTTAGTAAATGCTCATACCCAGTCAAGCCATGAGGGCTCCGCTTGCGTATCTTGCTGGGTTTTCTCAATCTCTGCGGCCAAGGCCGCCAGTTTCTCCCCAAGCTCGTCGGAGTTGCCGGAGCCCACCAGAATCTCGATGATTCTGGACTCAAAGCTCTTCTCTTTCTCCATACGGCAGACAATTGTATCCAGTTCGCCGATAACCATGGTGAACATATTGATCTTTTCGTAGAGGAGCTTGAGAATCTGCTCTTCGATGGTGCCCGCCGTAGCCAGGTTATAGATATGCACATCCCGGGTCTGGCCCAGGCGGTGGACCCGCCCGATGCGCTGCTCCAGCCGCATGGGATTCCAGGGCAGATCGTAGTTGATCACGTTGTGACAAAATTGGAAGTTAAGCCCTTCGCCGCCGGATTCGGTGCTCACCAGGACCTGAGCCTTGTGCCGGAAAAGCATCTTTACCCACTCTTTCCGGCCGGCCGACAGACTCCCGTCAAAGATGAGGGTGGGAATTCCCGCCCTTTGCAGGCGCTGCCACAAGTACCCAGCCGTGGCCCGATATTCTGTGAAGATCAGCACCTTATCGTTAATCTTGCGCACGAGTTCCTCCACCGCATCGGCTTTGGCGTTGACATCAACGCTTTGGGCAATCTCCAAAAGACGAGAAAGCATCCGGCGCTTTAAGCTGCCCATTGGGGCTTCCCCCAACATCTTGCTCAACGTCACCATGGCCGCCGGCGCGCTGCTGCAAACCTCCCGCTGCAAGGTGATCAGCGGCAGGACACTCAGTTTGAATTGCAGCAGGCGGAAGTACTCATTCCGGACAAATCCCGTTACTTCATGGTAAAGCGCCTGTTCCGGCCCGGAAAGGTTCAAATAAATTGACTCCACCAGCCGTTTGGTGAACTGTACCGTTTCGTCGCCGCGTCTGTTGCGAATCATTACCTCAGCCAACAGGCTCCGTAACATCTCGGAGTTTTTTGGGACGCGCCGGTCAATCATGAACTTCTTTTGAAATTGCCGGAAGGTCCCCAGCTGTCCAGGCTTCAAAAGAGTGATCAGGTTGAAGAGTTCCTTCAGGTCATTTTGCACCGGGGTTGCGGTAAGCATCAGGCAGTATTTTTTGTGAATCTGGTTGGCGAAGCGCCAGTTTTGGGTATTGGAATTTTTCAGCTTATGCGCCTCGTCGATCACCACCAAATCGTAGTCATGTTCGAGGATCTTGGCCCGATGTCTGGCCTGTTTGGCGGTATCCAACGAAGCGATCAGGCAGTCGGCCCGTTCCCAGTCGTATTCACTCCGGGCGATCAGGGCGTTGATGTCGAACTTCTCTCGCAACTCCGCCTGCCACTGGCGGCAGAGCGAAGCAGGGGTAAGAATCAGAATCTTGCGAGCCAGGCCACGCAGCATATATTCCTTCATGATCATCCCCGCTTCGATGGTCTTCCCCAGCCCTACTTCGTCGGCCAGGATGGCCCGCCCCCGCATATCCCGGATTACCTTTAACGCGGTGTCCAGTTGGTGCTTGTAGGGCACAACGCCGAACTCTTTCCAGCGTTGTTGCAAGTGCTCTACGCATAAAAGCCCTTCAAACCCTGATTGCAAGGACAATTCTTCCGCAATCTGGCCTAAAGTGAACCAATCCCAGGATTCATAAGCCTTTTTGCGCAAAAGTGATCGCAAATCCCGGAATCCATGACGGGCCAGATGGATTCTAAAGGGCCGCGCCGCCGTCTCCTCGGAAAGAACCAGATACACGTCGTTGTCCATGACCGGTTCAAAAGGGACAACCTTCTTCAGCGCGACCCCGCGCAAGATAGGCTGGGTGATCACCAGATTGAACATTTTGCGGTCTACCGTCTCCTCTGGAATTGCTCCTGGAAGAATAGGGTGCCCACGGCCAATGCGCTTTATGGCTGGAACGCCACGGCGGATGTTGGAAATCGAGCAGGAATTTACCCCGGCAGGATTTTGCCCGGCAATCTGGAACTCTTTTGAGGTACTTGCTATATCTCGCCTATTTGAAAGAGGAGTTGTCGCAATTTGACCTTTGTCACCGTTGTTTTGCCGATCTTTTTCGGCATCGCCGCAGGTTTCCTTCTTGAACGCTGGCGGCCCATGGACGAACGTACCGCTTCCACCCTCACCTTGTATCTCTTTAGCCCGGCTCTGGCTTTTTGGTCCATGTCCAATACCACCCTTACGCCTGGAGACATCACCCGAATTACGGCTTTTATCGTGCTCCTGGCCGTCGCCACCTACTTGATGGTTACCCTGACGGCATCGGGCGGGTGGTTCCAGAAAACCCCCAAAAGCGCCGTCCTGGTTACCTCCATCTTTGTAAATTCGGGGAATTACGGGTTGCCGGTGTGTTTAATCGCTTTCGGGCAGGTTGGGTTTGAGCAAGGGGTCATGTTCGCCATGATCCATACCGCGTTGGCTACCGCCCTGGCGATCTACTGGGCGTCGAAAGGACGTTTTGGCGCCGGGGAATCCCTCCGCAATGTCTTTAAGATGCCGCTCATTTACGCAACCATCGGCGGCCTGGCGGTACGATGGTGGGGGATTGGCTTGCCGGGGTTTTTGACGACTTCAGTGAAGATCCTGGCGGATGCAGCGGTTCCCATGGGGCTGGTGACGCTGGGAATCCAGCTTGCCAAGCTGGCCGGCTCCAATATCTTGGAAGATTTACGGCCGGTAGGCCTGGCTTCGTTTATCAGGTTGATTGCGTCTCCGGTGCTGGGATACCTGCTGGTCCGGTTGTTGGGGATCAGCGGCCTTCTTGCCAAGGTGCTCATAGTTCAATCCGGCATGCCGGCGGCGGTGATGACCACCATGCTGGCGGTGGAATTCGATAATGATCCGGGTTTTACGGCGCGGACCGTCTTTGTTACCACCCTGGCCAGCCTGGTTACGGTGTCGGTGCTGCTGGCGCTGCTCGATTAGGGGGAAACCATAATGAACCGAAACTTTGAAGGCTTTAATAGCTTTAATTGTTTACTCTTCGATCTGGACGGAACCCTGGTGGATACCAACGACCTGATCATCCGGTCCTACTACCATGTACTGGAGAAGTATCTGGACCGGCAGGTCCCGCTGGAAGAGTTGATGACTTACTTCGGCAGGCCCTTGCGGGAAGCCATGCAGTACTTTTCTCCGGATAACTGGGAGGAACTGGTCAAGGCCTACCGCGAATTCAATCTGGCCAATCACGACCAGCTTGCCAGACCATTTTCCGGGGTGCGGGAAGCCCTGGAAGAGTTGCACCGGAGGGGATGCTGGCTGGCGGTCGTGACCTCCAAAGCCCGCCCGGTAACTATAATGGGCCTGCGTTTGTGTGGTCTGGAGCATCTGATGGATGTCCTTGTCTGCATGGAAGACACCGCGGTTCATAAGCCGGCGCCCGATCCGGTGTTGAAGGCGTTGGAGCGTTTGCAGCAAAAAGGATGGCCGGGCCGGAAAGAAGAGGCTCTCATGGTGGGCGACAGCCCCTGGGATGTGGCCGCTGGCAAGGCGGCGGGGATAGCCACGGCAACAGTGGCCTGGAGCCTGTTCGGCCGCCAGCAACTGGACGCGGAAAAGCCCGATCTCGTCCTGGAAACCATGTCTGATCTCCTCAAGATTTGTGGGGACCCGTGCCGGCACCAACGACGAATAACTAATTTCTAAAATCACATGGCAAAGAACGTCCGGATCATCTGCCGGGTGAGCTGCAAGATAATCTTCAAAAGGCCGCCGCGTTGCACATCACTGGCGGCCACCAGATCTACAGTGCTCATGGTCTTGCCATTGGCCACGGCTTTTAATTGCCCGACGACCTGCCCCTTCCTTACCGGCGCCACCAGTTGTTTCATTAATTTCAACTCTTTTTTGAACTGGTAGTTGCTGTTTCGCGGCACTACCGCCACCAGATCCTCGCGTGGCTGCACGAAAACGGTGTCCGAAGCCCCTTTGAAGACCTCTACCCGCCCGATCTTCTCCCCGGCTTTGGCTAACTTCACGGCCTGGAGGGCGCCAAACCCATGATCCAGAAGCCGCCGGGTATCCTCCGTCCGGATCCTGGCGTCGGCTTCCCCCAGTAAGACGGCGATCATCCTCAGATCCGCGCGTTTGGCGGTCGCAACCACGCAATATCCGGCCTTGTCGGTAAATCCGGTCTTCAAGCCGTCGTAACCGGGGTATTGAATGATCATCTTGTTGTAGGTGGTCAGCCAGACTTGCTTCTTCGTGCCTTTCCTGAGCCAGTAGTCCCAGGTGGAGCTGATCTCCAGCAGCATGGGGAATTTGATTGCATATTTGGCCAGAAGCGCCAGATCATAGGCGGTGGAATAATTTTCCGGTTCATCCAGCCCGGTTGGGTTTGAGAAATGGGTGTTTTTCATCCCCAATTGTTGGGCCTTACGGTTCATGGCCTTTACAAAGCCTTCCTCGGACCCTCCCAGATATTCGGCGATCGCCATGGCGGCATCGTTTGCCGAACCCACTCCAACGGCATAGAGCATATCCTTTAGAGGGAGCTTTTCCCCGACCTCAAGCCAGATCTGGCTGCCGCCCATTTCAAAAGCTTTAGGGGTGCCGGGAATCATCTCGGCCAGCCCGACCTTCCCCTGCTCAAGCGCCTCCAACGCCAACGTGAGCGTCATCAGCTTCGTCAGGCTGGCGATGGGCATCCTCTGGTGCGCATTACGTTCATAGATCACCGCGCCAGTGGATGGTTCCAGGAGAATGGCGGATTTGGCGGCAATGCTCAGCCCTGCAGCGTTTGCTGCTTCCCCCGGGACAACCCACAGGCCGAAGTTCAAAAGCATCGTCAACAAAAGAATAGAGCAACGCTTGAAAGCCAATTTCGGGTTTCCTCCTTCCAAAATCCCGGACTTGATTTCAAGTTTAGCATGGCTTTCAGGTTGCCCATTTATACCATTTGTTGACAATGCTTCCTGCCCGCCCGGGCTTCTGAATTATCGCAAGATCTCGTAGATCAGCGGCGGCGGCTCCACCGGCTCAGGACCGATCTGGTAGGCGGAGAGCAGTTTTTCTTCGGCAGCCTGGGCTTTGGTCCGATCCTGGGTGTAGATCACCGCCAGAGGCTCGCCGGTTCTTATCCTGTCGCCCAGATTTCGAGCCACCTGCACACCCACCGCCAGGTCGATGGCATCCTCTTTTTTAGCCCGTCCGGCTCCCAGCAGCATGGCGCTCAGCCCTACTGCTTCCGCGTCAACCCGCTGGATAAAGCCGTCGCACGGTGCGAGCACGGGCAACTGGTAGGCGGGCTGCGGCAATCGTCCAGGATCATCTGCCACTCGCGGATCGCCACCCTGCGCCGCCACGAATTCCTTGAACTTCTCCAGACCCGCCCCGGAGCGCAAGATCCTTTCAAGAATCTCCCGTCCTTCTTCTGCGGTTCTGGCCCGTTCCCCCAGCACCAGCATCTGTGCCCCGAGGGTCAGGCAGAGTTCCGTGAGACGGGCGGGGCCTCTCCCCTGCAAGGTTTCAATCGCCTCCCTGACCTCCAGAGCGTTACCGATGGCATTGCCCAGGGGCTGGTTCATATCGCTCACCACCGCGATGGTCTCGCGCCCCACCAGGCGGCCGATCTCCACCATGGCCTCGCCAAGGGTCACCGCCTCTTCTTTGGTCTTCATAAAAGCTCCGGATCCGCACTTCACGTCCAGGGTGATCGCATCCGCCCCCGCGGCGATCTTTTTGGACATGATGCTGCTGGCGATCAGCGGCACACTTTCAATGGTGGCCGTTACATCCCGGAGCGCGTATAATTTCTTGTCCGCCGGCGCCAGATTGGCGGTTTGCCCCACCACCGCCATCTTCACCCGGTTCACAACCGTGACAAATTCTGCCTGGCCCAATTCCACCCGAAAACCCGGAATGGACTCCAGTTTGTCGATGGTACCGCCGGTATGCCCCAAACCTCGCCCGGACATCTTTGGAACCGGCACCCCGGCCGCCGCCACCAGCGGGGCCAAGATGAGGGTGGTGGTGTCCCCCACGCCACCAGTGCTATGTTTGTCAACTTTTCTTCCGGCAATTGAACCAAGATCCACGCGCTGCCCCGAATCCACCATGGCCATGGTAAGCGCAGCCGTCTCCTCGGCGTCCATGCCTCTAAAAAAGACCGCCATTGCAAAGGCGGCCATCTGGTAGTCAGGGATCTCGCCGACGGTGTAACCCTGGATGAGAAAGGAGATCTCTTCTGAAGCGAGCTTGCCGCCGTCCCGTTTTTTCTGGATTAGATCGTAGACCCGCATGGTATCATCCTCCTGACCTTTTACGCGCTTTCCCTAAAAAACTGTTTCCCGTCTCGCCTGCTGGCAGGCCGAGCCATTCTCCCACCGTGGCGCCTGTATCCGCCAGAGATCTGCGGATCCCCAGATCTATGCCCGGTCCCACAGCGGCCCCGTAAACCAGAAGCGGTACATATTCCCGGGAATGATCCGTGCTGGGGGTGGTGGGGTCGCAACCATGATCCGCGGTAATGATCAGCAGATCCTCCTCCCGCATGGCCGCCATGATCTCCGGCGCCCTGGCGTCGAACTCTTCCAGCGCCCTGGCATAACCTTTGGCGTCGTTGCGATGGCCGTACAGCATGTCGAAATCCACACAATTTGTGAAGATCAGGCCGCCGCCTTTCTCCCGCATATAGCGCAAGGTGGCGTCCACGCTGGCCATATTGTTGGTGGTATGGTTGGATTCGGTAATCCCCTGTTCGGCGAAGATATCTTCGATCTTCCCCACGGCGTATACCGGAGTTCCGACGGCTACCAGCCTGTCAAGCAAGGTGGGTCTGGGCGGTTTGAGAGCGAAATCGCGCCGCCTGGGAGTCCGCTGAAAGGCGCCCGGCCGCCCCTCAAACGGCCTGGCAATCACCCGTCCCACGGCATGATCGCCTTTGAGGAGCGCCCGCGCCGTCTCGCACATGGCGTATAGTTCTTCCACCGGGATTACCTCTTCATGAGCGGCAATCTGAAAGACGCTGTCGGCGGAGGTGTAAACGATGGGATACCCGGTTTGGAGGTGCTGTTCACCCAATTCGGCGATGATCTCGGTGCCGGAAGTCGCTTTATTTCCAAGGATTCGGCGTCCAATCGTCCTGACAAATGGATCGATCACCTCTGGCGGAAAACCATCTGGATATGTCGGGAAAGGCTTGTCCAAAATGATGCCGGCTATCTCCCAATGGCCGGTGGTGGTATCTTTGCCCGCCGAGGCCAGGGCCGCCCGCCCGTAAGCCCCCCGGGGAGAATCAGCCGGGGGTACACCTTCGATCGGCAGAATATTGCCCAGTCCCAGTGCCGCCAGGTTGGGCATATGAATACCGCCCACCGCATGGGCGGTATTTGCCAGGGTGTTGCTGCCCCGATCTCCGTACTTTTCGGCATCCGGCAACTCGCCGGCGCCGACGCTGTCCAGTACAATCAATATTGTGCGTCGCATCAATCCGTCCTTCTTTGGGCTAGCTTTGTATAGTTATGGGTTGTGGAAATATCCGCGTGTCCGAGGATCTGTTGCACTTTGCGGAGTTCCGTCCCCTGGGCCAAAAGGTGCGCGGCAAAGGAGTACCGAAAAGCCCTGGGAGTGAGGGGAGTTTTAATTCCGGCCGCGGCCGCGTAGGCTTTCATGATCTTCCAGAACCCCTGCCTGGTCAACCGGCATCCGTGATGGTTCACAAAGAGAGCCTTTTCTCCCGTGCCCCGTATCAACCTGCTCCGCCCCCGGACGAGATACTCGTCCACACACTCCACAACCCGTGGCGCCAGGGGAATGATCCTGGGTTTGGAGGCTACCTGCCGGCACCGCAGCACACCTTTCTCCAGGGAGATATCCGGCGTATCCAGCGCGATCAACTCCGAGACCCGCAACCCGCTGGAGTAGAGTACCTCCAGCATCGCCCGGTCCCGCAACCCAATGGGTTCCCGCAAGTCCGGCTGCTTAAGAAGGGAAGCAATCTCTTCATGCCCGAGCAACTGTGGCGTACGTCGAATCGCTCTCGGAGAAGCAATCCCCACGGTGGGGTTAAAACGAATCTGCCGTCGTTCACCCAGGAAACGGAAAAAGGAGCGAATTGCGGCCAGCCGGCGCAAAACGGTACTTGCAGCCTTGCCATTTTTTTGCAAAAAAGAAAGGTACTCGGCAACCAGCGCCGGGGTTACCCCGTCCAATGATCGGATGGCCCTGGTTTGGAGATAAGCCATAAATTCCTTGAGATCGTGAGTATAGGACTCGCAAGTATTTGGAGCCAGTCCACGCTCAGAAGCCAGATATTCGATAAAGAGTTCCGCCTGGGCCTCCACAATAGTTCCGCCTCCTGCCACACTCCAACCTGATACAAGTTATTTTATGTAAATTCCACGGGAACTAACCAAATTCCTTCATACCAGGTACCTGGCGGCAAGTTCAATAAAAACCGGCGTCACATAGCCTTCTACCAGGGCTGCGGCTACCATTGCCAGGATTGCCAGCGCGGTCAAAACGGTATACCCCAGAAACTGGTGGTAGAGGCTGATCTCTCTGTTGCCAAACCGCCCCCTGGCAAGGGCTGCCGCGAACGAGATGGCCGCCACACTAACAATGATGACCGCCGGGATGATCAGGATATTGTGCGGAAGAACCGACACGAGAGCATAAAAAATGCCTTTATACGACATCTCTTTTACCAAAAAGCCGACCGTAAAGCCCAGGACGAAGCCGCGCGTAAAGAGGATCACCAGGATCAGCGGCGCACCGATCACCGAGAGGCCCAACAACCAGATCAGTCCTGCCGTTTTGAAGACATTGGTGTACAGGGACTGCTTGGCGACCAGATCCCTGTCGGGGGCCGCACCTTCATTAAAACCCTTGAAAAAGGCCTGGATAAAACCGGTAAGTTCCACTCGCTGGCCGGATGCCAGCGAGTTTACCGCCAACGCTCCAAAGATGCTCCCCATCGCAAATATGGTAATGACCAACACATAGATTAGCAAGCGCCGTCGCAGGTAAGAATTGAGAAGTTCGGCCAAACGCCCGGCCAAAGCCAACCGGAATCCCTCCCCGCCTCTGGACAGATCCTTTCTTTGCAATCATATGGTGAGCGGAGAGATTTTATTACTACTTGGCCACTCTTTTGGTAAGGAGTCTACCTGCCGATAAATAATTTAAGCATACTTTGGATCACGACGGCCTAAAATAGACAGGGAGGTGCTTTAAATCATGGAGGAACTGGTAACCAGGAACGGTTTTTACCTTCGTGGAACGGTCGGGGAGGTTCTGGCGCGATTGCGCCAGATGGCCCGGCACTATCAAACCGTCCGCGAATACCTTGAGGCAAACCTGGTTTAGCTCAAATTCACCATCTGTGCTGCAATTACGCCCGCCGCGGCGGCGGCTTTGAAGAAAGCCGGATCCTCTTCGTATCCCCTTCCCATGCTGCTTACCGTGATCCCTGCCTTTTGAAGGGCGCCAGGGAGAAAGTCGACATCCACTGTCTCTACCTGGTGGCGTGCCATGACACCGAACTGCGTCAACTGCTCTGTAATCAGCTTGTACAGGTCCGGGTCCAGTTTCGGCATGGCGATTACCGCCCGGCTCCTGGCCACTTCCCCCAGAGCGGTTAAAAAATGGTGGCTGACCCCCTTGTGCCTGGGGCGGGGATCCGCAAAACTCAGACGCGGGATGGCGATGGCCCGCCCTCCGAGAAGGTCGACGGCATCCACTATCTCGCCCTGTTCCAGGGCAGTATTGCCGTATTTTGTCCCGGTTCCCACAATACCTGGCCCCATGGTGACAACCGCCACATCCGCCTCCAGCGCCTCCCGAGCTGCTATTAACCCGGAATGCTTGTTTACCGCCTCCAGATCCCCACCGAAGGCATGTCCAACGGTTACGGCGCCCGCCAGAAAACCCCCGGCTTTCAGCTCCCTCACCGTCCGGCTGAAAGCGATGGGCAAGGCGGCCCCATCGGTCATGACGTAGGCTACCTTGAGCGGCTTTCTTCCGGCGGCCTTCAGCGCCACCACCGCCGGCGCCAGCATACTGTGCAAGGAACCGACGATGACCGGCATCCCCGCCAGAGATTTGAAATTTTTGACGGCCTGGTGGTATGGGCTATCCTGTTCTTCCACGCTCAGGCACTTGACCTGGAGGGGGGTATACCTGAGCTTTATGATATGGCCGGGGGCTACGGCGTTTAGGTGGTCGTTGCCCACCACAAAAATGACAAAATCATACCCCCCTGAGCCCAAGCCGAGAGCAGTGGCGGTGGTATTGAGCACCACCTCGCTCCCTTCGGTCACCGGCCCGGTAAGCGCATCGAGGTTGACGGCCTTGTGCTTTGCGCCGTCAACCTCTACCTCGATCTCTGTCAATCCCTCGTGGGAACCCAGGATTCGAGAGACCTTGCCCCGGCGGATCCGGATCATCTGCTCCATCTTGATTCTCCCGTTTTTGATACCCCGTTCTTGATGATTCTCCCGTCGCTACTTTTTCACGTAAATGGCGCCTTTGTCCAGAGCAGCTTCATTGATGGGAATCAATTCCTGGCGGTGGGCAGGCAGTACCTTCCGCAACGAAGCCCTGGCCGATTCCAGGGAGACCGCTCCCGTCAGTTGCAAGAGCGCTCCCAGAGTAATCACGTTGGCGATCTTGCTGTTGCCAAGCTCGGCCGCCAGTTCGTTGGCGGGTATCCCCACGATGGTAATGTCGGAGCGTTTGGGCGCCTCGGTAATCAGAGACGAATTGTAGAGCAGTATCCCGCCCGGCTTTACCTTTGGCGCAAACTTCTCCATAGAAGGGACGTTCATCGCTACCACCGCCGAAGGGTCGCTGACCACCGGAGAAGCGATCTCCTTGTCGGAAACGATTACCGTGCAGTTGGAGGTCCCTCCCCGCATCTCCGGGCCGTAAGAAGGAATCCAGGAGACATTTTTGCCCTCGAGCATTCCGGCATAGGTCATGAGCAACCCCATGACCATCACGCCCTGGCCACCGAAGCCAGCCATGATAATCTCGTGCAACATCTCACTTCTCCTCCTTCGGCGCGCGGAATTCCCCAAGCGGATAATAGGGGATCATCTTCTCTTCCAACCAGCGGCAGGATTCCACCGGTGTCATACCCCAGTTGGTGGCGCAGGTGGAGAGCACTTCCACGAGAGCAAATCCCTTCCCAGCCACCTGCATCTCAAAGGCCTTCTTTATGGCCTTCTTAGCATTGGCCACCGCCTTGGGGTTATGCACGCTCACCCTGGCCAGATAAGAAGGACCTTCCAGAGTATTGAGCATCTCGGTCATCCGGATCGGGTAACCGTTCACTTCCGGGTTGCGGCCTTCCGGAGCGGTGGTGGCCTTCTGCCCGACCAAAGTGGTGGGCGCCATCTGCCCGCTGGTCATCCCATAGATCGCGTTGTTCACGAAGATTACGGTGATCTTTTCGCCACGGGCCGCGGCGTGAACAATCTCCGCCGTTCCAATGGCCGCCAGGTCGCCGTCGCCCTGGTAGGTAAAGACGATGCGATCCGGCAACACCCGCTTGATTCCGGTGGCCACCGCGGGCGCCCTTCCATGTGCGGCCTGGTGGAAATCCATATTGAAGTAGTTGTAAGCAAAGACGGCGCACCCGACAGGCGCCACACCGATAGCGCGCTCCCTGACGCCCAGTTCATCCACGGCCTCAGCCACCAGGCGGTGGATAATGCCGTGGGTGCACCCCGGACAATAGTGGGTGATGGTATCGCTCAGGCTCTCCGGTTTCTTGAAGATCAGTTCCATTAACGAGCCCCCCTTAGAGCCAAGATTTGCTCAAAGACTTCTTTGGGCGTCGGGACTACGCCGCCGGTTCTGCCATAGAATTTGACCGGGCAGCGCCCATTCACCGCCAGCCGCACATCCTCCACCATCTGGCCGGCGCTCATTTCTACAGTCAGCACGGACTTCACGCGTTCCGCCACCTTACCGATGGCTTCGTACGGGAAGGGGAACAGGGTAATGGGCCGGATCAGCCCGATCTTAACCCCCGCCTGCCGCGCCTGGATCATGGCGCTCTTCACCACCCTGGCGGTAGTCCCGTAGGCAACCGCCAGATAGTCGGCATCCTCAGTGTCCACCGCCTCATAACGGATCTCCCTGGCAATCATCTCCTGGTACTTGCGTTGCAACTTCCAGTTATGCTGCTCAAGCACCTCCGGATCCAGGTATATGGAACTGATCAGGTTGGGCTTACGCCCTTTGGCGCCCGTGGTGGCCCACGTCTTCGGAGGCAGCCCGTTATCTTTGCGTTCCTTAAAGGTCAAAGGTTCCATCATCTGTCCAAGAACGCCGTCACCAAGGATCATCACCGGGTTCCGGTACTTATCCGCCAGATCAAAGCCCTCCATCACCAGGTCCACCATCTCCTGAACGGAGGCCGGCGCCAGCACCAAAAGCCGGTAATCGCCGTGTCCGCCACCTTTTGTGGCCTGGAAATAGTCCGCCTGGGAAGGCTGAATTCCTCCAAGGCCCGGGCCTCCCCGGACCATATTGACGATCACGCATGGCAGTTCGGCCCCGGCAATATACGAAATTCCTTCCTGCTTTAAACTAATCCCCGGACTGGACGAGGAAGTCATCACCCTGGCGCCGGCGCCGGCAGCGCCAAAGACCATGTTAATGGCACTGACTTCGCTTTCCGCCTGTAAAAAGACCCCTCCAACCTGCGGCAGGCGTTTGGCCATGTATTCCGGGAGTTCGCTTTGCGGGGTGATGGGGTACCCGAAAAAATACTTACAGCCAGCCCGGATGGCAGCCTCGCCGATGGCTTCGTTCCCTTTCATCAATACTCGTTCAGCCATTTATTTCCCTCCCTACAAAATCCCTGCAGAATCGGTCCTACCGGTAAACCTCGATCACCACATCCGGGCACATCCAGGCACAAAATGCGCATCCTATGCATTTTTCCATGTCGTTGTCCGGAACTTCGGCGGGGTTGAAGCCCCGAGCGTTGATCCGGTCCGCCAGCCTGATGATCTTTTTGGGACAGGCTGCCACACACATTTCACAACCCTTGCACCGCTCCTCGTGAAAGACGACCTTTGGCATACATCTCCTCCTCTTCTGCTGCTACGCGGTTATCTATCGCCAGTAGCTTGCGCTACCTCCTCGTCATGTGTAATCCATGGCCTGCTCTTGCCCGCGTAATACCCTCAATACGCCACCGGCCAGGGCCTCCATTTCGTTTTCGCCGGGATAAACCAGGATCTTCCCCAAAAATGCCACCCTTTCCTTGATCCAGCCCACCAGCATGCTGGAATAGGCCAGACCACCCGTGAGCACAACGGCGTCGATCTCCCCCTTGAGCACCGTGGCCGCCGCGCCAATCTCCTTGGCCACCTGGTAGGCCATGGCCTCGTAAAAAAGAGCCGCCTCCTGATTTCCGGCACGGATCATCGCCTCCACTTCGGTGGCGTCGGTGGTTCCCAGGTACGCCATCAGGCCTCCCTGGAGCATGATTTTTTTGCGCAACGCCGCCTCGGTAAATTGCCCGGAGAAACAGAGTCCGATCAGGTCAATAACCGGCAAGGCGCCAGCCCGTTCCGGCGTAAAAGGGCCCTCTCCGTCAATCCCGTTGTTGACGTCGATGACCCGGCCGTGGCGGTGAGCCCCGACGGTAATCCCACCGCCAAGATGGGCCACAATCAGGTGGCTCTCGTTGTATTTCAGACCCAGTTCGGCGGCGGCCCGGCGGGCCACCGCTCTCTGGTTTAAGGCATGAAAAGCGCTGCGCCGTGTGATCTCCGGCAACCCCGACAGCCGGGCCACGGGCTCGAGCTCGTCAACAACCACCGGGTCCACCACAAAAGACGGTATTCCACATTCCTGGGCGATCTCGTACGCAATCAGCGCCGCGAGATTTGAGGCATGCCTTCCGTAGGCGCTGGCCCGGAGTTCCTCGATCATTTTCGGGCCGATTCTGAAGACCCCGCCGGGGACGGGCTTAAGAAGACCTCCCCGGCCCACCACCGCGTGAAGCGAGTCCACCCGGATCCCTTGCGTTTTCAAGGCCTCCAGAACCAGGTGCTTGCGAAAGCCGTACTGGTCTTCCACATTCTTGAATTGCGCCAATTCCTCTGGCTTGTGCCGGAGGGTTTGAGATACAACAACTCTTTCGTCTTCAAAGACCGCGATCTTGGTGGAAGTAGACCCCGGGTTGATCACCAGCAATCGGTAAGCAGTCTCTGCAAGATCTTGCATGCCTTCTGCCCTCACGTTTACCAACATTCATCTGTCCCTTTCCCTGAACTGGTTTTGCGCGGCACTAGCGCTGTCGGCTGCCCAGGAAGGTGCGTTTGACGCTGCCAATGGCCCGAATCCGTTCCTCCGCCATCCGGTCGGCAGCAATATGGGTTCCCACCTTGTCCCGCTTGGAAATGGCGATTACCCGCTGCATGTTCTGGTAGATCCCGGCGGCTTTACGCAAGGCCCGCTCCCGGTTGTAACCCTGCAATTCATCGGCGACGTTGATCACCCCGCCCGCATTTACGATGTAGTCCGGGGCGTAGAGAATCCCTTTTTGCATCAGGAGATCGCCGTGACGGTCCTCCTGAAGCTGGTTGTTGGCCGCGCCGCAAACAATCTTGCTCTTCAGCCTTGGGATGGTCTTGTCGTTTAGTATAGCACCTAAAGCGCAGGGTGCAAAGATGTCGCTATTGATGTCATAGATCTCCTCGGATGCAACCGCGGTGGCCCCCAGTTCCTTGGCCACCCGATCCACTTTTTCACCATCGATATCGGTGACGTATAGTTTCGCGCCCTCCTCCGCCAGGTGCCGGCACAGGTAATACCCAACATGCCCCAGCCCCTGCACGGCAATGGTCTTGCCTTTCAGCGAGTCGCTGCCGTAGACTTCATGGGCACTGGCTTTCATCCCGTGCCAGACCCCGTAAGCGGTGACCGGAGAAGGATCTCCGCTGGAATTGGCGGAAGAAACCCCGCAAACATGCCTGGTCTCAAGGGCGACGATGTCCATGTCCTCCACTGATGTTCCCACGTCCTCCGCGGTGATGTAACGGCCTCCCAGGCTTTCCACAAACCGGCCGAAGGCCCGGAAAAGCGCCTCGGTCTTATCTTTTTTGGGATCGGCGATGATTACCGCTTTGCCGCCGCCAATGTTCAACCCGGCGGCAGCGTTTTTGTAGGTCATGCCCCTGGCCAGCCGGAGAGCGTCAATAACCGCGGCCTCCTCGGAATCGTACGGCCAGATCCTGCACCCACCCAGGGCAGGCCCCAGTGTGGTGTTGTGGATGGCGATAATCGCCTTGAGGCCGCTGGTGGCGTCATAATTAAAGACCAGTTGTTCATACCCATACTTGCTCATGTAGGAGAAGATCTCCATTTTCAGCACCCCTTTTCTTGTTTGTAAGATGGGTCCTTATCTTGCGGCTACCAGAGCAGCCAGAGCAATCGAATGGAGCTTTGTTTCATGGGTTTCGGCGCGAGAGGTGACCACAATCGGGGCTCTGGCCCCTACCACCAGCCCGGCGGCTTTGACGTTTGCAAAGTAAACCAGTGCCTTGTGGAGGATGTTTCCGGCCTCAATATTCGGGGCAAGAAGGATGTCCGCCTCCCCCGCTACAGGGCTGTCAATCCCCTTGTGAACGGCGGCCTCTTTGTTTATAGCATTATCCAGGGCCAGCGGGCCGTCCACGATAGCGCCCGGTATCTGGCCACGCCTGGACATCTGCGAGAGCGCCGCCGCATCCACCGCCGCCGGCATCTTGGGGTTGACCTGCTCTAGAGCAGCCAGGATCGCCACTTTGGGCTTGGCGATTCCCAGGGCGTGAGCTACCCCCACCGCATTGACGGTGATGTCTACCTTTTCCTCCAGGGTGGGAGCAATGTTGATTCCTCCATCGGTAATCAACATCAACCGGCCGTACCCGGCGGGTTCCACCACACTGACGTGGCTTAGCAACCGGCCGGTCCGCAGCCCCGCTTCTTTGTCCAGCACGGCTCGCAGCAGATCCGCGGTGTTGATGAGCCCTTTCATCAATAGTTCCGCGCGCCCCGACGCCACCTCCTGGACCGCCGCCCTTGCCGCGCTTGCTTTGTCGCGGGCGGCGATGATGCGATCGTTTTCCAGGGAATAACCCACCTGCTCGGCAGTCTTGCGGATCTCTTTTTCATCCCCGATCAGGATTGGTTCCACCAGTCCCTCGGCCTTGGCGGCCGCCAGAGCCAGCAATACCTCTGCGTCCGCCGCCGCAGCCACCGCGATCCCTTTTGGCCCGCGCGAGCGCGAGGTTTGCAAAATCTCCCGAAAACTCTGCATCGCTCCTCCTCCTTAGGACTACAACACTTTTAATCGATCCTTTTTCCAGATGCTTAAATCGGCCTATATTCCTTGGCGGCCTCCTCCCCCCGCAAGACGCGCAAAACGCCTTCGGCCAGAGCGACAAGTTCATCCTCGCCCGGATAGACCATCACCAGCCCCAGGAAAGCCACACGCCGGCGCACCTCATCCACCAGCCAGCGCGAATGGGCCAACCCGCCCGTCAGAACAATGGCGTCCAGGGCGCCTTTCAAAACCGTGGACATCGCGCCGATCTCCCGGGCAATCTGATAGGCCATGGCTTCAAAGACCAGCCTGGCCTTTTCGTCGCCAGCTTCGATTCGCGCCTCGATCTCCCGGGCGTCTCCGGTGCCCAGGTAGGCCTTGAGGCCGCCATTGCGAAGCACCCTGTCTTTGACCTGCTGTTCGGTGTACTTCCCGCTGAAACACATCCGGATTACTTCGGCCGAGGGCAACCCGCCCGCCCGTTCCGGTGAAAAAGGGCCCTCTGCATTGGCGTTGTTGATGTCGATGATCCGGCCGTCCTGGTACGCGCACACAGAGATGCCGCTGCCCATGTGCGTTACCACCAGCCTTACCTGATCATGGGTTTTTCCCAGATCCCTGGCGGCTCGTCTGGCAATGGCCTTGATATTTAACATGTGCCCCAGGCTGCGGCGCGGAAGTTCGGGCAGGCCGGAGATCCGCGCCAGCGGCTCGAATTCGTCCACCGCCACCGGATCCACAATGTAAACCGGGATACCCAGAGGATCCGCAAGCTCATGCCCCAGCCAGGCGCCAAGGTTGGAGGAGTGTTCTCCGCCCACGTTGTCGGCCAGATCTCGCAACATGGGCGCGTTTACGGTGTAGGTCCCGCCGGCGATCGGGCGAAGCATCCCACCTCTGGCCACAATGGCGTCCAAGCT
>JBLNCV010000209.1:0-20531 GCA_050260975.1 Syntrophothermus sp. | reverse complement strand
CTTTTGAAGGGATTGGTGCCCAAATCGCGCGAGGTTGGGGTGGCCGAGGAGCTGCGCGGGTGGAACTGGCACCTGCCGCCACTGGAGCCGGCTTACGATGTACGGTTGGCCCTTTATGAGGTGGCGGGGCGTTATTGCGAATCCGGGCGCGATCTCTTTTTGAAACGGGTGGAGGGGGTCAAGGTTAGGCCCAACAGGGAGATGATTGAGGGGGCGGTGCTCCACGAAACTTTGGCCAGGCTGCTCCTCAGAGCGAAGCGGTTGATCTACGAGAAAGGGATCGGCGCCTACGAGGAGATCTTTACCCTGCTCCGGCAAGGGGCGTCAGAGGAAGTTAACTGGCCCGAAGCCGGCGAGGCCAAGGGGAACACGAAGCGAGGGCAGGCTCACAAGACCGAATCTGACGATACCATTGACATTGCGGATTTGTCTGACGAGGAAAAGGCGGAGTTGCGCCGGAAGATCCGGCTCGTCAACGCCTTCGAAATCGACCGCATCGTGGCGCGCTTGCAGGAATTCCTCGTCAAGCAACCCTATATCGGGGAGGATTCTCTGGTGGCACAGGCGTTGCCGGTTGTCGTGGAGCAAAAGCTGGACGGCTCTTTCCTTGGGATGAGCCCTTACCTGAGCGCGGATGCGTTTGTCTTCTCCGAGCCGATGATTCTCGACTTGAAGTTCGGGGAACCGCGCCCATTCCACCGGCTGGCCACCACCGGCTACGCGCTGGTCATGGAGGCCATGCACGAGTTCCCGATCAACCTTGGCTGCATCATCTATGCGAAGTTTCATGGGAACCGGCTGCAGGTTACCAAGGATTTTCACATGATCAGCGACGAATTGCGGCAGTGGTTTATCGAGCAGCGGGACGAACTGATGCGCATGGTTTACGAAGAGGCGGATCCCGGTAAAGCCGGGGACTGTTACGATACTTGCCCCTACCTGGAAGTCTGTCACTGAAATTACCCGGCTTTCCCCAGGGTGAAGCTTAACACCAGCATGAACAGGACGAAAATGGTGATTCCCGCGTACAGCTTGTCCTTCTCCCGCACAAACAAAAATGTGGAGGCCGCTACGCGAAAAACTGGCGTGAGGATAAGAATCACCAGCCCCAGGTCAATCACCGCAAAGGGATGGCCGGTTAAGAGCCCACGCCAGATGCCGGCAAAAGTACGGGGAAAAGCCGTTTGGCCCCATTGCCAGCTCAGGAGCAGCCATGCCAGCCCAATCGCAATGACAATTCCGGAGATTGTAACGCCAATACGCAGGGCCCGGCTGATGAAAAGCTCCATATCCTGAAGCTTTCTCTCGATGCCCCGCTCCTGCTCTAGCGTCAGAAGTCTTTTTCCGTTGTTCCGGTCTTCATTTTTCCGCCCGTTTCCAGCCATTTATTCTCCCCCCAGGCCTTTGATGAACATCTCCACCGCAATGAACAGCAGCACCGGGATGAAGATCTTTCGCAGGGTGGCACTCCTTACCCTGTCCATGATCCTGCTCCCGGTGGTGGCTCCCAAAAGCACTCCCAAAGCTACCGGCGCGGCGATGGCCGGGTTGATCGCGCCTCTGGCGAAGTACACCCCGGCGCTGGCCGCCGCGGTAACACCGATCATGAAGTTGCTGGTGGCCGTGGAGACCTTCATTGGCAGCTTCATGGCCATGTCCATGGCCATGACCTTGAAGGCCCCGTTTCCGATGCCCAAAAGCCCCGAAAGCACGCCGGCGACATACATCATTCCCAACCCCAGGGGGACCCCTTGTGTCTTGTATTCCACCTTGTGTCCCAGGGCGTTGTCTATGTATTCGCCGTTCAGCTTCAGCTTTTCAGCCCAGGGGTGGCTGGTATCGTGCTGCGGCAACTCAGCATTCCGCTTATGAAACATCATCACAGCGGAGTAGAGCATGATGGCGGCAAAAGTGATGTATAGAACCTTATGGTTGACCATTCCGGACAGGTAGGCGCCGGTGATGGCTCCGGTCGTGGTGCCCATTTCCAGGAACATGGCGATGCGGATGTTGGTAATCTTGTCGCGCACGTAGGCGGCCGCCGCACCGCTGGAAGTGGCAATCACCGAAATGATGCTCGCCCCGATGGCGTACTGGATAGGGACATGCAGGAAGATGGTTAAAACCGGGACAATGAAGATCCCGCCGCCCAGGCCCAACAATGCCCCCAATATGCCGAACCCAAACGAAAGGGTCAACGTGACCAGGGTAAAGGTATCCGGAGACAACACTAACACCCTCTTTTGTGGTTCAAATACTATTTCGTCCTTATTGTGCGCTTCAATAGCAGAGTCTGTTGCGTGAACCGAAGTTTTTTGCAAGAGGTGGTCGTCCTTGGGTCATGGTCTTTGTTTACGGCCCACAGGCCAAATTTCTCCCCCGGGCCGGGTCGAGCGGTTTTTCCGCCGACCGGAAGAACAGGTAGAATGAGACCGCGGCCACAATATAGCAGAGGGTCGTAAAAGTGAACGCCAGGCTGAACCCGGATCGCACCTGCAAAAAACCGCTGACGAGGGGGCCCAGCCCGCCCCTGCCCAGGCTGCCCAGCATGGCCTCGAGGCTGTTGAGCGTGGCCCGATGGCGCTCTCCCACCTGTTCCATGTTGAAAGTGATAATAATCGGCTCACCCATATTCATCAGGGCTGAGCGCACATAATAGGCGCCCACGACCAGCGGCAGGTTGTTGGAGAAGGCCAGGACAAGCAGGAAAGGGATGGAGGCCAGTTCCATCCCCACCACGGAGCGAACCTTGCCGTAGCGCTCTGCAATTTTTGGCGCCATCAGGGAGGCCAGCGCGGTAACCACCGCCGAGAACGCGAACAAGACGCCGATTGATCCTGTCGACATCCGGAACTTGAGGCTGAAAAAGAGCTGGAAAAAGGTGACCATGGCCCCGGCCCCCAGGGAGATTGCCGTTGTGGGAAAGAGCAGCCTGGCGAAGAGGCCCAGTTCCGCCCGGGAGATCTTGAGCGGCCCGACCTGGGACGTAGCGCTCCGGTTGGGCTTGATGAACGTGATAGGGATCAGAGCGAGCGCCAGAAAGACAACCATGGAGAGCAAGGACCACCGTAATGGAAGAGCGCTTTTAGCCGGGAGTCCCAGGGCTTGGCCGAAGATCTCCGGAAGAGCGCCTGCCAGCAGAAAGCCCAGGAAATTTGCCCCCATCTCGATGGCAAAATTGATCGAAAACAGGTAGACCCGTTCCGCCGGGCGGCTGTTGGCCATCATGAAGGGCGCCCCGACGACATAGGTGAGTGCTCCGGAACAACCGAAAAGAAAGGCGAAGACCAACAGGACGCCGCTGCTTGTGCCAAGGCCAAAACCAATGATGGAGACGATGGTCAGGATTCCGCCGGTCAAGAGAAAAGGTTTGTATCCAAGCCGGTCCGCGGCGATGCCAACCGGCAGCCCCAGGATCATGGTGGCGATGGACGGCACTGCGTTAAGCAGGCCGATAAAATCCTGGTGGTAGCCAAGGCTGTAGATGTACAGGTTGAAGACAAGGCTGAAGATGGCCCAGGTAATGCTGTTTAAAAAGGAGTAAACAAGGTACATCTTGGCGTTGAAGTGAAACCCCGCGACGATCTTCAGGTAGTTGTCGTGGGCAACCTGTGGGTTTGTGTTCATCCGATCAGAGCCTCTCCAGCATTTTTCACCTCCCATCATATCACAGATTCTCACTGATTCCTAGGCCGGGTCTATATGCATCATATACGCATCGTCTTGAAGGAAGCGATCCGGGTTTCCAGGGATTGCGCCGTCGAGGCCAGTTGGGAACCCGTCTTGCTGATCTCCTCGATCGCTTGGGTCTCCCGTTGCACCGACAACACCACTTCGTGGGAGCCAGACAGCGTCTCTTGCGCGAGAGCGGCCACTTGTTTCACCGCGTCAACCACTTCCTGTATGGAGGAAAGCTGCGGTTGGGTAGCTTCCGAGATGCCCTGGATCATCGCCGCCATATCTTTGGTCGCTTGAACGATCTTGCGCAAAGCCTCGTCGGCCTCCGCGGCAACCGCCACTCCCGCCTCCACCGACTCCTCTCCAGCTTTCATGGCTTTGGTGGCTTCGGCAATTCGCTGGCGCACCTCGCTGACAAGGTTGACGATCTCCCGGGCCGCTACCGCGGCTTCGTCGGCCAGTTTTCGAACCTCGCTAGCCACCACCGCGAACCCTCTTCCCATCTCCCCGGCTCGCGCCGCTTCGATGGCGGCGTTCAACGACAGCAGGTTGGTCTGGGAAGCGATGCCGGTTATGGCCTCCACCATCTTTCCAATCTCTTCGGAGGAGACGTCAAGTCTTTGCACGGCCATGGTGGAGGCGGCCACGACTTCCTCGATGGCCTTCATCCGGGAAATGGCCTGGCTGATCGAGTCCGCCCCGGATCCGGCTGTATTGGCAGCCTCCTCCGAGAACCGGGATGCGGCCGCCGCGTTTGCGGCGATATGCTCGGTCCCATCTTTAATCTTCTGGAGGGTGTCGAAAGAGGTGCTGACCTGTTTGGCCTGAAAGCTATTGCGGCGGGTAATCTCCTCGCAAGCCGAGGAGATCTTTTCCGTGGCGGCTCTGGTCTCTTCGATGGCCCCGGCCAGGGTTTTGGCGGCCTGGTTTACCTCCCTGGCCGTCTCCACACTCTGGTGCACAATCTGCGATAGTGATCCCATCATCTGGTTGAAGGTAACAGCCAGTTGGCCGAAGATCCCCCGAACCTCAAAATTGATCCGCTGGGTCAGGTCGCCCTCGGAAATACGGTGCATCGGTTCCAAAAATAGGTTCAGCGTCTTTTTAAGAAGGCGAGTGACGATACCGGCCAGTATTCCTCCGCTGGCCAGCCCGATCAGAATCACCCAGGTGAGCAAAAGCCTGATCTGTTCCGTCGATGCTTTGAAAAAGTAGAACAGGTATCCCGTCCAAACCAGGGTTCCAACTCCTGTTACCCCCAAAAAGAAAGCGGTAATCAAGATAAACGGGTCAACCCGCAGCGCGCGCCCGGTGGTCATGATCATCCTCCCCTACGCCGTACTTGTTGGCCGCAACTCGTTTGCATGGCCATAACTCGTTTTAAATTGTCGGCAGGCGTTGGCGACTTGAAAAGGGGAAAATGACACTATTTGCGGAAATAGCGGAAAGGGGCCCCTCCGGCCCCTTTCGCCATGTGGTGGCTTGTTTACCGTAGTTCAGTCGGCACAAACATATCGACAATGCCGATGATGAACGAAGCGATCAGCGCTCCCAGGATGGAGACGCTCATCCCCGGCACCACGAATTGGGCAAGATAGATTACTGCTGCGGAGACCAGGAAACCCACGATACCCCTGCCGTAAGGAGAAACGTTCCTGCCAAAGAGCGCTTCAATGATCCAGCCTACCGCGGCGATAATCAGGGCCGCCAGCAGCGCGGAACCGAAGCCCATCCCTCTGAATCCGGGGGTGATGAAGCTTACCACCATTAATACCACAGCCGCTACGATGAAGCGGACAATCGTCCCCAGCCAACTATTTTGCATGTTGGTACCTCCTACTTCAAGTATCATTTTTCAGTATCACCAAAAGCAAGTAAAATATGCTGGAGATACTTAGATAGAATCAGGAGGTTTTGCCATTTTTTGGCCGAGTTCCGAAGTCTGAATCTTTGAATCTGTAGTCTGAATCTGTTCCATCAGGTCCCGGAAGAACCAGGTGATCGCCAGCAGCCAGGTGACCTCGCCGCCGACATAAAGAAGGGATTTGGCCAGTGGGGCGATGGCGGGCAGGAACCGGATGAGGCTGACGGCGACCGCCCCCAGCACGAAGACAAGCGTGATGGCAAAGGCGATCAGGTACACAAAGAACGACCAGAGGGTGGACAGGAACCCGAATTTTTGAAAGAGATAATGGGCGGCTTGCCGCAAGGCTCGCCAGAAGCTAAGATCTTGCAACACGGAATAGGCTGCCGCGCTGGCAAACACCGGGAGGATGGCAATCGCCGCGGAGACGAAGATCGTGCTGGGGAGCCACCATTTCCCGGCCCTGCCGTGGACGAAGTCTTGCAAGATCACTCTGATGTCTTGCGGGGCGAAAGCGGCCGTTATGGCGATACCCAGAAGGTAGACCAGCGCTGCCATGATTAGCGATAGAGCCCAGACTCTCGGGAAATAGCGGGTGTAACGCCAAAAATGGGTCCCGGCCTCTTTGGTGATCCAGCAGCGAACCGTGCCCAAAAGCCAGCAGATCGCCAGAAGCGCGAGGCTGAGGCGGATAAAACGGAAGGCCATGCCAACCCACTGGGGGTTTAAGGCTGCGAAAAAGCCCGAAGTTGCCCATGCTGGAGCACGGGCCGGGAAGAACGTAAGAGCCAGGATATAACCTGCGTATGCCGGCAACAAATCCCGCCAGCGTTCCAACTGGAAGTCGGGAACAGGAAGGGCATCCACACCGAGGTTTCTATCTTTGACCATAGCCGGTTCCTTTCTATAAGAGGGGGCTACAATAAAAAGAGGGGGCTACAATAAAGAATTCCTTGGAGTCCGGGCAATTCCTTTTTTGCGGGGCAGCGAAAATTCTTGCAGGAATATCGCCGCGGCGGCGTGCCCTTTCTGGGCCAGCCGCCTGGCATGTTTCTCCACGGAAAGGAGCTCCCACATGCGTATCCAGGGATCCACCTGGTATCTGGGCTGGTAGACGATTCCCCGCTCCAGGACCTGGGCCAGGGTCATGTCCGCTTCGAGTAGATCCGCGAGTTTCGTTTCGCGTTGCTCAATGACACCCAGAAAGCGGTCCATCCTTTCCTGGAAATCCGGGCGGGAGAAGACCCCCTCCTGATGTGCGGTTACAAAGAAGCCAGCGTCCAGGTTCAGGAGAGCTTTCGCCGATTGGATAAACAGATCAATGTCTCCATCCGTCCCGCAATACCAGGGGCCGAAGGCGGTAAGATCAATGTCTCCGACATAGACCATGCCCTCGTCGGGGAAGAAGGCGCAACAATTGCCCGCGGTATGTCCCGGCGTGAATACCATTCTCACCCGCGTGGCTCCAAAGTAGAGGTCCTCATCATAAGGATAAGAGCCTGCCGCACGCCCCGTGGCAAGCCGCCATTCATGGCGGAAGGCCGGGGAGTATGGGGCCTGGGGAGTATCGGGCGAAGAGATGGCCCTGATCCATTCTTCAACTCCGGCCTGGCCGTAGACTTCCTGGACTCCCAGGTGTTCGGCCGCCTTCCGTGGTGATTGCAGCGCCTCAAGCTCCTCCTTATTGATCAATATTTTTGCTCCGGGGAAAAGATGGTTGCCGTTGATGTGGTCGAAGTGATAATGGGTGTTGAGGACATAATCCACCCGTGCGCCGCCCAGGTGCTCCGCAAAGGCTGCCGGCCCCGCGCCGGGGTCGATGATTGTTCTGATCTCATCGTCGATAAACAGGGAGGTGCAAAAAGGGAAGCGGCTTCCTTCTTTTCCCGGGATAAGTCGTACCCTGCCAAAGTTTGGACTTTGCATTATAACCACACCTCCGTAAAGTTAGGGTCGTTATGACTTTGACCTTGGATCTTTTTGGAGTATAACACGGTAGCTCCCATAAAGTCAATTTGGGGGTTGCGATTCGATGGGAGGTGCGCTCATGGCTGCGGCTTTGGAGGAGGATCTTGCGGTACGTGGGAGATCACGCTGGCTCTGGAGGCTCAAAGTTCATGATAGGACCTTGCGGAACCACCAGAATGTGGTATACTAAAAATGTAATCGGGGATCAGGGCGTAGTCCCTAAAGTGGGAGGGTCGCTCCATGGTTTTTGCTTGCCAGGGGTTGAGAGATTCCTCTGGAAGTGAAACTAAGGCAACAGGAGTCCGGACGGGCGGGCTCAAGGACCGTTACCATGGAGACAGGCATACATCTTTAATAATTCATCTGAATGAAGAAGCACGGTGACGGGCTTCTTTTTTCATGGGATAAAATGTGCTTCTTTCATGGGGTAAACTAGGTTGAGGACAAAGTTGGGTTAAGGGGCGTGATCGGATGCGAACGGTGAGTTTGGACGGGCTGAGCCTGGATATCGATTCCGTGGTGGCCGTGGCCCGGCGGGGCGCCCGGGTGGAATTGACGCCCGATGCCATCCAGCGCGTGAAGGCCGCCGAGGAATTTGTGGCGCGCCTGGTACGCGAAGAGCGGGTGGTCTACGGGATCACCACCGGTTTCGGCAAGTTCAGCGAGGTGGTAATCTCCCGCGAGGAGGCGGCGCACCTCCAGCGCAACCTGATTCTGAGCCATGCCACCGGGGTGGGACCCGCCCTTCCCGAGGACACAGTGCGGGCGATCATGCTCTTGCGGGCCAACGCGCTGGCCCGGGGCAATTCGGGGATCCGGCTCGTGACTCTGGAGCGGCTTTTGGAGATGATCAACCGCGGGGTGCACCCTTTGGTGCCGGCCAAGGGTTCGGTGGGAGCCAGTGGCGATCTGGCGCCGCTGGCGCATATCGCCCTGGTGCTCATCGGGGAAGGGGAGGCTTTTTACGAGGGGAAGCTTTTGCCGGGCGGCGAGGCGATGCGCCGGGCGGGCCTGGAGCCGGTGGTGCTGGAGGCCAAGGAAGGGCTGGCGCTGATCAACGGCACCCAGGTGATGACTGGGATTGGCGCGCTGGCTGTGCATGACGCGGCGATGTTGCTCAAAGTGGCGGATATTGCCGGAGCCATGAGCCTTGAAGCCCTCAAGGGCACCATGACGGCTTTCGCCATGGCGATTCAAAAGGTCCGGCCCCATCCCGGCCAGCAGGCGGTCTCCGCTAACTTTCACCTTCTAACCCAGGGGAGCGAGATCATCGAATCCCACAAAAACTGCTCCAAGGTACAGGATGCCTATTCGTTGCGGTGCATTCCGCAGGTGCACGGCGCCAGCCGCGATGCGCTTGGCTATGTCCGGCAGGTGCTCATCACGGAGATGAATTCCGTGACGGACAACCCGCTGATCTTTCTCGGGGAAGATTGGCCTGGGGGGAGCAGCGTGGGTGAAGACGGCGGCGGCAAAAGCGATCTTGGCGGGGCGGTAGTCTCCGGGGGGAACTTCCACGGCCAGCCGGTGGCCATTGCCATGGACTTTCTCGGGATTGCCCTCTCCGAGATGGCCAATATCGCCGAACGACGAGTGGAACGGATGCTGAACCCGCAATTGAGCGGCTTGCCCGCCTTTTTGGCGGAAAGGGGCGGCTTGAATTCCGGGTTGATGATCAGCCAGTACACGGCGGCGGCCCTGGTCTCGGAGAACAAGGTGCTGGCTTCGCCGGCCTCGGTGGATTCGATTCCCACCTCCGCCAACCAGGAGGATCACGTGAGCATGGGGACCATCGCCGCCCGGAAAGCGGTGGAGATCCTGGAGAATGTGCGGCATGTGCTGGCTATTGAGCTGCTTTGCGCCAGCCAAGGACTGGACTTCCAGAGACCGCTTTTACCCGGAAAAGGTACCAAAAGGGCCTACGAAGTCATCCGGGCCGAGGTGCCGCACCTGGAGAACGACAGGGTGATCTATTCGGACATCAACAAGGTCTACCGCCTGATCGCCGGTGAGGTGTTGGTTTCTGAGGTGGAGAAGGCGGTTGGGGAACTGGTGTAGCGGGTTGCACAATACGGGACAGGGTGGTTCCAGCAATTTCTGCTTTGCTTGAGACGCCATGGAGGGGTATTTACTGTACCCGTTAAACCGTAGGAGATGTTGTAACTTTATGTACAACATCTCCTATAGGCCGGAGATGTACCTCATTATTGAGCAGGGTACCTCATTGAGCAAGGTACCTCATTGAGCAAGGTACCTCATTGAGCAAGGTACCTCATTGAGCAAGGTACCTCATTGAGCAGGGTACCTTGTTGAGCAAGGTACCTCATTGAGCAGGGTACCTCATTGAGCAGGGTACCTTGTTGAGCAGGTGTCGTATGTTCAGGTGAAAATTGAAATCCAATATTTCTATGACAGGGAGGCAAACCCAAGATGAGTGGGAGTGGACCGAGAGTGGTTCGGGCGCCAAGAGGCAAACAGCTCAACTGCCGGGGCTGGCAGCAGGAGGGCGCGCTGCGGATGCTGATGAACAACCTGGACCCGGAGGTGGCCGAACGGCCGGAAGACCTGGTGGTCTACGGCGGGCGGGGCAAGGCGGCCAGGAACTGGGAGGCCTTTGACCGGATTGTGGCCGCCCTGAAGGATCTGGCGGACGATGAGACGCTTTTGATCCAGTCCGGGAAACCGGTGGGCGTCTTCAAGACCCACCGGCTGGCGCCCCGGGTGTTGATCTCCAACGCCATGCTGGTGCCAGCCTGGGCCACCTGGGAGAAGTTCTGGGAACTGGAGGCCAAAGGGCTGACCATGTACGGCCAGATGACGGCGGGAAGCTGGATCTACATCGGAACCCAGGGCATCCTCCAGGGGACTTTTGAGACGTTTGCCGAGGCGGCCCGGCAGCACTACGGCGGTACTTTGAAAGGGCGGCTGGTGCTCACGGCGGGCCTGGGAGGCATGGGCGGCGCCCAGCCTCTGGCGGTGACGATGAATGAGGGGGTGATCCTGGCGGTGGAGGTGGACGAGGAGCGGATCCGGCGGCGACTGGCCACCAACTACTGCGAGCGGATGGCCCACAACCTGGATGAAGCGCTGGCCTGGGCCGAGGAGGCAAAAAAGGCCGGCCGGCCGTTATCCATCGGCCTGGTGGGCAACGCCGCCGAGGTTCACCCGCAACTGGTGGAAAAGGGGGTGGTGCCGGATCTGGTCACGGATCAGACTTCGGCGCACGACCCGCTGAACGGCTATATCCCGGCGGGGCTTACCCTGGCGGAAGCCGCGGAGTTGCGGCGCCGCGACCCGCAGGAATACATCAGGCGTGCCAAAGCTTCCATGGCCACTCATGTGCGGGCCATGCTGGAGTTGAAAAAACGCGGCGCGATTGTCTTTGATTACGGCAACAACATCCGGCAGATGGCCTACGAAGAAGGGGTCAAGGACGCCTTTGCCTTTCCTGGCTTTGTCCCGGCGTATATCCGCCCCCTCTTTTGCGAGGGAAAGGGACCGTTCAGGTGGGCGGCGCTTTCGGGCAATCCGAGGGATATTGCCGCCATCGACGATGCCGTTCTCAAGACCTTCCCGGAGAACGAGCGTCTGCGCCGGTGGATTACCATGGCCCGGGAAAAGGTGCATTTTCAGGGGCTGCCGGCCAGAATCTGCTGGCTCGGGTACGGCGAGCGGGCCAAACTGGGCAAGGTGATCAACGACATGGTGCGCAGCGGAGAACTTGAGGCGCCGATCGTGATTGGGCGGGATCACCTGGACACCGGCTCGGTGGCCTCTCCCAACCGCGAGACCGAGGGGATGAAAGATGGCAGCGACGCCATCGCCGACTGGCCGATTCTTAACGCGCTGCTCAACGCGGTGGCGGGGGCCAGTTGGGTCTCGGTGCACCATGGCGGAGGGGTGGGGATCGGCTACTCAATCCACGCCGGGATGGTGGTGGTGGCCGACGGCAGCGACGAGGCCGCGCTTCGCCTGGAGCGGGTGTTGACCGCCGATCCGGGGACCGGCGTGATGCGTCACGCCGACGCCGGTTATGAAATTGCCGTAGAGACCGCCCGGCGCAACGGGATCAAGCTGCCCATGCTGGAGGAGTAACTATAGTTGAGGGAGAAAAAGGATGGAAGCCCAGATTATCGAGTGTGTTCCCAATTTCAGCGAAGGGCGCCGCAAAGAGGTGATCGAGGCTATCGCCGACGAAGTGCGCGCGGTGCCCGGAGTGCGGCTTTTGGATTACGTTTCCGATGCCAGCCACAACCGGACGGTGATGACCTTTATCGGGGCGCCAAAAGCGGTGAAGGAGGCGGCGTTTCGGGCCACCGCCAGGGCGGCCGGGTTGATCAATATGGAGGAGCACCGTGGCGAGCACCCACGCATCGGCGCCACGGATGTGGTCCCTTTTGTGCCGGTGCAGGGGGTGGCCATGGAAGAATGTGTCGCTTTAGCCCGTAAGCTGGGCAAGGAGGTGGCCGAACGGCTCGGTATTCCCGTCTATTTATACGAGGCGGCGGCTATCCGGCCTGACAGGCGCAACCTGGCGGATATCAGGCGAGGCCAGTACGAAGGCTTGAAAGAGGAGATCGGCAAAAATCCGGACCGGGATCCCGATTTCGGGCCGGCCAGGTTGCACCCCACCGCCGGCGCCACCGTGATCGGCGCGCGGCCGCCGCTGGTGGCGTTCAACGTGAACCTGGGAACCCCGGACGTGCGGGTTGCCAAAGAGATCGCCCGGCGGATCCGGGCGAAAGACGGTGGATTGGCCAATGTCAAGGCCCTTGGCGTGATGCTGGAGGACCGGCGGGTGGCCCAGGTCACCATGAACCTGGTTAATTACCGGGAGACCTCGGTCTACCGGGCCTTTGAGCTGGTGAAGATTGAAGCGGCCCGCTACGGGGTGCCGGTCATCGGCAGCGAGATTGTCGGCCTGGTCCCGATGGATGCCTTGCTGGATTGCGTGGAATATTACCTGCGGTTGAACACCTTCGACCGGCGACAGATCCTGGAGCGTCGCCTGGCGGAATAGAAAAGCTGGAAGCTGGATGGAGTGGCGTAAGTGGCAGACACAGAGACGGTAGATGCGGGAGTAAAAACGAACAGGGTTGATCAGAGTGGGCGGGGGACTGAAGTGAAGCGCAGGGCCGATCTGGTGATTGCCCACGCGGGGGAGCTTTTGACCATTCCCGACGGTAGCCGGAAGCCTAAAACAGGGCCGGCCATGCAAGAACTCGGCATCATCAAGGATGGAGCGGTGGCGGCGGCCAAAGGCAAGATCGTCGCGGTGGGGACTACCGAGGAGGTTCTCCGTCAGGTGGCTTTGCCAAAGGATCCGGCCGCAGTGGTGGATGCCCGGGGAAAACTGGTCATGCCCGGTCTGGTGGATCCCCATACCCACTTAATCTTCGCTGGTTCGCGGGAGAACGAATACCTGATGCGCCTCCAGGGAGCCAAGTACATGGAGATCATGGCCAAAGGCGGCGGGATCCTCAGTACCGTCAGGGCCACCAGGGCCGCCGATGAAGACGAACTGGTGGAGACCGGCCGAAAATACCTGGCGCGCATGCTCTCCTGCGGCGCCACCACAGTGGAGGCCAAGAGCGGCTACGGCCTCGCCACGGAAGAAGAGGTGAAAATGCTCTGGGCCATCTACCGCCTAAACGATCTGCAACCGGTGGAGCTGGCCTCCACCTTCATGGGCGCCCATGCCATTCCGCCCGAGTATGAGGACGACCCCGACGGATATGTGGATCTGCTCTGCTCTGAAATGATCCCCGGAGTGGCCGGGGAAGGGCTCGCGGAGTTTTGCGATGTCTTTTGCGAGGAGGGTGTCTTTACCGTTGACCAGACCAGGCGGATCTTGCGGACGGCGCAAAAATACGGGATGCAACTGAAAATACATGCCGACGAGATGGCCAATACCGGCGGCGCGGAATTGGCGGCCGAGCTTGGCGCGGTGTCGGCGGATCACCTGCTCAAAGTTTCGGAGAAAGGGATCCACGCCCTGGCGGAAAAAGGTGTGATCGCGGTGCTCTTGCCGGGGACGGCCTTTTCGCTCATGTCAAAGGAGTACGCTCCCGCCCGGCGGATGATCGAGGCCGGGGTGCCGGTGGCGCTGGCCACGGACTTCAACCCGGGCAGCAGCCCGGTGGATTCCATGGCTTTCATCCTCAATCTGGCCTGTTTGCAGATGAAGATGCTGCCCGCCGAGGCGATCACCGCGGCCACCATCAATGCCGCTCACGCCGTGGGGGCGGCGGACCAGATCGGCAGTCTGGAGGTTGGCAAGCAGGCCGATATTATCATTGTGGACGCGCCCGGACATCTGTACCTGGCCTACCATTGCGGGGCGAACCTGGTGGAAGGTGTGGTCAAAAAAGGAAAATTTGTCTGGCGAAGGAACCCCTGAGGCGCTGACGAAGTGTAAGAAGCAAAGAGCAGATCGAATTTTAGGCTGGCTCCTGTCCTATGCGGCTCATTTGCCTGGGTTGTGTGGCAGGAGAAATTATGTTGAGGAGGAGAGGAAATGCTGTTCAAACGTTTTAGCAAGCTCGCGGTACTCTTGCTGGCGGCAACCCTGGTGCTTGGGCTTTCGCTTGCGGCGGTTCCGCTGGCAAACACCCCGGCGCTGGCGGCCAGTCAGGCCCACATCACCATCATGCAGACCAGTGATCTGCACGGAAACATCTATCCCATCGATTATTTCAAGGACAAGCCCTCCAATGTGGGGTTGGCCAAGATCAACACCCTGGTGCAAAAGATCCGCCAGGAGAACCCCAATTCGCTGTTGATCGACACCGGCGACACCATCCAGGGCACGCCGCTGGTCTACTACCACAACAAGATGGACAACGCCCCCGTGGACCCGATGATGGCGGTCATGAACTACATGAAGTATGATTCCATGACGGTGGGCAATCACGAGTTCAACTTCGGGCTGCCGGTTTTGAACAAGGCCAAAAAAGAGGCGCAATTCCCCTGGCTGGCCGCCAACATCTACACCACCGACGGCAAGAACGCCTTTGTGCCCTACATAGTCAAGAAGGTGGCAGGGGTAAAGATCGGCATCCTCGGCCTGACCACCCAGGCCATCCCCACCTGGGAGCAGCCCGCGAACTACGCTGGGCTGGTCTTCAAGGATCTGATCGAAGAGGGCAAGAAGTGGGTCCCGGTCTTGCGTAACAAGGAAAAGGTCGATGTGGTGGTGATCACCGCCCACTCCGGCTTTGAGAAGGACCCGGATACCGGCAAGGAACTGGGCGGGCAGACGCCGCTGGAGAACCAGATCTACGGCCTGGCCACCACGGTGCCGGGAATCGACGTGATTCTGATTGGCCATGCGCATTCCAAGATCCCGCAGAAGACCGTCAACGGCGTGCTGATCACCGAGCCGGAGCGCTGGGGTTCCGTGCTGGGCCGGATCGATTTGACTTTGGAGAAGCCGGGCCTCTTCTCCCCCTGGAAGCTCGTGGAAAAGAAGAGCACCCTGATCCCGGTGGACGACACCGTGGCAGCGGATCCCAAGATTCTGGAGATGGGCAAGCCCTATCATGAGGCGGCCCAGAACTGGATGAACAGCGTGATCGGCGAGGCCACCGGCGACTTCATCGGCGCCGAGGCCCAGATCAAGGATACGGCCATCATGGATCTGGTTCAGAAGGTACAGATGGAGGCGGGCAAGGCGGATCTCTCCATCGCGGCGATGTTCAACCCCTCCGCGGCGATTCCGAAGGGGCCGGTCACCGTCCGGCAGCTCTTCTCGGTGTACATCTACGATAACACTCTCTATGTCATCGAGGTGACCGGGCAGCAGCTCAAGGATGCCCTGGAGCATTCGGCCAAGTTCTACAACACCTACACCCCGGAGGCCGGGTTCAGCATCAACAAGGACATCCGCGGCTACAACTACGATATGGTTCAGGGGATCAACTACGAGATCGACGTCACCCAGCCGGTGGGCAGCCGGATCAAGAACATGACCTACAAGGGACAGCCGGTAGAGATGAACCAGAAGTTCAAGCTCGCGCTCAACAACTACCGGGTGACCGGCGGCGGTGGATACCTAATGTTCAAGAACGCTCCGGTGATCTACAAATCCTCGGACGAGATCCGGAACCTGATGATCGACTACGTCAAGGAGCACAAGGTCCTCTCGCCGGATGTGGACAACAACTGGCGGATCGTGCCGGAGACCGTCACGCCGACGCTCACGGTGAAGTAGAACCAGCCTGAGGTGAATTCGGTAAATAAAAGAGCAAAAGCAAAGATGGCAAAGCAGCATTTGAATGCAAGCTTTCAATGGGGGGCCGGTTGGCCCCCTGCCTATTTCCTTGACTTTTGGGCATTGTCTATGGGCAAAATAATTCTTTGGTCGAAAAGGAGCCTCCCCAATAATGAAGAATATTATTGATGGCGAAGGAGGGACAGGGATGTTAACTCAGGCAAAGTACGTTCAAAACAGCATAAATGTTGTTTTCCCACGGGAACCACAGATTCGCCGTTTAGCAAACGACTTCGAAGACATGCTAAAGGGGAAATATTTTCAGCCACAAATTGTGCCAATTCCAGATGAATTTGATCCTGAGGTGCCCAGGATGATCTTTGGCTCTTTGCATGGGTTTAGCCAAATTATAGTAACACAGGTTAATTTTGTTTTAAATGTAATGTATTCCCCTGATTGGCAGGAGGATATTTCGAAAGGTAATGAATACCTCCTTGAACGTGTGTCCATACTTTTTCAATTACTTGGGTTACTTCAAGATGTCAAGCCGAGTTTTTGCGGCTTAACCACACGGGTTAATATGCCGACTGGTGCTGGTGATGAAGCAATTCTTCAGCAGTTGTCCAGTATCTTTCTCAATCACGAAGAAATTCAAGATTATCACGACCTGGAAATTAAATTTACAACAATTGTCCAAGATAAATTTTTTAATAACATGACCATACAAAATTACAGGTTGTGGACAAGAGTTGGCCCCCAGGAAGGAATTCCACGATTGGCGAGAAAAGTCGCAAATGAAAGGGGAATACAGGTAATCGGAGATTTTAATGATCGGTATGCTTTTAATGAGATTGAAGGATACGTTTCTTCATCCGATGTCGCAAAAGAGATCATTAATTACGGGTTAATCGAAGTTAGGAAAATCGTTAATAAGATCGGGGGTGCCTTTAATGAAGGGAACAATTGAGCACGCATCATCTTCCTTATTTAAAAATATGTACGCTTTTCGACCTTCAACGGAATTTAGCAGCGCATTGCCTGAAAGGGGATGGCTTAATCTAAACACGAGCTGTTCAATTGCGCACTATCTTTCCGGAGGGCTGATGGAGGATATTTCGCTTTCACGTCCTAAATGGATCCCGGGAGAAAAGGAAGCTTTGGAAGTAATGCGGCGCCTGGCACATCTAAGGAGTATTCGAGGCAAGTTTGCTCATTTGCATACCAGTAGTGAAGCCTTTGCTCGACGTAAAAGGAAAGAAATAGAGCTAGAGGGGTAGCTATGGGTGCGGTAGTTTTGGATGCCTGCGCTATTTTGTCTTATTTAAGAGACGAAGATGGGGCGGACATGGTTGAGATCTTTTTGGTAGATCAAAGTAATCAGTGTCTGGTTCATGCCGTAAATCTGTGCGAAATTTTTTATGATATTTTGCGTTCCGATGGTGAAACCGAAGCACTTAAGGCGGTAGAGGCTATAAAATCTTTAGGAATTATGACAAGGGAGGATATGGACGAACAAGTTTGGCAAGCTGCTGGCCATTACAAGGTCAATTTTAGAATTGCTTTGGGTGATTGTTTTGCTCTGGCTCTGGCTAAAAAAGAAAGCGCAAAATTGATTACTTCTGACCGGAGAGAGTTTGAACGCGTAAATAATAGCGGTTTATGTTCAATAATATTTATAAGAAATTAGACAAATAATTGATCCGCAACTTACTTCGGTGTAGCCTGGCGGTTTTTTTATTTAACGTACGCACAAATATGAGGGGGAAGCGACACCAGAATGATCAGGACCCTGTTGTTCGACCTGGATGGCACCTTGCTCAACGTGGACATCGACTACTTTCTGGAGCAATACATCCGGGCGTTGACGCCGCGGTTGGCCCATAAGATGCCGCCGGAGAAGTTTGCCAGGCAGTTGGTGGCTTCCAGCATGGCGATGATTCAAAACACGGATCCCGCCAAGACCAACCAGCAGAAGTTCATCGAGGACTTCTTCGGCAAGACGGGGTTGTCTGTGGAAGAGACCATGCCGATCTTCGATGACTTTTACGCCAACGACTTTCCGAAGCTGAAGCGCCATTCCAGGACGGATCCCAACGCCCGGCGGGTGGTGGAGGCTGCCGTAAAGCGGGGTTATGAGGTAGTGCTGGCCACCAACCCCGTATTTCCCATGAGCGCCATCCGGGAGCGGATGCGCTGGGCGGAGGTGAACGACTTTGACTACCTGCTGGTCACGGCCTATGAGGATATGCACTTTTGCAAGCCTTACCCGCAATATTACACCGAGATCCTGAACCGCATCGGCCGCCGCCCTGAAGAATGCCTGATGGTAGGGAACGACGTGGACGAGGATCTTTCGGCGGCGCGGTTGGGCATGAAGACCTACCTGGTTCACGATTGCCTTTTGAACCGTAACAACGCCCAATATTCGGCGGACTTTGAGGGGCAGTTGTCGGATCTGGCGGACTTCATTAAATCAGGCAAGGTTGATGAATTGGCTGAGCAGCGGCGTATCAGCTCCAGCACGGCTGGCTGTGAGGCATAGGCTTTGAAATTGTAACGAGGCAAGCTCCTTCTTGGGGGTGGGGTCAGGTGGCTGAAACAAGCGCCATGGAGTACCGTCTGCCGGACTGGCCGGTGGTGGATTTTCACATGCACTTCCCGGTGGCGGAGGATGATTTTCTACGCCAGACGCGGGAGAGCTATATTCGGCGGTTTGGTGAAAAGAAATGGGAGATGCTGGCCAGAGAATCCGCCGCCTGCCAGGACGAGTGGTGGCTGAACTGGAGCTTCCCTCGCCCGGAGGCCGAAACCAGCGACTGGCAGACGCAGGCGGACCGCTGGGCGGCGGAGGTCGAGCGGTATCACCTGCACCGGGTGGTTTTTGTCAGCGGCGGAGGAAACGACCTGCTGGCCGGGGCGGTGCAGCGCCACCCGGATAAAATTGCCGGCTTCGCCCACCATGATCCTTTCGCGCCGGACGCGGCGCAGGAGTTGGAGCGGGCGATTACCAAGCTTGGTTTCCGGGGTTACAAGATCTTCGCGCCGGTGCTCTCCCGGCCGCTTACCGACGAGGCGCTCTACCCGGTTTGGGAGGTGGCGGAGAAGCACCGGATCCCGGTGTTGATCCATTTCGGCATTCTGGGCGGAGGCGGCGGGATCGGCAACGCCGTCAACATGGATCCCCTGATCCTGCACGACGTGGCCAAAGGCTTTCCGGGGGTCCCCTTTGTGGTGCCGCACTTTGGCACGGGTTACGTCCGGGAGCTTTTGCAGTTGTGCTGGGCCTGCCGGAATGTGTATGTGGACACCTCAGGAAACAATGAATGGGTGCGGTGGATGCCTTATTCCCTGACCATCGAGGATCTCTTCGCGAAATTTTACCAGACGGTGGGGCCGGAACGCATCATCTTCGGCAGCGATTCGGCGTGGTTCCCGCGGGGGTTTGCCGTGCGCTACCTCCTGGACCAGTTGCGGGCCGCGCGGCAGTTGCGGATCCCGGAGGCGGACTTGAAGCTGATCTTTGGAGGTAATGCCATGAGGCTGTTGCGCATTTGAAAATTAGGGAATCCTGTGGTGGAGAAAATTCGATGGACTGGTTATACAAACTCGTTACGGGGGGGAAAGTTATGCAGTCCTCCATTGCGGATATCCCGCATTTGACGGATCACGAAAAGGCTGCATTGGCGGATTTGGTTAAAGGACTGAATGCCTCCCTTGGCAGGCGGCTTCAAAGGGTTGTTTTATACGGCTCCAAGGCCAGGGGTGATTTCGACGCGGATTCGGATCTGGATGTTTTAGTGGTCGTGGATAGAAGAACGATAGATTCCCTCGATAAGGTCAGTGCCTGCTCATCTGATATCGATATCGAATATGGACTTCCTTTGTCAGTGGTGTCTTTGGATATTCCAGCTCTGGAACAGCCGTCACTGTTTATCCGAAATGTCCAAAAGGATGGTATTGAACTATGGAGCAGGCGCTGATCGATAATATCAAAGCCAACATAAATCTATCGCGTGAGAAGTCTGAAGGAAGCTCAAATCCTGCTGGAGCAAGAATTATGGCGAGGATGTATTAGCAGAGCATATTACACAATGTTTTATTTGGCTCAGGCAGCTCTTTTTACCAAGGGAATTGAGCGAACAAAACATTCGGCAATTATTTCGGCGTTTGGGGAATTCCTGACCAAGCCTGGATTGCTAGACCGCTCTTTACAAAAGGATCTACGATTTGTCTTCGATCAACGACAGAGCGCGGATTATAATGCATTATTGAACTTTGACAAGGACTTGGCGACAGATGTGTTTAACCGCGCCCGAAGGTTCAGTTCCTCTATTGAACATTGGATTGCAGAGCAAATTTATTCATAAAGAACAACAAACTGGCAGTTTTTTGATAGCTGTTAGCTTTCTACCAGTTCCCGCGGGTACTCGCGAAACAGATCACGCGCCTCATCGACAGTGATGTCAGCCGGCGGCAGGATTAAGGCCGACTCCCGGAGATCCGTGTCCGGAAGTTTTTGCCCCTCACCGCGGATGACGATCAACACGGCTTCCAGCGCTTCCCGAAATGACTTTGCGTCCCCCTGCTCCACCGCATCCAGCAGGGCGTTGTCGATCTCGCCCAATTTCCGCAGCGCGGTATCCTTCAGCTCATATTGTCCTTCGTTTGCCACGCGCACGATCATCCCGGGCCCACCTCCTTTTTAAGCCGTTCCAGCTCTTCGGCCACCCGTTGCGAGTTGGAGATTTTACGCAGCTCGGCGCCGATGTCGTCCCGGCGTTCCAGAGTATCCTCCAGGGTTCCGGCGGC
>JBLNCV010000208.1:0-4917 GCA_050260975.1 Syntrophothermus sp. | reverse complement strand
TGGTGGAAGACACCTTTAGGCTGATGAAGTTGCGCCGCCAGGTGGATACGCGTATCGAACCGCACCCGTTTCGACAGTCCGATTTTACCGAAAAGAATCCGATGGCGCGGGAAGTAATGCGAACAGGAATTCGAATAGTATAGCTCCCATGCCGTCAATTAAGGCTGTCGCGGCGCGTCACGCGGCCAAGGACGAGTTTGTCAGCCAGCGGGCATCTCGGGGTTGACGGGGTATCACGCTCAAAACAGATCATGAGCACGCATGGCTCTTGGAGGCATTTCGTCCTCACAACTGAATATACCTGGCATACTCGAAAGGAATAACTTGGCCTTGCGGTATTTCAATCCAGCATCGTTCATTGTGGGAATGGCGGGAGATCTGAATCGAAGAATAGTCTCGAAATCGCTCGTATATCTCCCGCAGTGTTTCTAATTCGCTCTCGGAATAAACACCTCGATTAAACGGCTCTTTTGCAGAAACAATGTCCCCGACAAATTGGCCAGCTTCTGTTTCGTTAAGTTCGATAGCTCCTTCTTTTTCCAACGCCCCCAAAAGGGAAGTATGGTTTCGGGGGACTGGGCCGTAGTTATGCCTGATGTAGGAGAGCCCTGAAATAGAGGCATTAAACTTCTTGTAGTGAACAAAATCGGCATAAAACAGCAGCTTCATGAGCTTGGTCTTCCAAACTCCAGCCTCTCTGATGGAAAAATAGAGGACCATATTTTTAAATTTTTCGTACGCAAATCCTGTTTCTTGCATGACCGGGTCAACACGCTTCTGAAGCAGTTCTTGTATTCTTTGGACCAGTTGTTGAAACTCTTTGACTGACAGGTTATCGCGATTTAGATTTGCGAGCTTGAGCATGTTCTCAGGTTCTTTGGCCAGGGTGAGTGTGTTATTATGGGGGACATCCTGTAATGCGCCAAGTTCATAACGATTGATGATTGGTTCAGAAAACCCAAGCGCCCTGGCAAACGCACGCTGGGACATGTTGTACATCTCTCTAATTGAGACAATTTCGCCGGGGAAGAGCAGATTTTTCTTCTTTCTATACTGGTCGATTGCCGCCTGGTAATGTTTTTCTTCCGTCTCCAGGTCTCTCAATTGTTCGCCACAAACCACGCAAAACGGAAGATCCGCGGTAACCGGGATCTCCTCATTTCTGATCGTGTGGACAATTTCGGCTTGTTTCCAGGTATAGTCTCTTGGTTCGTCACAATGCACGCAAAACAACTTATTTGCTGCCATGTTGGAAACCCCTCCTCATGATAAGGCTGCTTAAGACTACGGTCGGTCGGGGTGAAAGGACATCACAAAGAGTTCTTCATTGGTTCCTACTGCCCTAATTTTGAGTTTTATGTACAACAAGTGCGCTTGAACGGGCTTCTTAAAGATCCAGACATAACCGCCATATTTGGAATTGCGGTCGGGCAGCGGCCCGCCCACACAGTGGCACGGTTCAAGCTCCCGGATCTCTTGTAACATTGCTGGAACGGAGTAAGCCAGAATATTCAAGGTCTGCCTTGTGTCGGGATCATTGGTGAAAGGATCGACCTTTTTAGCGTCAATTAATTCCCGGCATCGTTGTAAAAAATCTTCCACTGACTGGGGCATCAAGGTATCACCCCGCATAAATCGTTTATCTTATTATAACACCGGGCGAGGTTACTGGCAAGATAAATGTTATCGTATGTTTGATTTTGCGATCTATTGATATCATATGCTAACGGAAATGAAATATACTTGTCATCGTAAGTACTTCTAAAATAAAGAGTGAACCAGCTAAACGGCGGTTCTCTCGTGTATAAGGCAATCGTAATCCACAGTCCTGCAAGGGTTACAAAGCGGGCAAACTAACTGGCTTCCACGCCCGGCGAACGAGGCTTCGGGAAGATCTTCAGCCGTTGCCGAAGAACGGACGGCAACCCGGATTGCGCTGCCCAGAGTCCGATAAGCCGCTCGGATCTCCGCCTCGATCTCTGGAAGGATCGGAGTCGTCAGGAAGAGCTCCTTCACGGACGCGCCGATTTGTTCGTAGTTCCCTTGATGATCTGCCAGCCGTACGGGTAACCCTTTGGATGGGAGTTTGTTCAACCTGTTTTCTATAAGCCAGTGTCGTAACGCTAAATGCCCGGGGAACCGGGAAACCTGACCGAAGCAGCTCTCCCAGGTTAGCTCCCTTGCCTCCCACCCGCAAAACGTCATCTTTGCTTACCTGTTCCAGCCAGAGAATCATACCTGTCACGGATAATACCCTCCTCCACCGAGGTGACCTATATTAAACGAAGATGATATAAGGTGCACTATTATATCATATCTTGACATATAATGATCTATAATGATAAGATCCATGCAAGGGGTGATCAAAGTGGAAAAGGGGGCGCTTTCTCCCGAAGAGGCAGCCAGATACCTCGGAGTTCATCCACAAACGATCTATAAACTTCTCCGAACCGGTGAACTTCCGGGGAAAAAAGTTGGCCAGTTATGGAGGATTCCTAAGGAAGGGCTGGTCCGGTACCTGGAGGGTGCGGAGATAGCCCGGGAAACAGCCCATGCCAGCCAATATGGGCTCAAGGTGGAGAAGGCGACAGGGGATGCTGAGATTGGACAACCTGTCACCCCAAAGCTTTGGAAGCTGGCAGGCTTGTTTACCGGGGGTCCTGAAGATCTTGCCGAAAACCATGACAAATACATTGCTGAAGCGTTGGAGGAGGAAGACCGCCATTGAATGTTCTCTGGGACACAAGTGGAGTTGTCGCTTTCCTGCGCGCCGACGACCCACACCATGCGGAGGCGGCGGCATGTGTCAAACGCCTCGAAGGTGTGGGTGGCCGCCTGATGATCACGAACTTTATCGTTAGTGAAGTCTACGCCCTTCTTCTCTCCCGTGCTTCACCGCACATCGCCAGGCGCTGGCTGAGGGAAAACCCCCTCATCCCCCAACGTGTTACGGAAACTGATGAAGCCAGGGCTAGGGCAATTCTGTTTTCTTATACAGACAAAGACTTTTCCTACGTTGATGCTACAAGCTTTGCGGTCATGGAACGGCTGGGGATTGACACTGCCTTTACCTTTGACCTTCATTTCAAGCAATACGGCTGGAAGCAACTCACAAGTCGATTGAACTGATTTGAAGGTCTCCGCCGGATCAACTCCCCGGATACCAACTGGCGCTAGTTCTCCAGGGCTTTGGCCAGATTGGCCATCTCAATCGCCGCCACTGCCGCGTCCCAGCCCTTGTTGCCGGCTTTGGCGCCCGCCCGTTCCACGGCCTGCTCGATGGTGTCCGTGGTCAGGACGCCGAAGATCACCGGTACGCCGGTGTCCAGCCCGACTTTGGCGATACCTTTGCTGACTTCGGCCGCCACGTAGTCAAAGTGCGGCGTCGCTCCCCGGATCACCGCGCCCAGGCAGATCACGGCGTCGTACTTCTGCGACGAGGCTAGTTTTTTGGCCACCACCGGGATCTCAAAGGCTCCCGGAACCCAGGCGACGGTAACATCGTCATCCGCGGCGCCGTGTCTCACCAGCGCGTCTATGGACCCGGACAACAGCTTGTTGCCGATCAATTCGTTGAATCTGGAGATCACGATCGCAAATCTCAGCCCGGTGGCGATCAGTTTGCCTTCCAGTACTTTTGCCATTGCAGAATCCTCCCTTGTTCATCTGAAAATTACCTTGCGCCGGCTCAAAGATCCCAGGCGCGCCATACGTCAAAAATTGTTTCTGGCGTGCCGTCCTCTGCGCGTTAAAACCCATCCTTCGGTGCGCGTTTAAGATCGCCTACGGCCCGCAACAGGTGGCCCATCTTGTCGCGCTTCACCCTGAGATAGCCCAGGTTCTGCCTGGTGGGCGGCATTTCGAGTGGGACTCGCTCGGTGGCTTCCAACCCGTAGCCGGAAAGCCCGGCGATCTTCTTTGGGTTGTTGGTGAGCAGGCGGATGGAGGTCAGGCCCAGATCCACCAGAATCTGCGCCCCAATCCCGTAATCCCGGAGATCCGCCGGGAAGCCCAGCAATTCGTTGGCCTCCACGGTATCCCTGCCCTGATCTTGCAGGCGGTAGGCCCGGATCTTGTTCACCAGCCCGATGCCGCGCCCTTCCTGGCGCATGTAGAGCACCACGCCCCGGCCCTCCGCCGCGATGGCCTGCATGGCGGCGTGCAACTGGTCCCCGCAGTCGCAACGCAACGACCCCAGTGCATCCCCGGTCAGGCATTCGGAGTGAACCCGGACCAGCACGTCCTTCCGGCCGGCGACCTCGCCGCAGACCAGCGCCAGGTGAGCCTCGCCGTCCACCACCGACTCATAGGCGATGGCGCGAAACTCGCCATATTTGGTGGGCAGATTGGCCTCGGCCACCCGCCGGATCAGCTTCTCCCGGTGGCGGCGGTAGGAGATCAGATCCGCGATGGTGATGATCTTGAGGCCATGCTCCCTGGCGAATTCGATAAGCTGCGGGGTGCGCGCCATCGTCCCATCCTCGTTCAGGATCTCGCAGATCACCGCGGCGGGGGCCAGGCCGGCCAGCCGGGCCAGGTCCACCGATGCCTCGGTGTGCCCCGCCCGTTTGAGGACTCCTCCCTCGCGCGGCCGCAGCGGGAAGACGTGCCCCGGCCGGGTGAAGTCCTCCGGCCTGGCTTTGGGGTCTAGAACCTTTCTGATGGTGGTGGCCCGGTCGTAGGCGGAGATCCCCGTGGTGACACCGTCGCGGGCGTCGATGGAGACCGTGAAGGCGGTTCCGTGCCGGTCGGGGTTGTCGGAGGCGGCCAGCGGGATCTGGAGTTCATCCAGCCGGGCGCCGTCCACCGGCAGGCAGATCAGCCCCCGCCCGTATCTGGCCATGAAGTTGACGGCCTCCGGGGTGGCTTTCTCGGCGGCCACCACCAGGTCCCCCTCGTTTTCCCGGTCCTCGTCGT
>JBLNCV010000207.1:0-6893 GCA_050260975.1 Syntrophothermus sp. | reverse complement strand
GAGGACGATCAGGTCTTTGCGGATCTGGACGTAGCGCAAAAACTCACCGGCCAGCCGGAAGCGATAAGCATGATCCAGGTAAGTGCCCTGACGGACCGGGTGCCTCTTCAAAAGACGGTCGACCGGCTGGCGGGCATGATCCCGGATGGGCAGGTGAAGGTGCTCAACCAGGTGGCAGCGGCTGAAGGCAGGCTATTGGGCAAATTAACCTGGTTGATGGCCCTGGTGGCGGTACTGGTGCTCCTGGCGGCCGCCTTGAGCGTGGCGAGCACGATGACGGCCACCGTTCTGGAACGGACCAGGGAGATTGGCGTGATGAAGGCCCTGGGCGCGGAGAACCGGAAGGTGGCCGGCCAGTTCTTCCTCGAAGCCGGGTTGATTGGCCTGGCAGGCGGTTTAATCGGCCTTCCGTTGGGGTTTGCGGCGGCGCAGGCGATTGGACGCACGGTATTTGGCGCGGCAGTTGGTTTAAACCCGGCGGTTATTCCGGTGTCGTTGCTGGTCGCCGTGGGAGTGGCGCTTTTGGCTGGACGCGGTCCGGTAAGCCGGGCGGTGGCGGTGGATCCCGCGGTGACCCTGCGTGGAGAGTAAGGTATAAAGCGCGGAAAGCAACATTAATCGACAAAGCTTGAAAGAAGGGGTGCCCGTTGAAGGAGATCATTTCGGTGGAGGCGCTGTCCAAGTCATACGATGCCAATACACATGTCTTGCGGGATCTGAACTTCACAATCCACGAAGGGGAGTGGACCAGTGTCATGGGACCGTCTGGCTCGGGCAAGACCACCCTTTTAAATATCCTCAGTTGCCTGGACCGCCCCAGCGGCGGGCGGGTATTGATTGACGGGACGGACGTAACGGAACTGGATCAAAACGGCCTGGCGCGATTTCGGCGGGAACATATGGGACTGGTCTTTCAGCAGTACCATCTCATCCCATACCTGACAGCCCTGGAAAATGTGATGCTGGCTCAGTACTACCACAGCATTCCAGATGAAGAGGAGGCAAAAGAGGCTCTTAGGGCTGTGGGTTTGGGTCATCGCCTGGATCACATCCCGGCTCACCTCTCCGGGGGTGAGCAACAGCGGGTCTGTATCGCGCGGGCCTTGATCAACCATCCGCAGATTATCTTTGCGGACGAACCCACCGGCAACCTCGATCAGAAGAACAGCAAGGCGATTCTGGAACTCTTTGGAGTCTTTCACCGCCAGGGACGGACGATCGTGATGGTCACCCACGACCCGCAGGTGGCGGCTCTCGGGGATCGGCTGATCCGGCTGGTGGACGGGAAGGTGGTTGAAGACTCACGGCAAGTCCCAAGGAAAATCTTCGGCGGTGTTATGCCCGGGTTAGCGGCAACTTGATGAATGAATAATCAGCTTGGCTTACCAAGCTGGATGGGAAGACCCGGCGGGCTGGAAGGCCCGCCTTTTTCATCTCTTTTCCTGCTGGCGAATCCTTCAATCAGAGGAGGATCCTGGATATGTTTGTAGAATATAGATCAACAGATGAAATGGTCTAGACCATTATTTATATAGACCACAAGGTTTTGGTTGAATTGGTGTTGTGGCACAGTAACGCAGCGGCGCATGGCTTCAGTTGGCAACGCCATACATGAAGAAGGGGTGGGGAGATGCAACGAAGACGGGCATGGCGGGGGCGGATACGGGTGAAGACCGGTCTGGAGGTACTCCTGGAAGAGAAGGTTTCCTGGCTGAAAGGGAAGCGGATCGGGCTGATTACGAATCCCACCGGGGTCGACCCGGATCTCACCAGCACGGTGGACATTTTGCGCGACCACCCGGAATTGAAGCTTGCGGCGCTCTTTGGCCCCGAACACGGGGTGCGGGGCGACGCACAGGCCGGGGAGACGTTGGAGAACGCCATGGACAGCCGGACCGGCCTGCCGGTGTACAGCCTGTACGGCAAGACGAAGAAGCCGACGCCGGAGATGCTGGCCGGTGTGGAGGTGCTGGTCTACGACTTGCAGGATATCGGCGTTCGCTATTATACCAACATCTATACGCTGGCGTACAGCATGCAGGCTGCTGGCGAAGCGGGGATACCTTTTGTCGTGGTGGATCGCCCCGCGCCCCTGGGTGGGACGGCGATTGAGGGAAATCGCTTAAAAGAAGGATTCTCCTCGTTTGTGGGGGATTATGCCTTGCCGGTGCGTTACGGTCTGACCTGCGGGGAACTGGCGAATTACTTGAACAGCAGGTTTGGTTTTGGCGCAGAACTCCGGGTAGCCCGGATGAAAGGCTGGGAACGCCGGATGTGGTTCGACGAGACCGGGTTGCCGTGGGTGGCTCCCTCCCCGAATATGCCAACCCTGGAGACGGCCACTGTCTATTCGGGCACGTGCCTCTTTGAGGGGACGAATATCTCGGAGGGGAGGGGAACAACCCTGCCCTTCCAGGTCATCGGCGCGCCCTGGGTGGATGGCGTCCGGCTGGCGGAGGAGATGAACCGGCTGGATCTGCCGGGTGCGCGGTTCAGGCCGGTCTGGTTTGTGCCGACCTTCAGCAAGCATGCCGGGCAGCGCTGCGGTGGCGTGCAGGTCCACGTGATGGACCGCGAGGTTTACCCGGCGCTTCGGGCGGGGTTGGAATTGCTCTCCGCCGTTTACCGCCTTCATCCGGGGGAGTTTAAGTGGCTGCCTCCTTATAAAGGGCGCCGGCACCACTTCTTTGACCTCTTGATGGGGACAGATACGGTAAGACTTGGGCTTGACGCCGGGGCGCCGGTGGCAGATCTGGCGCGCTCCTGGGAGAAAGAGACGGTGGAGTTTGCCGCCGAGGTGGCGCCGTACCAGCTGTATTGAAGGTATCGCGCTAAGGTTGCGGTGACGGTTTACCGAATTAGAAGGTGGGCAAAGGTGGCGGGAAAGGTGTCGCCCGTGCGAATTTCATTTGGAGTCCTTCTGGTCTGCGCGGTGCTGGTGGGATTTTTACCGGCCCATTTCGGGCGGGTGTCCAGTAGAGTCAGAGCCCAGGAGGTAGGCCTTGCCGAAGGAGCAACAGAGACGATGATCAAGGATCTGGTTCATCAGATGTCGTTGGAAGAAAAGATAGGTCAGATGCTCATGATCGAGCAGTGGCGGGATCTGGACGAGACCCGCCGGGCCATCGTGAAGTTACATATCGGCGGGGAACTTCTGGATGGAAGTTCATTAACCGATCCGGTCCAGGCCGCCGCCTTTACCAACCGGCTTCAGGAGATGACGCAACATACCCGCCTGCGGGTCCCGCTCCTCTTCTCCGCCAATCTGGAGACAGGGCTGGGGTATATCCTCCCGGCAGCCACGGTTTTTCCAACCAACATGGGCTTTGGGGCGGCGCGTTCGGGGGAGCTGGTCTACGCCGCCGCCCAGATCACGGCGGAGGAAGCGCGGGCCATCGGGATCCATATGAGCCTGGCTCCGGTGATGGATGTGAACAACAATCCGAAGAACCCGGTGATCGGGGTGCGGTCCTTCGGCGAGAGTCCCGACCTGGTGAGCGAACTGGGTGTGCAGGCGATCCGGGGGCTGCAGGAAAACGGCATGATTGCCACCGCCAAGCATTTCCCGGGGCACGGGGATACGGGGGTGGATTCCCATATTGACCTCCCGACGGTGCCCCACGGTTGGCAGCGGCTGGAACGGGTGGAGTTCAAGCCTTTCCGGGCGGCGATTGGCGCGGGGGTCAAGGCGATCATGACTTCCCATGTCACCTTTCCAGCTATCGAACCGGAGGCGAGATTGCCGGCCACCCTGTCTCGCCGGGTCTTGACCGATCTGCTGCGTAAAAAGCTGGGTTTTAACGGGATCATCATCACCGACTCCATGGTGATGAAGGCCATCGTCAAAAATTTCGGGCTGGAAGAGGCGGCGGTCCGGGCGGTCCAGGCCGGGGCGGACATTATTCTGGCCGCTTATACCTTTGAACAGTTGGAAAAGGTATCCGGGGCGCTGGTGGCAGCCGTGAGGAACAGCGAGATACCAGAAGAACAGCTCGACGCGTCAGTGGAGCGAATCCTGGCGGCCAAGGCGGATGTTGGCCTGTTCAAGGAGCCGTTTGTGGCGGTGGAAAAGGTGAGCGCCGTGGTGGGCTCGCTGGAGCACCGCCAGAAGGCGAAGCTCATCGCCAAGCAGGCGGTAACTCTTCTCCGGGACGACGTGGGGCTCTTGCCGCTGCATCTCAAGGCTACCGATCGCATCCTGCTGATCAGCGCCTCGCCGGATGACGCCTTTATTGCCGCGTTACGGCGTTACCGCCTCCAGGCGTCGGAACTCAAGGTCGGGCGCGGCCCTGACCCGGCGCAAATCGACAGGGCGCTGGAACTGGCCCGGGATAACGAACTAATCATCATTGCCACCTATGCCACAGGGGAACTGCCGGTTACCCAGCGCAGGCTGGTGGCGGAGGTAATCAAACTGGGCAAGCCGGTAGTGGTGGTTTCGCTGGGGACACCTTACGATGCCGCCTGGCTGCCGGATGCCAGGACGGTATTGGCAGCTTATGCGGCTGGGCCGTGGGTGGTCGTCAAGCCGCCGATTGAAGCCGCGGTGGACTATCTCTTTGGCCGGGCGCAGGCGGGCCGGGGGCTGCCGGTGACCATTCCTGCCCAATAAGGGCATCGTCATGACCGGTGGACGTGAACTTCGACCCGGAGGGGACGCTCCTGGCTGTGGACAAGGCTGGGCAGCCCGCCGGGTTCATCCTTGCCGTGAGGCGAAAGACGCCTGTCTTTGGCACCGACCTGGAGCCGGAGAACGGTTGGATCACCATATTTTTTGTAAAACCTTCTTTGCGCGGCCGCGGCATAGGGAAGGCGTTGCTGAATGCGGCTGAGGCTTTTCTAAGGTCTAATGGCCGTAAAAATATTTTCGTGTCGTCGTATTCCCCAAACTACTTCTTCCCTGGAGTCGACAAGGAGATGTACAGGGACGGGGTCGCCTTCCTGGAGAAGAACGGTTACGGTGTGCTTTACCAGGCGGTGGCCATGGATAAAAACCTCGTGGGCTTTGCCGTTCCAGACGAGGTCAAAGCGCTCAAGGCCCAGCGTGAAGCCGAGGGTTACCGGTTCGGCTATCTGAACTCCGCTTTTCTGACCAGAACCATAGCTTTTGCCACGGAGAATTTTGGCGTTGACTGGGGGCGCGCCATCCGGGAGGGTGTGGCGCGGGTCCTGGGCTTTGACCGGTTTCTGATCGCCACGAAAGGCGAGGAGGTTGTGGGGTTCACCGTCTTTGGCGCTTATGACAACGTCGCGGAGCGGTTCGGTCCTTTTGGCGTGGCGGAGAAGTTGCGCGGCACCGGTCTTGGGAAGATCCTTCTCTATGAAACGCTTGACTTGATGCGCCAGCGGGGATCGCACGGCGCCTGGTTCCTCTGGACGGGGGAGGAGAGCCCGGCTGGCAAGCTTTACCGCCGGGCCGGGTTTACGATTACGAGGCGGTTTAACGTGATGAAGAAAGTGTTGTAAGATAGAGCCCTCGTATTGATTCGTCCGGGGCTCCGCGTGATAATAAATGGGGTGTTATTATTCGCGGGTCTGCAAGTTTGTATGGTATGCTTTTTAGAATGTCACTCCAGCGAAACTTTCGTTACCGGTTCGATGTTCTCTTTTCCGCCCTATCAAGCTTTATGACGCTCTTCATCCAGGTATCCATCTGGACAGCGCTTTACACGAACCGGGATCAGGTTGCCGGCGCCTCTCTGGGGGATATGCTTACGTATACCTTAAGGTGCTTCACCTCAGGTGGTTTATTGGCATTGGGATAACCTTTTTTTCAGGCCGATCCATCCCGCTCTGGTTTTTTCCCGGTTGGTTGCGGGCAGTAGCTGAATACTTGCCGTTCTGGGCGCCTGGATGTGGCGGCGGGCGGTTCGCCGGATTGTTGTCCAGGAGGGTGACGGGAATTGATGTCCAACATGGTGTTGATGTTTACTTGTGAGGAGGTCTCCAACAAAATTTTCGAGCATGTTATTTCTCACCTATTCGAAGTCCATGTAGATTCACTTGATTCGAGTTGCCCGCCACAATCCCTTGAACCGCACATCGAATTTTATTGGGCAAAACCTACACAGGAAAGTCTTGCTTTTCATAAGGTCCTTCCTGAACCTGTACAAGAGATGATTCCAAAGGTTCGGAAGGAAGGTGTGCCTTTGTGGGTAAGCACCATGGAGAACTAGAACACTCAAAATGCGTCTTAAAAATCAACAATAAACTACAGTACTATTAAATGGAGATGGGCAAGCATTCAAGGAGAGGTTGCGGATGAAGGATCTGCTTCATAATGAGCCACAAGAGCCATATGAGCCGTATGAGCCACGCGTCTTGCAGGAAGCCAATCCAAAGGAGGCGGGCTTTGACGCGGCCAGGCTGGCGCGGGCGCGCGAGGTTTTGGAGCGGGCGGTGGAAAGCGGGGCTTTCCCGGGAGCGGTGGCGCTGGTGGCCAGGCACGGGCGAATTGTCCTGCACGAGGCCGTTGGGAAGGCCAGCCTTCGGCCCACGGTCAGAGAGATGACCAGGGAGACCATCTTTGACCTGGCGTCAGTCACCAAAGTGGTGGCCACTCTGCCGGCAGTGATGATCCTTTTAGAACGCGGTTCGTTGCGACTGGACGACGCAGTGACCCGTTTCATGCCCGAGTTTGGCAAGGCGGGCAAAGAAGAAGTGCTGATCCGGCACCTTTTAACCCATACCGCCGGTTTGGCGCCGTTCGGCTTTTTGTACAGATGCTGCGGCAGCCGGGAAAAGATTCTGGCCCGGATCTGCGAATATCCCCTGGAAAACCCGGTAGGGGCGGTTGAAGTCTACTCGGATCTGGGGTTGATCATTCTGGGCGAGATTGTTGGGCGGGTGAGCGGGCAGCCGCTGGATGTATTTGCACGGCAAGAGATCTTCGC
>JBLNCV010000206.1:0-20529 GCA_050260975.1 Syntrophothermus sp. | reverse complement strand
GGAAGGCAAGCTCTACGGGCTGATCGGCCCCAACGGCGCCGGCAAGACGACGGTCTTCAACCTCTTGACCGGCATCTACCAGCCGTCGGAAGGAAGCATCAGATTTGCCGGAGACGATTTGGTGGGCCTGAAATCTTTTGCCATCACCAAAAAAGGCGTGGCCCGTACCTTTCAGAACATCCGGCTCTTTGGAAATCTCACGGTGCTGGATAATATCAAGGTTGCTTTCAACTACCATATCGGTTATCATCTGATCGACTCGATCTTTCGGAGCCGCGCCTTCCGCGCCCAGGAACGGCAGATCCTGGAAGAGAGCATGGATCTCCTGCAACTCTTCGGGCTGGAAGGAAAATATGATCAACTGGCCAAAAACCTGCCCTACGGCGAGCAGCGCCGGCTGGAGATCGCCAGGGCGCTGGCCACCCGGCCGAAACTTCTTTTGCTGGATGAGCCGGGGGCGGGAATGAATCCGCACGAGATCGAGCAACTCATCGAGTTGATTCGGTGGATCCGCCAGGAGTTCAACCTGACCATCTTGCTCATTGAACACCACATGCAGGTGGTCATGCGGCTATGTGAGCGGATTACCGTGATGGATTTCGGTGAGACTATTGCCGAAGGCACGCCGGCTGAGGTGCAGAGCAATCCACGAGTTATCGAGGCCTATCTGGGAGAGGAGGAAGCCGAGGTTGTTTGAGGTGCAAAATCTTCACGTGGCCTACGGGGCCATAGCGGCCCTTAAAGGTATCTCTTTTACCGTCAACGAGGGCGAGATCGTGACCCTGATCGGGGCCAACGGCGCCGGAAAATCCACTACGCTTCGGGCAATCTCCGGCCTTATCCCCGTGAAGAGCGGGAGTATCACCTTTCTGGGCAAGGATTTGCGTAAACAGCCGCCCCATGAGATTGTCAAGATGGGCATTGCCCATGTACCGGAAGGCAGGGGGATCTTCAACACCCTTACGGTGCTGGAGAACCTTGAACTGGCGTCCTGGATTCGCAAGGACCGGGAAGGAATTCGTAAAGATCTGAAACGGGTTTATAGCATCTTCCCGCGGCTGGAGGAACGCCAGAGCCAAATTGCCGGTACCTTAAGCGGCGGTGAACAGCAGATGCTGGCGGTGGCCAGGGCTCTTATGACCCGGGGTATGCTGTTGCTGCTTGATGAACCATCCATGGGGCTGTCGCCGCTTCTGGTGAAAGAGATCTTCAAAATTATCAAGGAGATCAACCAGGCAGGCACCACGATCCTTTTGGTGGAGCAGAACGCCAATATGGCTTTAAAGATTGCCCACCGAGGATATGTGCTTGAGACCGGGCAACTGGTCTTGTCCGGGGCCGCCTCTGATCTGGCCGGCAACACCCGGATCAAAGAGGCATACCTTGGTGCATAGAGGAGGGAGAAGCGCTTGGACAAGGAGGCCGCTAAAAATGGCAAGCGCCGGGGGCTGGTGCTCGTTTACACCGGTGACGGCAAAGGCAAGACCACGGCCGCCCTCGGGTTGGGAGTACGGGCTGTGGGACATGGCTCGAGAGTGCTCATGATTCAATTCATGAAAGGAAGCCCTTCTTACGGAGAAGTCAAGGCGACCGGCCTGCTGCCGGATTTCAAAGTTATCCAGTTTGGGTTGGAAACCTTTGTAAACAAAGCCCACCCTTCCAAAACCGATATTGATGAGGCACAGGCGGGTTGGGCCAGGGCCAAAAAAGCTCTCGAGGATAAGGAGTGTGATCTCCTGATCCTGGATGAGGCCAATGTAGCCGTAGATTACGGGTTGATATCGCTTGCCCAGTTGCTGGAGCTTATCGACCTCAAGCCAGCCGAGATGGATCTGGTGATCACCGGCCGGGGGGCGCACCCCGAGGTGATTGCCCGTGCCGACCTGGTAAGCGAGGTTCGGGAGATCAAGCACCATTATCGGGCCGGTGTGAAGGCCCGTGAGGGGATTGAGTTTTAACGAAGTCCGACCGGCGCCTGCCCCCAGCGGTGCCGGTTATTTTATGAACCGAGGAGGTTAGGATGGCGTGCTCGCCGGGGATGGCCTGAGCGCGCCGACGGAGTAACCACATGGCACATGCTAAAGTAGCAATTGTTACTCTCGGCTGCCCTAAAAACCAGGTGGATTCTGAAACCATGGCTGGTTCACTGGCCAAAGCGGGTTACGAGCTTACCGCAAACCCGCAGCAGGCCGATATTTTGCTGGTGAATACCTGCGGTTTCATTGATAGCGCCAAAGGGGAGTCGATAAACACCATTATCGAGCTCGGCGAATTAAAAAAAAGCGGCGGTTGCCAGGCTTTGATCGCCACTGGATGCCTTGCCCAAAGGTATAAATCGGAACTGCTCCATGAGCTTCCCGAACTTGACGCTGTGGTGGGCACCGGGGAGTTTTACCGGATACCTGAGATTATCGAGCAAGTTCTGGAAGGCCGTAAAATCCAGGCGGTGCATCTCCCCGCCGGCTCCGAGGCTCCCGGCCTTGTACCCGCTGCAAGATTGTTGGAGCCCGGCTCACGGACCGCATATGTCAAAATTGCCGAGGGATGCGACAACCGTTGCGCCTACTGCGTGATCCCCAGTATTCGGGGTGCTTACCGTAGCAGGACCATGGAATCCATCATTGCCGAGGTGGAAGAACTCACCCGCCAGGGCGTACAAGAGTTCATTCTCATTGCCCAGGATACCACCGGCTACGGCATGGACCTCTACGGGGAGCCGCGTCTGGCTGAATTGATCAGCCGTCTGGCAAGGCTTGGCGGCGTAAGGTGGTTGCGCTTGCTCTACTGCTACCCGACGCACCTGACCGGCGAGTTGATCAAGGTCATCGCGCAGGAGCCCAAGGTTTGCAAATACCTGGACATTCCTTTACAACACGCCGATAATAACCTGTTAAAATCCATGGGGAGGAAAGGAACGCGCGAGGAGTATGTCGAACTTATAGATGAACTCCGCCGGCGAATTCCCGCTATCACCCTGCGCACCACCTTCATTGTAGGCTTGCCGGGGGAGACCGAGGAAGCTTTTGAAGGTTTGCTGCGTTTTATGGAGGAGATTAAGTTCGACCGGGTGGGCATTTTTACGTACTCGGCCGAAGAAGGAACCCGGGCCGCCCGAATGCGGCCGCAGGTCCCGCAAAAGATCAAACAGGCCCGCTACAACCGGGCCATGCAACTGCAAAAAGCCATCTCGCTGGCCAAAAATCAGGACAGAGTGGGTAATGTCGAGCAGGTGCTGGTGGAGGGTGTTTCTTCCGAAAGCGACCTGGTGCTGGTTGGCCGCAGCCAGCGGGAAGCTCCCGAAATTGACGGCGCAATCTACATCGGAAACCGCTGGGTGGATCCCGGCAGTTTTGTGCATGTCCGGATCATCAAAGCCTATGAATACGACCTGGTCGGGGAAGTGATTGACACCGACTTGCCGGGGTGAGGAGCAGATTATGACGCTTGCCACAGCCATTACATTCTTGCGGATCATCATGGTCCCGGTCTTTATGGCCTTGCTTTTGGTGGAAATGCCGTACGGAAGTTTCTTTGCGGCGGTGGTTTTCACCCTGGCTGCGGCAACCGACGGGCTGGATGGGTATATAGCCCGCTCCCGCAACGAGGTTACAAAATTGGGGATCATGATCGACCCCCTGGCTGACAAACTCCTCGTCTCCTCGGCTTTGGTCTCTTTAGTCCAGCTTGGCCGGATTTCGGCCTGGATCGCCATGCTGATCATCGGGCGGGAGTTTGCGGTGACCGCCTTGCGGGCCATGGCTGCCAGCAGCGGAGTGATGGTTCCAGCCAGCATCTGGGGCAAGGTGAAAACTTTTGCGCAGATCGTGGCAGTGGTGGCTTCCATCATCAAAATTCCCGGTGATCTTTTTCTGATGTGGGCGGCCGTCTTTCTCACCATCTGGAGCGGCCTGGATTATTTTCTCAAGGTGCCGGAGATGATTCGCCAGCAATCAGGCGCCGGCCCGAATCCCGAGCCGGGATCCCGTTCCTGATTAATTCTACCTGAAAGTCTTGCTTTGCGCCAGAAGCTCTTCGCCGGCCACATGCCTTCCATGCTATGAGGCCGGCTTTTCCTTTCCTGTAATTGACATCGCCGGGTGGGTGGCCAGCACACAGAAACTGTGATATAATAACTTTATGTCAACTAGCATGGAGATCTTTGCTTTTTCGTCACAAGACGGGGTGCGCTGTTGACCAGCTAGAAAGGAGAATGGGCATGAAGAAAGTAAAAGGCTTGCGCATCGGTATTATCGCGCTGGTCTTTGTGCTGGCCTCCTTGCTCATCTTCGGGGGGCAGCAGCTCAGATACCGCTTCGATGTTTTTGAGCCTATGCAAAAAGCATTTACCCAGGTCGACGGGGTGGAGAAGGTGAAGTTTGACCGGACCGGCGGCCATGTGGATATTGTGGTCACTCTGGGCAAGGTTGATAATCTGGAAAAGACCGTGTCGGAGATTGAGACGCTGGGCAAGTATTACCTGAAGGACAGCCTCGGGGATATCAGCATCGTGGACTCCCGGGACGCCGACCTGGATGAAGTCTATTATGAAATGCATTACGCCATCGAGGAAGGGATCGCCACCGGCCATTTTCGCCAGATGGCGAAGGATCTGCAGGATACAGCAAAAAAGTCCGGACTGGAGAGGTTTCGCGTCTATGTGGGCAACGACCGCGTCTACGTTCTGATGGCCAAGGGCGGCCGGTACCTGTATGAAGTGGTGCCGCGTAAGGCTGGCCCGGTTTTACCACAGACAGGTCAACTTCCCGGTGACGGGAACGGAAACGGAGGTGCGACAGGATGGTTCGGGAAATCTTAATCGGTACAGGTCTGGCGGTCACCTTATTCCTGATTGTTCAGGGGGTCGACGTCACACCGTTTCTCTTTGCGCTAGGGGCGTTCTTCCTGCTGCGCTCGTTTCTGCCGGGAGGCAAGGGCTTCGACGGCCTGGGACGTGACCGCAAATTTGAGATGGCCGGTGGCGGCGGCAATAGCGAACACAATGTCAAGACGGTAACCTTCGAGGATATCGGAGGCCAGGAAGTCGCCAAGCGGGAGTTGCTGGAAGCACTTGATTTTGTGAAGAATACGGCCAAAGCCACCAAACTTGGGATCAGACCGTTAAGAGGCATCATGCTCAGCGGCCCGCCGGGGACCGGCAAGACCCTGTTGGCCAAAGCAGCGGCCAGCTACACCGACTCGGCCTTTTTGGCCGCGGCGGGCAGCGAGTTTGTGGAAATGTACGCCGGTGTGGGCGCCCAACGGGTGCGGCAGCTCTTCAAGAAAGCCCGGAGCCAGGCTGAGCAACAGCAAAAGACCAGCGCCGTGGTGTTTATCGATGAAATCGATGTCCTGGGGGTCAAGCGCGGCTCCCACGCCAGCCACATGGAGTATGACCAGACCCTAAACCAGCTTCTGACGGAGATGGATGGGATCAACACCAAGGACAAGGTCAAGATCCTGGTGATTGCGGCCACTAACCGGGTGGATACCCTGGATCCGGCTTTGCTGCGTCCCGGACGGTTCGACCGGGTGGTAAAGGTGGACCTTCCGGATAAGGAAGGGCGCCTGCATATTCTCAAGATCCACACCAAGAACAAGCCGCTGGCGCCTGATGTGGATCTCCAGGAGATTGCCAGGGACACTTTCGGTTTCTCCGGCGCGCATCTGGAAAACCTGGCCAATGAAGCAGCAATTCAAGCCATGCGGGCCGGCCGCGATCAGATCATCATGGCCGATTTCAAAGAGGCCATCGATAAGGTCATGATGGGGGAGAAGCTGGATCGCAAGCCGGGCAAGGACGAAATCCGGCGGGTTGCTTATCACGAGACCGGACATGCTTTGATCAGCGAATGGGTGCGGCCGAATTCGGTTTCGACCGTCACCATCACTTCCCGTGGCAGGGCGCTGGGTTATATGCGGCAGACACCGCAAGATGACCAGTACCTCTACACCAAGGAGGAGCTTCTGGATCAGCTCGCGGTTTGCCTGGGCGGCGCGGTTACCGAGGAGTTGATCTTCGGCAGCCGGAGCACGGGTTCCGCGGGAGACTTCGAGCAGGCGGTGGATTTGTCGAAACGGTTGGTCTATGCCGGTATGTCGGCCCTGGGTGTGGTAAGTAAGGAAAATCTACCGGACAAGCTTCTGCATGAGGCCATCCAGGTCATCATCAGCGAAAGTGAAGATAAGGTACGCGCGCATCTGAGCCAAAAACGCGAGGCAATCGAGGAGATCACACAGATCTTGCTGGACAATGAAAAGATCTCCGGAGACGATTTCCGGAGCATCCTGGCGCGTGGATCAGCGGAACTGGCCACAGCTTGATCAAAAGCTTCAGCATAAATGGGGAGACTTTTCAAGGAGGAACAAAATGCCGTATACGCGACATGGGCGGTAGAGAAATCTACCGCCCACGTTTTTACGATTGACTTTTGCCCCTTTTCCCATCAATTTCCTGCAGGGTATCAGGCAGGCCTGTCAAATCTTTTCCATATGGCATAGCAAATGCCAATTACGGAGGGATCTCCCAGAAATGCCAGGACGGCTGCAAAAATTGAAAGGGGGCAAATATTCTGCGAAAGATTGGTGTGATCTTCATCAGCGGCCTTCTGGCTCTCGGAAACCTGACATTTGGGCTGGGGATGCCGGCGGCTGCTGCAGCGACTTACCAGGTGCGGCCGGGCGACTCGCTATACTTGATTGCCAGGCGTTACGGCGTCACGGTGGCGGAGTTGCAGAAAGCAAACGGGCTTTGGGGCGATTATCTAGAGGCGGGGAGACAGTTAGGGATTCCGGTTTCAGGAACACCTCCTGCCTCGAGAAGTTCAGGGCGCAGTACATATACGGTGGCCCCTGGCGATACCTTGTATCTGATTGCCAAACGCCACGGGACTACCGTGGAGGCTTTACGCCAGGCCAATGGCATCTGGAGCGATTACCTGGAAGTGGGGCAAGATCTCGTTCTTCCCGGTTCGCCTTCCACGCCTGGAGCACCTTCCTTCCCTGCGGCTCCTCCCGCCGGAACCAGCTATACCGTGGCCGCGGGCGACACCCTGTTCCTGCTGGCCCAACGCTACGGGACCACTGTGGAGGCCTTGCGGCAGGCCAACAGTATCCAGGGCGATTATCTTAAGGTCGGCCAGCGACTGCTCATCCCCGGCGGTAAAACAGGAACGGGAAATAACGGCCAGCCGAAAACTTCCCCGCCTAAAGCTCCCGCACCTGCCTATCCGGGTCTTCCTGCCGGAATTTCGCTATCCGATTCGGATATCGACCTTCTCGCCAGGCTGGTGGAGGCCGAAGCCGGCGCCGAACCATACGAGGGAAAAGTGGCGGTGGCCGCCACCGTGCTTAACCGCCTGAAGGACGCCCGCTTTCCCAAGAGTGTGCCCGGAGTGGTTTATCAGGTCATCGACGGCTATTACCAGTATAGCCCGGTTTTGAACGGCCTGATCAATCAGCCGGCCTCCACCTCTTCCTTCAAGGCGGTCCAGGACGCTTTAGCCGGGTGGGATCCCACCTTTGGGGCAAATGGTTTCTACAACCCCGATAAAACCTGGGATTCGTGGGTGCGCAGCAATCCGGTGACCACTTCCATCGGAAACCATGTGTTCTTCAGGTCATAGGGGCGCGACAGGGAACAGATAAGCCCGGTCCTGCCGGGTGACCAGTTTAGTGCCATAAGATGCCGAATATGCAGAGAGGTTGCCGATAATCGCCCGGGCCTGGGAGCCAGCGGCGGGTTGGGGCTGGCCGGCAGCAATATAGATGGGCTGCAGCTCCACTTCGGTAACCTCCCCGCCTTTAAAGGCAAGGGTGGCGATCACCGTCTCTTTGGCAGGCTCGTTTCTCGGGGTGTAGACAAAGTTGCCCAGGCTGTAGAAGATCGGGCGGCCTTTGTAGATCTCGATTCCCTGCAAAACATGAGGGTGATGGCCGATAACCGCATTGGCGCCGGCATCAATCGCTGCTCTGGCCAGTTGCTGCTGGTAGGCGTTGGCCTGATGTTGCTTTTCTTCACCCCAATGAAAGCTGACGATAACCAGATCCGCCTGTGCCCGCGACGAAGCCACGTCATGTTGCAGCGCTGCAATGCCAACCGGATCTGGCGCCAGGCTTTTAATATCTCTGGCCGGCGCGACACCGGGCTGGGTATCGGTTGCCCAGTAATAGGGCGGCAAAATGTAGGAATAGGCCAGAAAAGCCACCCGTACACCCTTCGTCACGACTATTGCCGGCCGACGGGCCTCGGCCAGGTTTGCCCCGGCGCCCACACTTATGATCTGCGCGCTCTCCAGCGTGGCAAGAGTCTCCAAAAGCGCCTCGGGACCGAAGTCGAGCATGTGGTTATTCGCCAGGGCCAGGACATCAAAACCCGCCGCTGCCAATCCGGCCACATCCTCGGGAGAGCCTTTAAAGACGTAATCCCTTCCAGCCGCAATCGCCTCCGGGCGCTTGTACGGCGTTGGCTGGCCACCTGTGGCCAGGGGGGACTCCAGATTCCCGAAAGCGATATCCACCCTGGTCAAAAGTGGAGCTACCTTCTCAAACGGGTAGAGGGGGCCGTGCCGCGCAATCAGGTTCCGCACTCCTCCCACTAGCATGATATCGCCCACCGCGGCGACAGTCACTGTGGGTTGTTCAACAGGCTCTTCTGCAACTCTCGGACCTCCCAGATTGTTGTTCTGGTCTTCCTGATCGCCCGGCGTTCCTTGATTGCTCTGGTCCACCTGGTTGGCCCGTGCATCTTGCACAGACTCGTTGTTCTCCAATGGCTCTGCGGCGCCGGGTATTACAGAAAAGATGACCACCATAAAGGTTAAAATACAGATCAGAAAACTTCTCATTTGCACACCTCCGGCGCATCTTGCAAAGACTGATCATATTATCGTCAAAGGATTTATTCGGTAAACAGGTTATTGACACCTTTTCGTGTGTGGTGTAATGTTTGGTTGAGAAAGACTTTCATAAATAGTCTGTAAAGATTCAATGGGATGGTGCAAAGAATATGCGGGCAGAACTACTGTCGGTAGGGACGGAATTGCTTCTCGGCCAGATCGTCGATACCAACGCTGCCTACCTTGCCCAAAAACTGGCTCTGGCAGGCATCGATCTTTATTTTAAGACCACGGTGGGTGACAATTGGGAGCGCATCAGCCAGGCGCTGAAAAACGCCCTGGCCAGAGCGGATCTGGTGATCACTACCGGCGGCCTGGGTCCCACCGAAGACGATCTTACCAAAGAAGTCATCGCGGATGTCCTTGGATTGCGGCTCATACTTCACCAGGAATCATTGGATGCTCTGGAATTTTACTTTGCCCGGCGGGGAATTACTATGGCTGCCAACAACCGCAAACAAGCCCTGATTCCCGAGGGGGCCCGCCCAATCCCCAACCCTCGTGGCACTGCCCCGGGGATCATCGTGGAAAGAGGCGGAAAAACGATCATTGCGATGCCGGGCGTGCCCCGGGAGATGAAGGGGATGATGGAAGACAGCGTAATGCCGTTTCTGGCTACCCTGCAAGATCCGCAGTCCAGCCCGCCGATCCTTAAATCACGGATCCTGCGCATTGCTGGTATTGGCGAATCCTCAGTGGCGGAAAAAGTGGCGGACATCCTGGCCGCCCAGAGCAACCCCACCATTGCGCCCCTGGCTCACACCGGCGAGGTGCACCTGCGGATTACCGCCAAAGCGGCCGATGAACATCAGGCCGACCGCCTGATCGGCGACGTGGAGGCCAAACTGAGGGATCGACTGGGGGAGGCGGTCTTCGGTACGGATGAGGATACCTTGGAAGAAGTGGTGGGCCGGTTGCTTCGCCGGCACCGCCTTACGCTGTCCGTGGCGGAATCGTGCACCGGCGGTCTTGTGGCCCACCGGATCACCAACATTCCCGGCAGCTCCGATTACTTCCGCGGTGGAATAGTCAGCTACAGCGTGCAGATGAAGACCGAACTGCTCGGGGTTCCGGCGGAGGTCGTGCATACATTTGGAACCGTCAGCAGCCAGGTTGCTATGGAGATGGCCCGTGCCGCGCGCCGGTTAACCGGATCAGACCTGGCCCTGGCTGTGACCGGAAACGCCGGTCCTGCCACAGAGCCGGCCCCGGGCGCCCAAAAGGCCGGAGAGGTTGGGCTGATCTTTGCCGGCCTGGCCACCACGGAGCCTGACAAGGATCACTGGCAGCGGTTCAATTTTGTACACGACCGCATAACCAACAAGAACTGGGCCGCCCAGGCCGCGTTGAACATGCTGCGGCTCCACCTGCAAAACCACGCGCCGAACTTATAAAGTGGAATTGCACCCCGGTCGATATCCCAGAATAGGAATGAGATCAAAGACCGGGAGAGTTCCAAGAGATGGCTGGCAACCGGAGGGCTTTTTTGAAACAGAGGAAACTTGCGACCCCGCCGAAAGAAATTGTACAGACAGGCGCGTCGAACCGGTTGAAACGCGCTATTTTTACCTCCCGGCGGCGGATACTGCCGTTCTTTCTGTCCGTCGTGATGGCAATCGTCTTTGTCAACCTCTTTAGCGGCTCGCTCTTTAACATCAGTGCTTTTCAAATTCAACTCAAAGCGCTGATCACTTGGCCGGCGGGTTCAAAACTGATTATTCCGCCGGTGGGGGAGATTGCCGCCAGAACCCACCCTTTCCCCTTGGCCTTTCAAGTAACCCTGACCAACATCAACCTGGACATCCTCAAGGGTTTTTTTGAGCAACCGATCAATAAAGCGCTGCTCATTAAACTTGTCCAGACTCAAGCGCCACGCATCCTGTACGTGTTTATCACCAAGATCTTCCTGCTGGCCATGGTGGGAGGAGTAGCAGGAGCTTTTCTGGCAGGGCGGCGCCGGGCTCTCCCTTTATTGCGCGCCGGGCTGGCGGGCTTGCTGGTGGTCGCTATTGTCGTGGGCGGCACCTATTACACCTACAATGTGGCCGCCTTCCAGCACCCGCAATATCGCGGCGTCCTGGAAGCCGCACCATGGATGGTGGGGTTTGTCGAGCAAAGCCTTGTCAAGGTCAATAAGCTCGGCGAACAGATGGAGGTGCTGGCGGGTAACCTCTACAAGCTCTTTGAGCGGGTGGACAGCCTGGAACCTCTTGGCACGGTAAACGGCGATCTGCGCATTTTGCACATCTCCGATACCCATAATAACCCTGCCGCCCTGGATTTCGTGGCGCAGGTGATCAAGAGTTTCGGGGTGGATGCGATCATTGACACAGGAGATCTCACCGACTTTGGCACACCGTTGGAGACCGGTTTGGTGAGCAGGTTGAGGCTCTTCAAGGTTCCTTACTTCTTCGTGCCCGGGAACCACGATTCTCCCGAGATTATCTCCTTTCTCCGCCGCCTGCCCAACGTCCGGATTCTCAACAACCGGGTGGTGGAATTTAAGGGGCTGAGAATCCTTGGTTCGCCGGATCCCGGCGCAGCCAGCTTGTCCCCGGAACCTCCCGCGCCAGATGCCGCCAACCGGAAGATCGCCGAAATACAAGGCATTCTGGAGAGTCTCGACACACCGCCGGATCTTCTGGCCATCCACAACTACCGGATCGCCCGCGGTTTCATCGGGCTGGTTCCTGTAATCCTTCACGGGCACGACCACCGGATGAGGGTTTCAGTGGAAAGGGGAACCGCCGTCATTGATGCCGGCACGACCGGAGCGGCGGGAATTCGAGGCTTGCAGACGGTGGAGGAGGGAGTTCCTTACTCGGTGGCCATGCTGTACTTTTCCCGGCGTGTCGCCGGTCCGGAAGTATCGCCCGGAGGTCCAGCCCAGCCGGCCAACCAGGCGCTCACGGAACCGGGCAAGGTGGCCACTCAGTACCGGCTTATCGCGGTGGACACCATCAGGGTCTACAGCCTGCAAGCCGGTTTCAGCCTGGAACGAATCTTAATCCCCGAGCCAGGAAAGGACAAGGACACCGAACCCCGTGTTCTGAGCAGCGAAGGGCTCAACAGCCTGGCGGCTGGCTCTGTTCAGTGACTGCAAAAAAATTTTCGGGTAAAAGGATTTGATCTTTTTCTGGCGAATAAGAACTACGCCAGTGTTAGATCTTCCGCCATCATGCCTATCCCATCAAACCTGACGTCTGTTTCTGCTTGGCATCGCTCTTCAAAGTTGGGACCTCTTCAAAAGTTGGTATCCTCTGCAAAGACGATCTGAAGATCTGTCAGAATGGAGAAGGCGCATGAAACCCAAAAGTGCAGTCCAATGGTCAACAGCGGGCGACAGCGTTGAAAACGTCGCAGTGCGCACTTTTATCGCTGTGCCCATCCCCGGTATGGTACAAAAACAGGCGCGGCTAATCCAAGGCCGGCTGCAAGCCGTGGGAGGCGATGTAAAATGGGTGGATCCGTCGCAAATTCATATCACTCTCAAGTTCCTGGGAGGCGTTGAATCAGCCCTGCTTGACGCGCTGAAGGAAGCGGTGACGGCGGCAATTCATGTCCAGCCTCCTTTTTCATTACGCCTGTCCGGGCTGGGGACCTTCCCATCCACAGGAGTGCCACGCGTAATCTGGGCCGCCATCGGCGGCGAGCTACACCGCCTCCTGTCCCTCCAGAAAGAGATGGAGGCGGCATTGGTAGAAAAAGGGTTTCCTCCGGAAGAACGCTCTTTTTCACCCCACGTGACCCTGGGGAGGGTGCGCTCTCCCCGGAACATCGCGCAATTGAAAGGGTTGCTGAGCAGTATGGAAGGGGTGGATCTCGGCGAGTTTCCCGTTGCAGAGGTGCTGGTCATGAAGAGCGAGTTGTTGCCTTCCGGCCCCCGCTACACGGTTCTCCACCGCGCAAGTTTGCCTGTTGCATAGTTTGATCGCCGCATGCTGGCAAAAGTTCTGCTGACAAAAGTTTCTTGACAAAGAAAGATGCTCTGGCAAACTACCTTTAGAACATCCGTTTGGAAATGAACGAGAGCTGAAAGGATGATCGCCTTGATGCAAGAGAAGCAAAAGGCCCTGGAAATGGCCGTAAGCCAGATTGAGAAGCAGTTCGGCAAAGGTTCGATCATGAAACTCGGGCAAGGAGCCGAACAGTTGAATGTGGAGGTGATCTCCACCGGCCCGATTACCCTGGATCTGGCCCTGGGGGTCGGTGGGGTTCCCCGGGGAAGAGTCATTGAGATCTTTGGTCCCGAGTCTTCAGGAAAGACCACCGTGGCTTTACATATCATCGCCCAGGCCCAAAAAGAGGGCGGGATAGCGGCCTTTATCGACGCGGAACACGCGTTTCCAGCCGACTACGCGCGTAATCTTGGTGTGGATCTGGACAACCTGTTGGTCTCCCAGCCGGATACCGGCGAGCAGGCCCTGGAAATCGCCGAAGCTCTGGTCCGAAGCGGAGCTGTCGACGTGATCGTGGTGGATTCCGTGGCCGCTCTGGTACCGCGCGCCGAACTGGAGGGCGAGATGGGAGACGCCCATGTGGGATTGCAGGCGCGGTTGATGTCTCAGGCCTTGCGGAAGCTCACCGGCGCTATTGGGAAATCCCACACTTGCGCAATCTTCATCAATCAACTGCGTGAGAAGGTTGGAGTGATGTTCGGCAACCCCGAGACCACTCCCGGCGGTCGCGCCTTGAAGTTTTATGCGTCGGTGCGACTGGATGTGCGCAAGACGGAGACCCTCAAGCAGGGGACGGATATGGTGGGCAACCGTACCAGAGTCAAGGTGGTTAAAAACAAAGTGGCTCCACCATTTAAAGAGGCCGAGTTCGACATCGTGTACGGCGAAGGGATCTCCATTGCCGGCGCGATCCTGGATCTGGCGTCTGAACTGGATATTATCAACAAGAGCGGCGCCTGGTACTCCTACGGCGATACGAGAATCGGGCAGGGGCGCGAAAACGCCAAAGACTTTTTAAAGCAAAATCCCGATCTGATGGCGGAAATTGAAGCCAAGATTCGGGAGAAAGTTGGCCTTCCAGCTAAAAAGTCTCGAGTTGACGCCGCCGGTGAAAATGCCTCATGAACGAGCGGGAGCGGGGGTTTGCCATTGCTCTGGAGATGCTCTCCCGGCGCCGCCGTAGCGAACAGGAGGTTTTGGCGCGCCTTGGACAGCGGGGGATCACCCTCCAAACCTGCGAAGAGGTCGTCTTCGCACTCCGGGAGATGGGATACCTCAATGATCGGGCTTTTGCCGAAGCCTGGGTGCGGGATCGGAAGAAAACCAAACCAATGGGCCGCTACAGGCTGGCCAGGGAGCTATTGGAAAAAGGCATCGAGCGGTCTTTGATTGACGAAGTGCTGGGCGGGGAAGCAGGGCCGGAAGATGAACTGGAGCTGGCTCTCGATTTGGCCCGTGCCCGGCTGGCCAGAATCCGGGGGTACTCCCCGGATGTGGTGCAACGGCGGTTGGGGCAATTCCTTCTACGGCGCGGATTTTCACAGGAAACCACCACCAAAGTGGTAAAGCAACTTATCCAGGGGTAGCCCCTCTTGGCCTTTTTGGACAATCTTAAAGGGTTTCGCCTGCTACGACGGGATTTGACCCCCTCCAATCAATCCCGCAGTCAAACAGGCTGAAACCCTTTATCTATCCACGAAATTCCAGATCCTCAAGGGACCCGCAAAACTGTAAAGAACAGCCAGCTGATCAGAGCGCCGACTACCGACATGGACAAACCCCAGATCATCATACCACGAAAGAGCTTGGTCTTGTCGGTCTCCGGCGCGGCGCCGGCAATAAACACCGCTCCGGTGGTGGATAACGGGCTCATATCGGTAAGATGGCCGGCCACCACAATAGAGGAGAGTAAAGCCATCAGGTCTCCGCCGCCAATCTTGGAGAGCAAAACCGGCGCCAGAGGCAGGAAAGCCGGCAGAATCACACCGGAAGTGCTGGCGTAAGCAGAGATCAGGGCGGCAATAAAACCAACCACCAGCGTGACCGTAAACGGCGTGGAGAAGCGAGCCATGATCGAGGCAAACAGGTCCATGCCGCCGATCTTGCTCATCAGCTGCACCAGCACGGTGACACCGGTGACCATCATAATGGTGCCCCAGGGCATGCCTTTAATAGCCTTTGCCTCATCGGCGGCCCCCAGGAGTGAAAGGATCGCGCCGAGCAAAAACGCCCCCAGACCCACATCCAGCTTGGCAAAGATCACGCCGAGGATCAGGACGGCGATGCCGGAGAGGGTGAGAATCTGCTTATAATCGAAAGGTTCAACATGGATATTCTTCAAGGTTTCGCTCTGCCCGATGTCTTTCTTTTTCCAGAGCTTCAGGCCGCCGAAGAGGAAATAGGCCAGGGCGGCAACCGCTATATGGGTAACCAGCATGTTCATCCACAAGATGACACTGGCTGAATCGGTGCTCATGGGAAGGCTCATCTTACTGATGATCCCCTTGGCAATGATCCCGGTGGGCGCGATGGGAGACATGGCTCCCGCCTGGGCGCCATCGCCGACCACCAGAGCCATCAAGAGCGGGGAAATGCCGACCTCTTGCGCTAAAAGCATGGCGGGTGGGGCAAGGAGGGCGGCGATCGAAATATGTCCGGGTCCGATGGATGCCAGGATAAACGCCAGGAAGAAGAGCACGATCGGCAGAAGAGCCACTTTGCCCCGGACCGCTTTGATACTGTATTTTGTTATCTTTTCCAGAGTACCATTCACGTTGGCCAGTGAGAACAGGTAGGTTACACCGGCCAGCATCAAAAAGAGGTTCACCGGATAGCCGGTAATGATCTCTTTAACCTTGACTCCGCCGAGGTAATAGCCCACCACCAGCGACAAGCCCAGAGCCATGGTCCCGATGTTTAACGGCGTCACGGAACTGATGATGATGGCAATCGTCAAAGCAACCAGGGAGATCACCGGCACATACTGGGGCGTCGTCGGCCTTTGGGCGAGAATGTAGACCAGCACCGCCGCAATGATGATGATCACCAGCCCCACGACGGACCACTGTGGCTTTTTTGCAGCTGGCATCGTTTGCCCCTGCATCAGATTGGGGTTTTTAGCCTGTTCCATTAGCTTTGAAACCTCCCTTGCAAAATTGTGTTCTTACCACTCCTTAGATACTTTGACCTGTCTCTCATGCATTTTGCCTTTCCCAGCCTTGGTGGACCCCTTTGATCACCCCCTTCAATACATCAAGCCTGGATTTCGCCGGCGCTGGCAGCCAGGCCGGCAATCCGCGGCGAGGCCAGAAAGATCTCCGCCTGATCCGAGCCCATCCGGCCGGGGGTATTGCGTACCGTTGCCGCCACGGCACGTTCCCCAACCGCCAGAAGTCCAGCATGCAGGCCGGGACAGGGTCCGCACCCCGGGCTTGTAATCACGGCTCCCGCTTTGCGCAAGTACCGGGCCAGCCCATCTTCCTCCATCTTGTCCGCTACTGCACGCGAAGCGGGCACCACCAGCAGGTTGACCCGTGGATGCACCAGGAGCCCTTGCAACGCCGCCGCCAGTGCTTCTATGTCCTCTAACCGGCCGCTGGCGCATCCCCCCACCAGAACCTGGGTAACCGGCATACCGGCAAGCTCTTTCGCCGGGCGGATGGCGGGAGGCGAGCCCGGGCAGGCAATCAGCGGCGCCACCTTTGCAGCGTCCAGCTTCAGTACCGGTGGGTCCCCGGCTGACTCCGGCGGCACGATCAACCCTGTCACCGCCCCCATCTCACCAACCATGTTACAAAGGGCCATCTTGCTTGCCTCCGAAAAGCTCCAGACCGTGGAACCGACCAGGGCAAGCACTTTGCCCTTCAGGCCTGTGTTCCCAAAGTGATCGAGAAGCCAGAGGGCCAGATCCCTGGCCATCACTCCCGGTTGAAAACGGCCGGTAACTTCCACGGTGATTACCTCGGGAACCTCGATGGCCATCCGGCCGGTGGCCATGATCGTTGCCAGTTCGCCGGGCTTGACGGAAAAACCTAGAGCGCCAAAAGCTCCGGCCGTGGCCACATGGCCGTCGGCAGCAGCCAGGATCATTCCGGGCCGTGGCCGGTGCTCCTCCGCCACTACCTGGTGCAAAACCCCTTCCCCCCGGCGATAGAGCAGGACACCATTGTGGCGGGCAAATTCTTGCATACGCAAATGCAGGGTCCGGGCGGCCACCGTGGGAGCAGGCAGGAGGTGATCCAGAGTAAAGATTACCCGGCTGCCGTTAAAGACTTCGGAGTAACTGCCCGCCTCCCAGGCGTCCAGAAGCTGGCCGGCACTGCCGTCATGCGCCAGAGCCAGATCCACGGAAATTTCCAGGCGATCACCTGGGAAGACTTCCTGGCGCTTGCCGGCGCGAGCCAGTACTTGGTGAACAAAGTTCATGTTACTTTCCCTCCATAACCCCTGCTTCCAAAAGCCCGCGAAGCAAGGCTTCTTTCCGTTCCGCCAAAGACGCCCGGGGAGCCAGCTGGATCTGCCGGAAATTTATGTCGCTTTTGCCCGGACCCAGACTTTCCCGTCCTGTTCCGGAGGCGATGACTATCCCTCCTGGTTTCAACCCTTTGGTGACATCGGTTACGCCGAAGAGGCTGTTGTCCAGGACCACCACCACATCCGGGGCACTACCTTGGGCGGAGCGCTGGCGGATTTGATCATCACTGATGCGTACCACCGTCTGCAACGGCGCTCCTGGCCGGTAGGCTGAAAACGAGTCAAAAACCTGGACATATTTGCCGTTTCCCATGGCGGCGCGGGCCAGGTGGGCTGCAAATCCAGCCACGTCCTGATCGTAACGCCCCTGAAAACGCACCTCTTTCATCGCTAACGACCTCCTCCGCAACGCTAGTTATACAACGAAAGAATCTCTTCTTCCGTAAGGCCCTGGAAACGCCCCTGGGGCTTGAGGTAATCGCCAACCGGGACCTGCCTTTCCGCCCGGCAAGTGATCTCCTTTTTGCCGTCGACCATCTCGTAGAGTTCCCACAAACCTGATTCAACCGCCAGGCGGGCAAATTCCACCGTCTTGGCCGCGGGAATCTTCCAGCCTCTGTGGCAGGGCGCCAGGATGTGAATATACCGAAACCCTTTCATCCCCCGGGCCTTTTGAAACTTCGCCATCAGATCTTCCGGGTAGGCGATGGAAGCCGTGGCCAGATAGGCCGGGCGGTGAGCGGCCATGATCGCCAACATGTCTTTTTTGCGGGTAGGCTTGCCGGAAGGTGTGTCCGTGGTCCGCGCCAGGCCGGGCGTCAGGCCGCCGGCCTGACCGCCGGTATTCATATAGGCCTCGTTGTCATAACAGACATGAATAATATCTTCGCCCCGCTCCGCAGCCCCGGACAGGGATTGGAAACCGATATCGGCGGTCCCCGCGTCACCCGCCCAGGAGACCACCGCGACATCGCTGATCCCCCGGATGTCCAACGCCGCCCGGATACCGGAAGCCACCGCCGCGGAACACTCAAAGAGAGTATGATAAAACGGTACCTTCCAGGCTGTCGTGAGGCCGGAGCCGCCGATAGTAGCCATGCATGAGGCGGGGATCACAACCATGGTTCGTGAGCCAAGGGCCTTCATCGCCTGGCGGGTGGCAATAGCCGCACCACAGCCGCGGCAACCCCCGTGGCCCCCCGTAAAAAGTTCTTCCTCCGGCGCGGTTTGCAAGTCGATCGCCATCTTTCTTCTCCTCCTTCCTCGCATCAGCCCGTCAAACTGTACCAGACGTATGGTGCAGGTTTCTTGCCGGAAGCCAGCGCCTGGTGGACATCGTGATACATCTTTACCAGATCGCCGACGCCCACCTCTCTCCCACCGAGGCCGGCAATAAAACTGTAAACGGGAATGCTGCTGTGGTGGCCGAGAATAGCCCTTACTTCCCGCGCCAGGGCTCCCCCCGAACCGTAGATGATATTTCGATCGATAACCAGGGCGGCCTGAACTCCTCCTAATATCCGGAGAATCCGGGAGGCCGGGAAAGGCCGGAAAAGTCTCACTTTCAAAAGACCAACCTTCTGCCCCTCGTTACGCAACTGATCCACCGCAATCCGGGCCGTGGCGGCCATGGAACCCATGGCGATCACCGCCAGTTCCGCTCCCTCCAGTCGGTATTCTTCCACAGCGCCGCCCCAATCGCGTCCAAACCGGGCGGCGAATGCTTCATTAGCCTGTTCACACACTGCCAGGGCGCGCTGGAGAGCCTCATCTTGCGCATATTTGTAATCCATATAAAGTTCGGGGCCGGTAACCACGTTTATTCCCCTTGGATGCTCCACATCGAGCCATGCCTGGGACTTGCGCGGCAAAAAGGCATCCACGTCTTCTTGTGCGGGAAGATCAACCACTTCGCGAGTGTGTGACTGGATATAGCTTTCGTAATTTACCATAGCCGGCAGGCTGATCTGTTCGTCTTCCGCCAGGTAAAACGCCTGGAGAAGAGTATCCAGGACTTCCTGATTGTTTTCGCAGTATAACTGAATCCAGCCGCTGGCTTCCTGGGCCATGGCATCCCCATGTTCAGGAAAACGGGAATGGGGGGCGGAAAGAGCTCTGTTCACCACGGCCATCACCACTGGTAACCGTAATCCTGAAGCATGGTACAAAAGCTCACTCATCAAGGCCAGCCCCTGGGAGTTGGTGGCCGAAAAAGCGCGCGCCCCGCACAAGGCTGCCCCGATTAGAGCTGCCAGCGCGCTGTGATCCGATTCGACTCGGACAAAGTTGCAATGCAACTCCCCGGCGGCGATATGGCGGCTAAGCCCTTCCATAACGCCTGAAGCCGGTGTGATTGGATAGGCGGCCATTACCTCAATCCTTGCCAGTCTGGCCGCCGCGACGGCTGCTTCATTACCATTGAGCAACTGGCGGCTCAAGTTATTCACCTCCTCCTATCAACCCGCGGTCTCCCATAAATTCCGGTTGCATCACAATCGCTCCGGCAGGGCACTCATTGGCGCAGATCCCGCAACCCTTGCAAAAGTCCAGATTGGCCGAGATCTCACGATCTCCCGTTAAAGCGCCTTCCGGGCAGTAAAACAGGCACCGGCCGCATAAATTGCAAAGCTCCATCTTCACCAGTGGCCGTGTCTCTCTCCAGACTCTGGCCGGAGAAGAACGCGCCATGGTGCCAGGCTCTGCTGAGGGTGTACGCGGCAGGATCAAGCTCTTCGACATCTGCTTCGCCTCCTTTGCTTTCAGGTAATAAGCAATCTCCGTGCCAAGAGCTCCAGCCGGTGCTCAAGAAGATCAAAAAGATCAAAGCATGCGGCATTTAGCCTTTCAAACTGCACGCCCGCTTGCAAAAAGATCAGCCGGTCTTCGCCAACCGTCCAAGCACAGAAAAAAACAATGTTTCAGAAACGAAACATTGTTTCAGACGAGAGACCGGTGGTTGCCGTTCTCGGTTCAATCTTCATTTAATTTTCTCCACAAGGTGGTCCGGCTGATCCCCAACCGGCGGGCAGCCTCCGACCTGTTACCGTTGGTTTGAGCCACCGTTTCCAGGATTACCTGGCGCTCCAGCTGTTCCACGGCGGCAAACAAACGGCCGCCACCCTGTAAGGATGGCCCATTCGATGTGGTCAGACCTGCAATTCGGGCAAGTTCATCCCCGCTAACCTCCGGTCCCCGGCAGCGGA
>JBLNCV010000205.1:0-2544 GCA_050260975.1 Syntrophothermus sp. | reverse complement strand
CCCCCGGTGCAAAACACCCTTATTCCAGGCTGGTTGCCAAGTTCCAGGGCAATCTTCAGATCGGTGGTGATCACCGTCAGTCCCTTTTTCCATCTGATTAGCCTGGCGATCTCCAGGGTCGTGGAACCGGAATCCAAAATCAACGTATCCCCATCGTCAATCATTTCAAGCGCCTTACGGGCGATCCGCCGTTTTTCCTCGGCATGAGAAAACCGTTTGGTGTGGTAGGGGACCTCGGTGTTCTCCAGCCCCGGCAAGACCGCGCCGCCATGGGTCCACACGACCAGGCCTTTCTCCTCAAGAGCTTCCAGATCCCGCCTCACCGTCATCAGGGATACCGCCAGTTCGCTGGCAAGCCTCTTTACTTCCACATTTCCCTGGGTGCGAATCAACTCCAGAATCTTTGTGCGGCGCTCAGCGGACAGCATGCTCTTTTACCTCCGGATGGATTGATGCCGGTCGAGTAACGATGTTAACTTCTGTTCGTATCTGGCTTTTCAAAGTATATTTCTGTTCCTTTTTGTTTTTTCTGCCTGTGCAACAAAAAATGGACCACCAGGATCTGGTGATCCGCATCTCCCTGAAAAGCCCCGCCCTTTGCTCTAGAAGCCCACTATATCGCAATGGGATAGGGCTCTTAAAGGTGTAACTAATTAAAGGTTGGCTCCTTAAGCGTTCCTGTCTTGCCGGGGCGCCTTTGTGAAGCAGCCATCACCGCCGCGGCCAGCGCAAACGCCGCCGCGCCGCCGTAAAAAGCGCTTGGCAAGCCGAATTTGTTGCCGAGCAATCCCCCCAAGGAAGGCCCAACCACAGTACCTATAGAGGTTATACTGTTCAATACGCCAAAGGCTTTCCCTCGGGCTTCGCGATCCGCCGCTTGGGCGATAAGCACGTTTCCGGCCACGGTAACAGCCGCGTTGGCAAATCCGGAGGCAAATCTGAAAGCGCCCAACATCGCCAGAGACCGGGCCAGGCCCTGCAGAAAACTGAGGATGCAAGCCCCGACGAATCCCGCCTGGAAAACCTTCAAAGCCCCGCCCTCCCTGGTGGCTTTACTTACCAGCGGCGCCCCCAGCGCCGTGGAAACTCCCAGCAGGGAAAAGATAGCTCCGGCGGCAAAGGCTACATTCTGCCTGGCGAGGGTGGCTACCAGCAGGGGAAGCACGGGCTGAATCGCCAGAGCGCCCGCCTGCGCCAGGAAAAGAGCCACAAAGAGGGGCTGAAGCGCCGGGTTGGCCAGTATCGTTCTCATGTCCGCCAGGATGGAAGACGAGCCGGCTTGCCTCCGGGGAGGACGTTCTTTCACGCCAAACACCACAACCATGGTCGCCACAAATAACAACCCCGCCGACAGGAAAAAGGTCCCGCGCATTCCCACCAGCTCCGCGGCCGCTCCGCCCACGAGCGGCCCGGTAATTCCTCCGACAGCGTTCGCGGTCTGGACGATCCCCAGCGCGGGCCCGAGTTCCTTATCCGGAGTGTTGGTGGCCACCAGCATGATTGCCGCGGGGATGAAACCGGACATGAACCCCAGCAACGCCCGCAGGAGGAAAACCTGGAAATGGTTGGTCGCAAACCCGATTAAGAGGTAGATCAGGCCGATCCCCAGCCCGGAGCGCAAGAGCATCACCCGGTTCCCGTAACGATCCGACAGCGCCCCCCAGACCGGCGCCACCCCCGCATAGGTCAAAGAACTCACCGCAAAGGTGAGGCCGGACCAGAGCGAGACATCCTTTCGCAAGCCCAACTCGACCAGATACATGGGGAGGAACGCTACCACCATCGAAAATGCGATCTGGGCGACAAACGTCCCAGCCGCCAGGATCCAGGTGTTGCGCCGCCAGCCGGGAAGGCCGTCTAATTCGGGTGATTCGGGCATCTCTAACACCTTCTACCTTGGACATACATCAACCCTATTTCTTCAAGAAAAGCCTTTCACCTGCCCCGAACTCCCATAACAGGAAAGAATTTGCACCTGCTACCTCGGCACCCGTGGGGGTGCCTGTCCATGTCGGCACAGAAAGGGGTCCGCGCCTTGATCTGGCTGGTAGCAAGGATAACCAGGAAGCACGTTATTGCCATCAGCATGGCTTTTCTGGCGATTATTCTGACCTGGGGGCTTCGCTCACCGGCAACAATTCATGTTAGCAAAATACCCCCTCCCGATCCCCGGCAGTGGCTAAAAACAGCCATGGAAAGCCGCGTTAGGGCGCTTTTAACTGGCGATTCCTCCCCCATGACTTCAAATCGTCTTGACTGCGCTCACCCTGATGCTGGAGATCCTTAGATCGGGCGAACCCCCAAGAAATCGCGGGTTCAGGTCGGCGCGGGCAAGCACCTGCACTTTGCTGAATCCTGCCCGCCTGATTGCCTCAAGATACTCCCTTTCTGGCATCGCGCCAGATATGCAGGAGCACCAGGCAGCCTTATCCTCCAGTAGTTGGTCCGGCAACCTTTCGGCGACCATATCGGAGATCATGAGCCTCCCGCCATTTTTCAGTACCCTGAAAGCTTCTCCAAAGACCCTGTCCTTATCCGGGGCCA
>JBLNCV010000204.1:0-8524 GCA_050260975.1 Syntrophothermus sp. | reverse complement strand
AGAAAAGATCGGTGAGGGCTTCTTCAAAAAGCCCGCGGTCCGCCAGGGAATTCTTGGGGGGATCGTGTTTGTCGCGCTGGTGGGGATGCTTCTGGCCAACCTGGTGCCGGAACGGGTTGATTTGCAGATCGGCCAGGTGAGCAAACGGGATATTGAGGCGCCGCGCACGATCACCGACCGGACCAGAACCGAGCAACTCCGGACGGAGGCCGCGCGTGCCGCCATTCAGACCGTGACCCAGGACCGGCGCAATTACATTTTAAGCACCGCCGAAGCCAGTGCGGCCAGGGACATGGTCGTGTCGATCTTTGCCGTGCTCCGGGGCGCCCGCGCCGCGGGCCAGGCGGGAGCCGCGGGGAGTGCGACGGAAAGGGCCGTCGCGCCCGTTCCTGTCAAGAGCCGCCCGCTTTCCGAGAACGAACTGGCGGCTCTTCAGTCGCAAATGGAGCGGGACTTCGGCGTTCGTATTTCACGGACAAGCCTGCGCCTGGCCGTCAAAGCGGACAGCGAGACCCTGGAGCGGGTGGAGAGCACCACCGCCTCGATTGTGGAGACCGTGATGCTCACCGAAAGAATAAACGAAACTGGCTTGGATCATGCTAAAACCCGGGTGGATCGGGAAATGAGCGTGGCCGAGATTCCACCGGGCTATGCGGAATTTGTGGCCGCGGTGGCCCGAGGTTCCTTGCGGGCCAATATGATTCCCGACCCGGAAAAACTGCGCCGCGCCCAGGACGCCGCCATGCGGGCGGTGGAGCCGGTGAGGATTCTGCGGGGCCAGACGGTTATCCGCAAGGGAGATATTGTCACGGCCGAGCATGTCCGGATTCTGAAGGATCTCGGGATGTGGCAGGCCACGGTAAACTACGGGATGGCCGCCGGGGTAATCCTGATCAGCCTGATCCTCCTGACGATCATGGCGGTGTATTTACGGCAGTATAACAGGGAGATCCTTGAAGACGAGAGCCTGCTGGCCCTTTTTGGGCTGGTGGTGATTGTCATCGGCTTCGGCGCTAAGATCCTCAGCACCCTCCCCCTTCATGGAAATGGGTATCTGATTCCGGTAGCGTATGGCACGATCCTGATCGCTTTACTTTTGGACTCTCGGCTGGCAATGCTGACTACCGTGGTGCTGGCGCTTTTTGTGGGGATCGTTACCGGCAATGACATGCGCTATGTGGTTGTGGCGCTGGTCGGGGGCCTGGTGGCGGTCTACAGCGTTTCAAAGATCAGCCAGCGGGGCGATCTGGTGCGAGCCGGGGTCTATACTGGCCTGGCCAATTTTGTGACCATCGGCGCCTTGGCGGCTTTGCAAAGCGAAGCGCCTTCGCTTCTGGAGAATGTGTTCGGCTTGGTGAACGGCATCCTCTCCTCTATTTTTGCCATTGGATCTTTACCGTATCTGGAGAGCTTGTTCGGGATAACCTCCTCCGTACGGCTTCTGGAGTTGTCCAATCCCAACCAGCCTTTGTTGAAACGCCTGCTTTTGGAGGCTCCGGGGACATATCACCACAGCATTATTGTGGGCAACCTGGCGGAGGCGGCGGGGGAGGCGGTAGGGGCCGATCCGCTTCTGGTGCGGGTGGGGGCTTATTATCATGACGTGGGAAAGATCCGCCGGCCGTACTTTTTTGCCGAAAACCAGCTCACCTGGGAGAACCCCCATGACAAGATCGCTCCAAGCCTGAGCACCCTGATCATCACCTCCCACGTAAAGGACGGGGTGGAGATGGCCAGGGAACAGAACTTGCCGCGGCCGATCGTGGATATTATCCAGCAGCATCATGGTACGGACCTGGTCAGGTACTTCTACCACCGGGCCACGGAGATTGACAAGGAAGGTACGGTCGTCGAACAAGACTTTCGTTATTCCGGGCCCCGGCCCCAGACCAAGGAAGCGGCGGTGGTGATGCTGGCCGATTCGGTGGAAGCGGCGGTCCGGGCTGTCTCCAAACCCACTCCGGGCCGGGTGGAGGGGTTGGTGCGCAAGATCATCAAGGACCGGCTGTCTTACGGCCAGTTGGACGAGTGCGACCTCACCTTCAAGGATCTGGATCTGATTGCCCGGGCTTTTGTGCGGGTTCTTTCCGGAATCTTCCACGCAAGGGTGGAGTATCCGGAGAATATTATCAAAGAGATTGAGGCCAAGCGCGGGAGCAACGGCGGCGGCAAAGCAGCGGCAGCCGCCAACAAGTCTGGAGAGGTGGAAATTGGAAATCTCAATAAACAATGAGCAGGGCGAGGTGGAGGTTTCCGCCGGGATCGAGGCGCTTTTGGAGATGGCGGTGGCCAGAACCTGTGCACTGATGGCGGATCTGTGGTCCAAAGACCCGAAGAACCCAAAGGAGCGATTCTTTGCAGGAGTGATTTCCGGGGCGCTACCCGTCGCCGGGGCCGGCGGACGAGAGGATCTCACAGGCCGGGATTCCGGCGGGGAGGTCAGCATTCTTCTGGTGGATGACGAGGCTATCCGGAAGTTGAACCGGACTTACCGGGGGAAAGACGCGCCTACCGACGTCCTGTCATTTCCGATGCTGGATCCGGAGCAGGGGATTGAGCTCGGCGCCGGCGAGACCGGCTTTGACGTGGATCCCGCGCCGGATACCATGTTGCCCGGGCCCGTGATGTTGGGGGATATTGTGATCTCCATGCCCACCGCCGCCCGCCAGGCGCAAGAGTACGGCCACACTCTCGAGCGGGAGTTGGGTTTTCTGACGATTCACGGGGTGTTGCACCTTTTGGGGTGCGATCATGAGAGAGAAGGCGACCGGGTTAGAATGAGGGAGCTGGAAGAGCTCGTCCTCTCCGATCTCCGGCTTACCCGATAGCATGGCTTGATGGCGATGACTTACCCGGTAGCATGGCTTGTGACGATGGCTTACCCGGCAGCGCGTCCTGCCGGTAGCGTGAAGGTGATTCGATGGAACCTCGGCGGTTGATCCAGAGCTTCAATTATGCATTTGATGGGCTCAGACATGCTCTCCGGACGCAGCAAAACATGCGCATCCACCTGCTGTTGGGGACCTTGACGGTGCTTCTGGCCTTCGTGCTCCGGGTTTCGCGCCTCGAATTTTTGGTGCTGGTACTCACCATTTCGCTGGTGCTGGTAACGGAGATGATCAACACCGCGATTGAGACGGTGGTGGACATGTTCACGCGCAGCTACCACCCCCTTGCCGAAGTCGCCAAAAACGTGGCGGCCGGGGCGGTGGTGATTGCCGCGGCGGCCAGCCTGATTATTGGGTACCTGGTCTTTCTGGAGCCTTTGAGTCGCGGCCATACGGCGGCGCTCATGGCGCTGGAACATAACCCGCTGTACATCACCCTTTTGGGAGTAGTGACGACGGTCCTCACCGTGCTGGGGGCAAAAACCAAAAAAGGCGAGGGCACGGCTTTTCATGGAGGAATGCCAAGCGGGCACAGCGCAGTGGCATTCGGCATCGCCACCGCGATCTTTTTTTTGAGCCGCGTTGGGCCGGTAACGGTGCTGGCGTTTATCCTGGCCTTTTTGGTGGCCCAGAGCCGGGTGGAGGGCGGGATTCACTCTTTTTTACAGGTAGCGGCCGGCGCGGTCCTGGGGGTCTTTGTGACCGCGGTGGTCTTCCGCCTTCTTTTGTGATGGAGGGCTTATGATGCAACAATCGCTTCAGGCCTGGGAAATAATAGTAATGGGGCTTTTACTCCTGCTTTCCGCGTTTTTTTCGGGTTCGGAGACCGCGCTGTTGTCCGTCAACAAGCTGCGCCTTCGCCACCTGGCGGAGGATGGCCACAAGGGCGCGCAACGGGTGCAATCCCTGATCAACAAGCCCAACCGGTTTCTGGCATCGGTGCTGGTGGGGAATAATATTGTCAACACCGGGGCGGCGGCGTTGGCCACGACGATGATCACCAAGATGGTCGGCGGGGGAGCCAGAGCCGCTCTGCTGGCCACGGCGGTGGTGACGGTGCTTCTGCTGGTCTTCGGGGAGATCACGCCCAAGACCTTTGCCAGCCAGAACTCCGAACGAGTGGCCTTCCGGGTGGCCAGGCCGATCTCGGTGGTCATGGCGATCCTTATGCCGGTGGTGCAACTTCTGACGGCCATCACCAACCTGGTGATAAAACTTTTGGGAAGCAGGGTTGAAAAGCAGGGGCCTTTTGTCACCCAGGAGGAGATCCGGACGCTGGTGAGCGTCGGGGAGGAGGAGGGCGTCCTGGAAGAGGCCGAACGGGAGATGATCGACAGCATCTTCGAATTCGGGGATACCGAGGCCAGCCAGGTGATGGTGCCCAGGATCGACATAGACAGCATCGAAGCCAATGCGCCGCTCACCGAGGCGCTGGCGATCATCAACGAGGTTGGCCATTCACGCATTCCCGTCTATGAGGAGACCATTGACAACATCATCGGCATCCTCTATGCCAAGGACCTCCTGAAGCTGGTGGACTGCGGCGAGCTTTCGGACAAAACCGCCCGGAACATCATGCGACCCGCCCACTATATCCCCGAAACCAAGCGGGTGGACGACCTCCTGCGCGAGATGCAGCGCAAAAAGGTGCATATTGCCATTGTGCTGGATGAATATGGGGGAACCGCGGGTTTGGTGACCATTGAGGATATCCTGGAGGAGATTGTCGGGGATATCCGGGACGAATACGATCTTGAGGAGCCCACCATCCAGATCTTGAGCGACGGGGCGGTGCTGGCGGATGCCCGGGTGGGGATCGACGAGATCAACGAGGTTCTGGAGACCTCCTTGCCAGAAGAAGAATTTGAAACCATCAGCGGCCTGATCTTCAACCTCTTTGGACGGGTCCCCAAAAAAGGGGAGACGATTGAGTTTGAGGATCTGACCATCACGGTAGCCGATATTGTTGGCCGCCGGATCACCAGAGTCAAACTGGAAAAGAAGCCGCCAGGAAGGGGAAGAGAAGATGAAGAACAAGCTCATGAAACGCCTTCGTAACTACCTGATCACCGGCATGATCATTCTTTTGCCTCTGGTGGTCACTCTTTATGTGTTGTGGACCGGATTCAATATTGTCGACGGCCTGCTGGGCGGCCTGATCGCCAGGCTCTTGCGCCGGGAGATACCCGGGGCGGGAACTCTGGTCACCTTGTTTTTGACCATCCTGGTGGGTGCCGTGGCTACAAATATTATAGGCAAAAGATTGATCACCTTTGGGGAAAATATCCTGGCGAGGATCCCGGTGGTTCGGAGCATCTATTCCACGGTTAAACAGGTGATCGACGCTTTTGCGGTTCAGAACCGGGACGCCTTTAAAAGGGTGGTCATGATCGAATATCCCAGGCGCGGATTGTATTCGATCGGTTTTGTCACCGGCGAAGGGCTGGGAGAGATACTGGGAAGCAGGGTAACGGAAGAACTGTTGACTGTCTTTATACCCACCGCGCCCAATCCAACCACCGGCTTTTTCGTCTTGCTGCCGCGCCAGGAGGTCATTCCCCTGGAAATGACGGTGGAAGAGGGGCTGAAGCTGGTAATTTCCGGCGGAGTGATCATCCCGAACAGGCTGGGCAGAAAAAACGGGTTTAAAAACGGCGGCCCCGAACAGGCAAACCTGACTTCTCAAGCCGTTTCCATCTCCGGGCAGTTGTCGGGAAAGGAGAAAGCCATTCTACAATGACGAACCAACCGAGCACTGAAGACCTCACCGACGAACAGGCCAGGCGCCTGGTGGAAATAGCAAAACAAGCGCGGCAGAGGGCTTATGTCCCGTATTCGCATTTTCCGGTGGGGGCCGCGCTCCTTACCCGCAGCGGCAAAGTCTACACCGGCTGTAACGTGGAGAATGCGTCTTATAGCCCGACGATTTGCGCCGAGCGGACGGCGGTGGTCAAAGCTGTCTCTGAAGGAGACCGAGAGATCTTCGCCATAGCGGTGGTGGCGGACACCGACGGGCCGTGCAGCCCCTGCGGCGTATGCCGCCAGGTGATCACCGAGTTTGGCAAGGAGATCCGGGTGGTAATGGCCAACCTTGCCGGCCAGATGAGTGTGAAGACCATAGGAGAGCTTTTGCCGGCGACCTTTGACGCCGAGCAGTTGCATTCCGCATCGGATTAATGGCGAAAAGGCTTTACGCAGGTTTTGCTACCAATAAAAGTTTGTCTTGTGGCGGGGACTGAAGACCCCCAAAAAGCCGGTGGAGCCTCGAACTATTTTTAAGAGGAGATTGAGGTGGAATGGATGGCACCACCAACTAATCGCGAGGTGATCTTCAGCCAGGAGCGGCGCAACCAGGAGGTTTGCGCCTGGGTCACACGGGCGCAGCAGGGTGATCGGGCGGCCCGGGAAAAACTCTTGCGGGAATATCTGCCCTTTGTCCTCAAGGTGGCTGCTTCAGCAAGCAGGCGGTACGTAAAGATCGGAGAGGATGAAGAGGTTAGCGTAGCCTTATGCGCCTTTGACGAGGCAATCAGCGATTTTCGATCCAGCGGGAAAGCTTCTTTTTTGACCTTTGCCGAGATGGTGATCAGGCGCCGCCTGATCGACCACTTTCGGCGCACTGCCCGGCGGCAGCATGAGATCCCCATGGCGGGCCTCTTAGCCGAGGATGAAGACGAAAATGAGAGCAGCCGTGTGGTTTTTCTGGCCGAGGTCAGGGAGGCCGTGCGCAATTATACGCAGCAAGTGGAAGCGGGGGAACGCCGGGAAGAGATTTTGCGTTTCAAGGAGACGCTGTCCGAATTTGATATCTGTTTTGAAGATCTGGTCAAAAATGCGCCGAAGCATGCCGATACCCGGCTGCGTACGATGGGAATCGCCATGTTGGTCTATAAGCGGCCGGAGTATCGCCGCTATCTGCTCAAGCGGCGGAGCCTTCCTCTCAAGGAGCTTGAGCTTGAGGCGGGTGTCAGCCGGAAGACGTTGGAGAGGCATCGCAAGTATATTATCGCCATTGCCCTTATTTTGATCGGTGAATTTACTTATCTTCGGGAGTATATCAAGTTGGAGTAACCAAGGGTTTTTGTCCAGTTTCCTTTCAAGGGGAAGTGGCCGAGTGGCCGGGAGGGTAAGATGCGAAGGCATCTGGGACTTGTTTTGGAGAAGAGAGGCAACCGGGTAATCGTCGTGACCCCGGCGGGGGAGTTTCGGAACGTAACGGTACGAGGACGAATTCCCGGCGTGGGGGAGGAGATCGGGCTTCCCCGCTTGCAGCTTCGTTGGCTTGATGGGCTGAGCGTGCTGCAAAAGCCGGGGATGGCCAGGGTGGCAGCGGCCGCTTTGGCTGCCTGTCTGGCCATTGGCTTATTGGTCTTGCCGTCTTCGCCCTTTAACCTGGCGGAGAGGGTGGCGGAGGCCAGAACGGTGGCGTATGTCACCGTGGACATCAACCCCAGCGTGGAAATGGGGATCGACGCCGATCAAAGGGTGTTGTTGACGCGGGGCTTAAATAGAGAGGGCCGGAAGATCCTTGCGGGGTTATCCTTGTCAGGGTCTGACGTGCGCACCGCCACCCGGCGGCTGGCTGCGGAGGCGATTCGCCTTGGATATCTCCAGCGCGCTGGCCAAAGCACCGTAGTGATCGCAATTACACCGAAGGCGCCGCCCGGAACGAAAGTGCCGCTTTCTGAGAAGCGATCGACTGTGACGGTTTCACCCGAAGAAGCTCTTAAGGACGAAGTTGCCGCGGAGGTGGTCGCAGCCGTTGGCGCGGGTCTGGGGAGCCGGGATCGGTATCCCGCGGTGCAGGCGATGGTGGTTTCCGGTGAAGTGCGTCGTGAGGCACGCAAGATGGGGCTTTCCTCTGCAAAGTATCTGGCTTTCAGGCAAGCAGTCGTGGCGGGGCGACAGGTGACTGCCCAGCAGTTCCAGGAGGAGGACATATCTACGGTTCCTGCCCCTCCCGGCGCCTCTATGGACAGCGCAAAGGCGGCCAGCCGTTCTCATCCGGTTGGGGATGCCGCGCGGGCCAGAGTTGTCGTCACAAGTGAGCGTTCCGCACAAAGAAAGCCGGGTCAACTGGTGGGCCAGCTTGCTTCGGCCCCTGTTCCTGGAAAAAATGTGCTCTATATCGTAAATGGGCAGGAGATTGGTTACGGGCCGGAAGATCAGGAAGATAAGGATCATGGAAAACAGGAGAAGGCCAGGGTAAAAGAGTCGGAGAAAGAGACGAAGAAAGAACAAAAAGAGAAGGCAAAGCCAGAGGAGAAGTCGAAAGAAAAACCGAAAGAACAGTCGAAAGAAAACCCGGCGCAGATGATTAACGGACAACCGATGCAAAAGACGAAAGAAGACCAGAAAGATGAAGAGAAAGAAGACTGAAAGGACAAGGGGAAAGAAGACCGATGCGTCTGGAGGACTTTGACTATGATCTGCCACAATCGTCGATTGCCCAGACGCCGTGTGAGCCGCGAGATGCCGCGCGGCTCTTGGTTTTGTCCCGGAATGGGGGCAGGGTGGCGCACCGGCATTTCCGGGATCTGCCGGAGTATCTGGTTCCGGGGGATGTCCTGGTACTTAACGATACCAGGGTGATTCCCGCCCGTCTTTACGGTATGCGCCGGCGCGTGGCGACCCCG
>JBLNCV010000203.1:0-5813 GCA_050260975.1 Syntrophothermus sp. | reverse complement strand
GAGGTGATGGGCGTGACTGAGCAGGAGATTACCATTGGTGCGGATATGCCGGCAGCCGGGGCAAAGTGCGTTTACTGCGGCGACGAATTGCAAGCCGGCGACCTGGCGGTGGTCTGCCCTCGCTGTAAGAAACCGCATCACAGCCGGTGCTGGAAAGAGAACGCCGGGTGCGCCACCATGGGCTGCCCGCAGGTGGCCGAGGTGGTTCGGGCAGAGGAGACAAACAAAATTAAAAGTGATGAGGCGCAAGCCTACAGGGAAGCCGCGCGCCGGCGCAGGTTGTGGATCGCGGCTATAGCCACCGCGGTGGTTGTTGGGGTGATGATCGCCGGTTTCGGGCTGGGAGCTTTCGGAACCCGCAAGGAAGCAACGGACAAAAGAACCGTGGTTACCGTGATGTTGCCGGTTTCTATCGAGTCTCAGGACCTGGCCCGGCTTGCGGAGAAGTTCAACGGCCAGAGCCGGGATAGCCGCGTGGAGATGAGCTTTGTTCCCTTTGGGGCGTACGAGCAAAAGTTGGTGGTGCTCCTGGCGGCAAAAGACGCACCGGATATCTTCGCTTTGCCCCCGGATCGATTTGAATTTTTTGCTTCCAAAGGGTTTTTTGTGGCGCTTGATTCTCTGGTAGGCCGGGATGATCAGGCCAGCCGGGGCGATCAGGCTAGCCGGGGCGATCAGGCCGGCCAGGGTGACCAGGGGCGGGTGATACCTGCGATGCCCGGCGACCCGCCCGCGGAATGGCTCAAGTTGGCCAGGGTGAAGAACACCCTTTATGGGCTTCCCCATCCCAGGCTCGGCCAAATCCTGGGTATCGCTGCAACCAGCAAGCATCAAAGCGCGGCCTGGGAATTTTTGCAATTTTACTTTGCCAGCCTCCCGCCGGGCGAGATGGAGGGCAGCCCTCAAAAAGGCCCCCAGAACCCTCAGAGCCTGCCTTTTGGGCCGGGAATCTTTTAGAGGCTTAAGAGTGCCACGAGGTTTCTGAGATCTTCGCATAGCAGGTTTGGCATATTTTTGCATATGATGGTATAAATATGCATGACCGCATGGCTGAAGGGGGTAGGGTTATGGAATCCGCTCTGGATCTGGAGATTGTCGACCTGCAAAAGGATTTGGGGCAGTTTGCTCTCTCTCAGGACGTCGATCTGTTTGGGGTGGCCGATCTTGCCAAGGCCGGCAGCGTTTTGATTAGCCAGGGGAACGAGTACCTGGCGCAATTCAAGCGGGGGCTTTCCGTGGGGATTCATCTCAGCGATGCGGTGGTGGATGGCCTAAGATATCCCGACAATAAAGGGTTGGCCCTGACTTACCGGTTTCACGTCTACGAAGTGGTGAACGTCCATCTTGACAAGATCGCCCTGGGGCTGGTCACTCGCTTGCAGAGCGCGGGTTTTGAAGCATACCCGGTGCCGGCTTCCGAAACTATCGACCGGGGGAGGTTTCTAGGAGTTCTGTCCCACAAACTGGTGGCCAATTTGGCGGGGCTGGGGTGGATCGGGAAGAATTGCCTTTTGGTTACACCGGAATTTGGGCCGCGGGTGCGGTTTGCCACCGTGTTGACCAACGCTCCGTTGCGGCCTGCCGCGATGCGGTTGGAATCCCGTTGCGGGGCTTGTGCACTATGCGTGGAGGCCTGTCCGGCCAGGGCGTTTACTGGGGCGGCCTTTGATCCCGCTGAGCCGCGGGAGGCGCGGTTCGACCCGCAAGCTTGCTCGGATTATTCCAGACGGCGGAAAAACGAATGGGGGATAGAGCTGCGCGGCTCTTTTTGCGGCCGCTGCATCTATGTTTGCCCTTGGGGGAGAAGGGGGTGACGGCGCGAGTCAGTTTTTGCCTTGGAGCGGTTACAAATTCGAGCGATTGCTAGCGCGAGCTGGTAGCGCGGGTCGACAGCCAGTATTGCAATAAGATCTGAGCGGCGATGACGCCTGAAAGATCCGCCAGCAGGTCCGACACACTGGCATTCCGGCCGGGTACGAAAAACTGGTGAAACTCATCGCTCAATGCGTAGGCAAACCCGATGAAGATCGGCGCAAGGAAGTGGCTATTGGAAGGCCTCGCACTCGTTTTATACATATTTACGGCTGATCTGGCGGTAAGCCCCAGCAATACACCCAACCCGAAATACTCCAGGGCATGCATCACATAATCCGGAGCCGGCAACGACACCTGGCTGCCGGGCAACGACGAAAAACGATAGATTGTGACCATATAAGCCAGGGTGAGGGTTATATAGAAGATGGCCAGCGCCCTGGCCTTTTTGTGTTGTGCTTGGCTTGTTGCTTCCTTAATTTTGAACACCTCTGCCTTGGATTCAACTCAAAACCGGCGAGCCCAAAACCGGTTGTTGCTATCGCCAATCTCTTCAATTATAATTCAATCAGAGAGTATAATTCAATTAGAGAGCCGAAACAAGCAAACTAAATTATGGGCTGTAAAACGAAACAAGTAAGCTGAAATGGAGGTTTGCCATGACAATAACCACTTCAAAGGCGTACTACGCGGCCTTTACCAGTCCCCTTGGGACAGGCTATGTAGCCTCGACGGAAAAGGGTGTCTGCCGGGTTGAACTCACTGAGGACCGGCGCGACGAGTTTCTGTCATGGCTTGCCCATGTTTTTGGCCGGGAGAACGTGGTGGAGGATTCCGCGGCGAATGCCCCGGTGCTTAGGGAACTGGCTGAATACTTTGCGGGCCGGCTGTCTAAATTCACCTGTCCCCTTGATCTCCGCGGCACCGAATTTCAGAGAAAAGTCTGGGCGGCGCTACTTGAGATTCCTTACGGGAAGACCGCCAGTTACCGGGATATCGCGGTGGCGATCGGCAAACCGGCCGCGACCAGAGCGGTGGGTTCAGCCAACCATGCCAACCCGGTTCCGGTGATTGTGCCTTGCCACCGGGTTATCGGCGCCAATGGGGATCTGGTGGGGTATGGTGGCGGTCTGGGTATAAAGCGTTATCTTCTGGGGTTGGAAGGCGCGTTGGCCAAGTAGATTCGCCTGAAACCACCTCCGGTTGATTGGGCGCCTTTTGCCAGAGGTGGCTTAAATCTACGTTCTGAAGCGCACCAAGGATGATCTCCCGGACGTTTGGATTGGTGGCCTCCAGGCGGTCGATGACTTCTTTTACCTCCTGGCGCCTGGTCCTGCCGTTGGCCGGGCACGGGTTGGTTATGACGGGGAAGTTTAGAGTTTTCGCGACTTCCCGGATGGTTCTTTCCAGTACATAGACCATGGGCCGGATGAGGGTAATTCCCTGCCGGTCAAGGTGGGTAACCGGCAGAAAGCTTTTGATCCGGCCCTCGTAAAATAGAGAGAGAAGCAACGTCTCGATAGCGTCGTCGGCGTGGTGGCCGAGGGCCACTTTATTGCAATTCAGGCGTTTGGCGGCGCGGTGAAGAACGCCGCGGCGCATCCTGGCGCAAAGGGCGCAAGGGTTGGTTTCCCGGCGCTCCTCAAAGATGATGGGCCCAATCCGGGTTTCTTCAACGTACCAGGGAATTCCCAGCCCCTGGCAGAATTCGGCCAGCGCCGTGCGGCTTTTCAAGTCCTGGTCCCAGCCCAGATCCAGCGTGATAGCCAACAACTTGAACTTCACGGGGGCAATCTTCCGCAATCCCGCCAGAACATAAACAAGGGTCAAGCTGTCCTTGCCCCCGGAAAGCCCAATGGCGATCCGGTCTCCTTCTTCAATCATCCGGTAATCCGCGATGGCTTTTCCGACCTTCTGCCATAATGCACTTCGAAAGGGTCGTTCCATATGGACCTCCTGCTGGCTGTGAGCTGTTGCCAGCCACCAAATATTCTTCTGCAAACATGGAATTTCTCCTGTAATGTACATGGATAAGGTTTCCTTATAAAACCGGCGCGGGAAAACCTCGGAATTCATTCCGGGGATGATGTGATCAATATACTTGCAGAAGGGTTTAAAAACGGATATAATTATCAAATTGGTTAGGAAAAACCGGGGAGGGGACGGAACATGCTCTTCAATATCGTGGAGATCCATAAATGCCCGGTGTGTGGCAAGGAGTTTGGATTCACGGAAATCTACTCCCACGATCACGACAATATCCGGGAAAGAGAGGTAAGATACAAGCTCGAGCTTTGCCCCACATGCCGGATTGCGGCGAATAGTGCGCCCCAGAGGCGGTAGATCCCGGTAAAAACCATGAGTGGAGGAGATTCGATGTCTAAAAGAAAGATTGTGCGGATCGACGATGATTTGTGTACGGGTTGCGGGAACTGTGTTTCCCCCTGCGCCGAGGGAGCCATCGAGCTTGTGGATGGAAAGGCCAGGGTGATCCGGGAGGAACTTTGCGATGGAGCAGGTTTTTGCATCGGGCTTTGCCCCACGGGAGCCCTCTCAATCGAGGAACGCGAGGCGGTGGCCTTTAACGAAGAGGCGGTGGAGCGGCACAAACAGGAACGCGAAGCCGCCAAGGCGGCAGGCGCTTTTAAAGAGCCGGAGATCTTCTGTTTCCGTTGCGAAAATCGCGAAGCCGATGTACCGTTACTGCCGGTGCGACACCGGGGAAAGAGCGAGTGGGTTTGTGTCAGGTGCCTACCCGCTTTGATCCATGGTGAATAGCGCTGTACAGCCCGAACAGACCGGCGGCTGCAAAGCATAGCAGCGCAGCCGCCGCCAGGACGCCGGGCGGCGACCAGCGGTCATACATCGCCCCGCCGCCCACCGGCCCAAGCATCCGGCCGGCCGACGCCGCGCCACCGAGAACGCCCTGGAAGAGCCCCATCCGGCCCTTCGGCGCCAACTCACCTACCGCCGCCGGCAGCGCGGGAAGGACCAACATTTCGCCCAGCGTCAAAATGACCATTCCCGCTATGAACCACTCGTATCGTGGGTGCCGCCAGATCAGGACAAACGCCGCCGCAAACAGCAACGTTCCGGAGATCATTTCCGCCCTCAGCCCTTTCAGCCATCGTTTGACCACCGCAATGATCAGCGGCTGCCCGGCGACGATCAGCACCCCGTTAATGGTCCACAGCAGGCTGTAGGCGGCCAGGCTGTAACCGAGGGTTCGCATGTAAACCGAGATGACCGCCTGCCATTGGGCGTAAGACATCCAGATGAATGAGACACCCAGCGCGATAAGCCCGAGGTTTACCGCATTGGTCGCGCTTATCTTTTCTGTGGAGCCCTCGCCGGGATCGATTTGACGAGAGTTTTCTGTTCCAGCAGTGGAATGATCCGGCATCTTCTCCTGAGCAACCGGAAGTTTTTTCGGAACGGATCGCAGCACCAACAACAAATACACAAACGCCGCCGCCGCGTTGCCCAAAAAGGCCAGCCGGAACGAGATTCCCGCCAGGATACCGCCGATAGCCGTCCCGATAGCCACCCCAGCATTACGGGCCACATAGAGAAAGTTAAAACCGTGCCGCCCGCCTTCCGGCCAGGCGTGCGCCACAAGGGCATTGGTCGCCGGATCGATCAGCCCGTAGCTTACTCCCAAAAAGCCCATCGCTACCACGTATACCGGCCACACTCGCACCAGCCCGATTACCGTGAGCATGCCGGCCGCCAGAAAAAGCCCGGTTACCATGACGACTTTGCCGCCAAATTTATCAAAAAGCGCTCCGCCTGCCAGTTGTCCAGCTATACCAGCGCCGGCCTGGAGCATCAAGACGAGCCCCGCGACGGTAAGAGGTTTCTCGAGGTAGAAATGAATGTAGATGGTGTTCAGCGGCCATACAAATGCCGCGCCGATACTGGAGATCAGCCCGCCCAGGGCCAAAATCCAGATCAGCCGGGGCATCTCCCCGGCAGAACCCAACCGCACCCGCCGCAATAAT
>JBLNCV010000202.1:0-2960 GCA_050260975.1 Syntrophothermus sp. | reverse complement strand
ACCATCAAAGATGTGGCCCGGATTGCCGAAGTTTCGCCTTCGACGGTCTCCCGGGTGATTGCCGGGCACCCCCGGATCAGTGCCGCTACCCAGCAGAAGGTCCGCAAGGCCATGCGGGAGTTGGGCTACCATCCCAACGAGATTGCCAGGAGCCTGGTGACAAGGACGACCAATACCCTTGGGCTGGTGATTCCTTACGCCGCGGAGAACGCTTTTGCGAACCCCTTCTTTCCGGAGGTATTGCGCGGCATCGGGACCGTGGCGCAATCGGCGGGATTCATGATGTTGCTGGGGGCGGGAAGCAACGAGAAAGAGGGCAGAAAACTGAGCTTGCAGATGCTCCGGCGGCGCCGCGTGGACGGGGTGATTCTCCTGGGCGTCAGGGCCGGGGATCAGCTGATTGAGGATCTTCTGGAAGAGGAACATTCCTTTGTGGTCATCGGTCGGGTGCCGGACGACAGGGTGGCCTGGGTAAACAACGACAATGTGGCCGCCGCCCGGCAGGTGGTTGAACATCTGATCCGCCTCGGCCACCGCCGCATCGGGCTGGTTAACGGGCCAGGCGACTTTGTGGTCTGCCAGGACCGCCTGGAAGGCTACCGGCAAGCGCTTGCCGCCCATGGGCTGCCCTTTGATCCGGAACTTGCCGCCGACGGCCGTTTTACGGAAACCGGCGGCGCGGAAGCTGCGGAGGCGCTCCTCGAAATTCCTGCGGAGGAAAGGCCTACCGCAATTTTTGCCATAGATGATCTGATGGCTCTGGGAGTGATGCGGGCCGCCAGGACGAAGCATCTGCGCATCCCGCGGGATCTGGCGGTAGTGGGATTTAATGATGATCCAATTGCCGCACATCTTGAACCCGCTCTTACCACGGTGCGCATTCCCATCTTCCAGATGGGAGCGGCGGCAGCCAGGATGCTGATTGGGCTCGTCACCAAACAACTGGATCGGCCCGAACAACTTATCTTACCGGCGGAATTGGTGATCCGCCAATCATGCGGCGGGGGGTGAGACGAACCCGGTCTGGCCAGGCCGGCATGAATGGTCTTGCAGTAAGTCGGTGTGGTGATCAAGGGTAACGGTGGTTGTCATGATGGTAAAAGGAATGAAATACGAAGTAACTATGTAAAAAAGGTAAAAGGGGGATTACGTCATGAAGAAGCTTTTGGTATCTGTACTGGCGGTGGTCTTGCTGGCCGGCCTGATGGCGCCCGCCGCTTTTGCCGCCAAAAAGCCCATCGAGGTTGCGATCTGGGATCAGGACGACCCGCCGGCGGAAGCGGTCATGGACAAACTGTACAAGGAATTCATGGAGAAAAACCCCGGGATCAAGATTACTCGTGTACACTGGGGAACCGAAGAACTGCGCAGCAACTTCCAGAACGCGGTGATTGCCCGCAAGGGGCCCCAGCTGATTCTGGCGCCGTACGACAACATCGGACCTTTCAGCACCATGGGGATTATCCAGCCGCTGGACAACCTGCTTCCCAAGTCGTTCCTGGACAGTTTCAACCAGGCCGCTCTCGATGGGAACCGGTTTAACGGCAAGCTTTGGGGAATCCCCGACCGGGTCGGCAACCATCTCACCCTGGTCTACAACAAGAAGCTGATTGCCGAGGCTCCCAAGACGATGGAAGAACTCATCGCCAAGGCCAAGGAACTTACCAAGGATACCAACGGCGATGGCAAGATCGACCAGTACGGCCTGGTCTACAACCTCAACGAGCCCTTCTGGTTTGTGGTCTTTCAGGGCGGGTTCGGCGGCTGGGTGATGGACGGCAAGAACCAGCCGACGCTGGATACCAAGGCCACCGTGGACGCGCTCCAGTTTGTGCGCGACCTGAAGTTCAAGCACAAGATTGTGCCCGACGAGGCGGACTACCAGGTGGCCGATACCCTCTTCAAGGAAGGCAAGGCGGCCATGATCATCAACGGCCCGTGGTCCTGGAAGGCTTACCAGGATGCCAAGATCGACATCGGGCTGGCTCGGATTCCGAAGATGGATAGCACCGGCAAGTGGCCTGTGCCGATGACCGGCATGAAGAGCTACAGCGTCTCGGTGAACGTCAAGGACAAAGAGTTGAAGGATGCCACCATCAAGGTGCTCATGTTCATGACCGGCGAGCATGCCCAGGCCGAATTTCTCAAGGCGCGGGCGATCGGCGACCTGCCGTCCAACAAGAAAGTGGCCGATTCCGCCGAGGTGAAGAACGATCCCGTGCTGAAGGCTTCCGTGGACCAGATGGTGGTTGGCAAGCCGATGCCCATCGCGCCGGAGATGCGGGCCATCTGGGACGCCATCCGGCCGTCGCTTGAACTGGTGATGGGCGGCAAGATGAGCCCCGAGGATGCCGCCAAGGAGATGCAGAAGGTCGCCGTTCAGAAGATCAAGGAGATGAAGCAGTAGAAGACGAAGCTTTTCCAAAGAAGCGGGCCCAACACAGCTTTGGAACAGGCAGCAAGGAGGGTGGGGGGAATCCCTCCACCCTCCCTTACCCTGGAGGGGATCAGGATGGAAGCACCTTTAGCGCGGAAAGCGGCGCGGCGGTTTTCGGGAGAATTGCGAAGGCGGACAGGACTGGCCTATATGTTGATCTTTCCCTCGGCGCTGGTCATCGCCCTGGTTTTGCTCTACCCGCTCTTATTCGAATTTTACCTGTCCATGACCAACATGAGCATGCAACGGATCTTCAACTACCAGTTCGTCGGGATCCGCAACTTTATCACGATCTTGACCGATCCGCAGTTTTATGAGGTCTTTTTCCGGACGATTATCTGGACGGTGGTGAACGTCTTTTTCCACGTGGCCATCGGTTTGTGGCTGGCGATTTTGCTCCACCGGAAGCTTCCCGGCAAGGCGCTCTTCAGGCTGCTGCTGCTCCTGCCCTGGGCGGTACCGGAGTACATCGGCGCCCTGACCTGGAAGGGGCTCTTCAATTACCGCTACGGGGCGGTCAACC
>JBLNCV010000201.1:0-4241 GCA_050260975.1 Syntrophothermus sp. | reverse complement strand
GGTGAACGCTTGAACAGTTTTGACAAGAATGAAATGATGGAGCGGCTGAAAAGGGTGGAGGGGCAGATCCGTGGCATCCAGCGCATGATTGATGAAGGCCAGTATTGCGTGGATGTCCTGGTGCAAATTGCCGCGGAGCGAGCGGCGTTAAACAAGGTCGGGATGTCTCTGCTGGAACGCCACACGCACGGATGCGTCGCCAGAGCCATCAGGGAGGACCGCGGCGATGCGGCGGTGGACGAGTTAATGGAGGTAGTCGATAAATTCTTGAAGTAGGAGGGAGATTATGAATCCTTCGGAAATTGTATGGCTTTTGATCGTTGCCGGGCTGATGTTTTGGATGATGCGGCGAGGTGGCGGTTGCTGCGGCGGCCATGACCATAGTGGACACGGTGGCGGCCATGGTGATCACCGGACACAGGGCCATGCCGGGTCCGGTGAACAGAGATACAACCACACAGTGCACGGCAAAGACGAAAAAGATATGCTCAGGGATCCCGTATGTGGTATGTATGTGAGCAGAGATACCGCTATCAGGAGGGTTTTTGCAGGCGAAGAATACTATTTTTGCGGTGAGCGGTGCGCGGATTCCTTTAGAAAATGAGGTTTTTAAGCCGATGATCCAAAGACGTTAATCCTATTGACAAAACGTAGCGGGAGGAGTACGATCTAGATAGCTAGGATTACCCATACCAGGTATAGGTATAACTTTGGATTTCCAATAAAAAAAGGAGTTGAAGAGGATGTCAACAGGAAATGTTACTTTAACAGTCCGGGGGATGAGTTGCGCCTCGTGTGTCTCAACCATCGAGAAAGCCCTCGGAAATCTGCCAGGAGTGACCAAGGCCACGGTAAATCTTGTGGCGGGCAAGGCCACTGTGGAGTATGATCCGGCGAGGGTTTCGGTGCCGCAGATGGAGAAGGCAATTGCCGATGTAGGCTATGAGGTTGGCAAGGAAGAGGTGGTGTTGAAAGTTTCAGGGATGAGCTGTGCGGCCTGCGTGAGCAAGATTGAAAAAGCCGTGGGCGATCTGCCTGGTGTCTCCAAGGTGGCGGTAAACTTGCCCCTGGGATTGGCCAAGGTGGAATTTTCCTCCGGTGTGGTGGATAAGGCCCGGATTAAAAAAGTAATCAAGGAACTGGGTTATGATGCGGTCGAAAAGGTGGAAGGCCAGGCAACCCTGGATCAGGAGCGGGAAGCCCGGGAGCGGGAGATTGCCCGGCAGCGGCGGAATATGTGGATCGCCTGGCCGATCGGGCTCTTGATCATGCTGGGTACCTTCCGGGACTACTGGGGCCTGGACCGGTTTATTCCGGAGTTTATGGCCAATCCGTACCTTTTATGGGCTCTGGCTACACCCATTGTTCTTGGGCCTGGCCGGCAGTTCTTTGTGAACAGCTTTAATGGGCTCAGGCACGGCGTCACGGATATGAACCTCCTTTATGCCACCGGTATCGGCGCCGCCTACCTGATTGCGGTAATCAACACCTTGTGGCCCAACGCCGGCTTCGGCGGTCCCAAAGCTACATTCTACGAATCCGCCGCTTTACTTACCGCTTTCATCATCCTGGGGCGGTATCTGGAAGCGCTTACGCGGGGTCGTACTTCGGAAGCCATTCGCAAGCTCATGAGCCTGCGCGCCAAAACCGCCCGGGTGATCCGCAACGGTCAGGAGTCCGAGATTCCCACGGATGAGGTGGAACCGGGAGACATTGTCCTGGTGCGCCCCGGCGAGAGCATTCCCGTGGACGGCAAGGTGCTTGAGGGGTACTCTGCCGTGGATGAATCGATGATTACCGGTGAGAGCATTCCGGTGGAAAAGAAGGCCGGCGACGAGGTGGTCGGCGGGACGATCAACAAGACCGGCGCCTTCAAGTTTGAAGCCACCAAGGTCGGGAAGGATACGGCTCTGGCCCAGATCATCAAGCTGGTGGAGGACGCCCAGGCCTCGAAAGCGCCGATCCAGCGGCTGGCGGATCTGGTGGCAGGCCACTTCATCCTTGGCGTTCATATCCTGGCGCTGGTGGTCTTCGGCTTCTGGTTCTTCTCCGGGTTTGACCTCTTCTTTACGCCGGAGAGCCGGTTTATTCTCTCGCCCTACACGTTGGGCAGCATCGGGGTCTTCGGGTTCTCGCTCCTTTTGAGCATCACCGTGCTGGTCATCTCCTGCCCGTGCGCGGTGGGGTTGGCCACACCCAGCGCGATGATGGCCGGGACCGGTAAAGGGGCGGAGAACGGAATCCTCTTCAAGGGCGCGGATGCCATTGAGGCTACTTCCAAGCTTACGACGATCGTCTTTGACAAGACCGGAACTCTCACGCGCGGTGAACCGTCGGTTACCGATGTGCTTACGGTAAACGGCTTTGCCAGGGCGGAAGTTCTCGGGTTGGCGGCCGCCGCGGAGAAAAATTCGGAGCATCCCCTGGGTGAAGCCATTGTGCGGGGCGCCAAGGATGACGGCCTGGCAATCCCGGAAGTGGAGTCGTTTGAGGCCATTCCGGGCCATGGCGTGACCGCGCAATATCACAAGAAGGAGATCCTCCTTGGCAACCGCAAGCTGATGAAGGAGAAGGGGATTGAGATCTCCGGGCTTCTGGAACAGGTGGAGAACCTGGAAAACGGCGGCAAGACGGTAATGTTCGTAGCCATCGGTGGTAAGCCCGCCGGGGTGATCGCCGTGGCGGACACGTTGAAGCCCAATTCCGTGGAAGCGGTGGCCCGCCTGCGCCGGATGGGGATCGAGGTGGCGATGATCACCGGCGATAACCGGCGCACGGCGGAGGCGATCTCCAGGCAGGCCGGGATTGACCGGGTGCTGGCGGAGGTCCTGCCCCAGGATAAGGCCAATGAGGTGCAAAAACTTCAGAGCCAGGGACGCCGGGTAGCGATGGTGGGCGACGGGATCAACGACGCTCCAGCGCTGGCTCAGGCCAATGTGGGAATCGCCATCGGCAGCGGCACCGACGTGGCCAAGGAGACCGGTCATGTAATCCTGATCAAGGATGACCTGCGGGATGTGGTGTCGGCCATTGAGGTCAGCCGCGCCACCATGCGGAAGGTAAGACAGAACCTGTTCTGGGCCTTTGTCTACAATACGCTGGGAATTCCTATCGGGGCCGGATTATTGTATCCCTTCTTCGGGCTGGTGGTAAGCCCCGAACTGGCGGCCTTCTTCATGGCCATCAGTTCGGTTTCGGTGACGCTGAATACCTTGCTGTTGAAGGGTTTTACCCCGTCGATGAAAAAGGCTGCCGGAGCCCATGCCTAAAATGTCGGCGGCCGGTTGGGTTGTGTGGAAAGCGGCTATCGTATAAAAAGGAGATGACTTATTATGACCGAGCAACCTGATAGGGTTGGGAAGATCAGTGCCATCTGGTACACCGGGATTTCCTTGGGGCTGTCGTTGCTCTTCATACTGGCTACCGCCGGGAATGCGAAATACACGGCTATCGCCCGGTACGGCGGCGCGACGTGGATCTTCCTGTTGTCCATGATCATCACCATGCCGCTGGTGACCTCGTATGTAAAGAAGATTAAGAATCATTAAAAGGCCGGGGCCGGGATCCTTCGGGATCCCGGCTAAGACCGCCCGGAGAGCAATGAAAGGGCGCTGAAAATGCCGACGCCTGATCGAGTAACCCCTCTCCTTATGGCATTCGTAATCTGGTTTTGCGCGTTGCCTCTCATAGCACTGGTTGTTCTCCCCCTTCTGGGGAAGCAGGCGGCCGGTATAACTGCCGGGGTTCTTTTGATCGCACTCCTGCTGATCTGTTTTTCGGCATGGCAACGGATGCTCCATCGACCGGGCTGTCGGGGACGAGATCCTGGCTGATGGATCGGGGCAGTTTCAGCGAGGATTATTCCGCGCAGGTCCTGGGAAACTTGCCCCGTATGGATCTAATGGATCTAAAGGAGTAGATGAAGAGGTGGATGGCGCTCGGCAAGGACCGGCGTTTTGGGTATCTCCTTGCCGCGTTCTACGCGGGGGTTCCCCTTCATAGGATCTACCAAGTTGTTACGATTAAGCAAAATGGCCGTCCCATCTTGCCATTCCGGTTTATTCGCACCAGCTTGTGGGGGGAAAACATTGTTTTATACGATTCGGTTAAAGACGTTACGGCGGTTTACCTACCTGGTGGCCGCTGTTCTTTTACTTGCGCTCATCACGGGACGAGTATTTCATTCTGACCAGCCGGCTTCGACAAAAGCGATTCGCCCCATCATCCAGTATGTGCGCGAT
>JBLNCV010000200.1:0-2995 GCA_050260975.1 Syntrophothermus sp. | reverse complement strand
GACGTCGTATCTTATGATGGCGCCGATTACCTGGTAAAACAACGGCTGGCTTACTACGACGGGGGTTACGAGTGGTTTGACTACCAGCTTGTGGACGGGGATAAGGAGATCTGGCTGGGCGCGGAAGATGACGACGGCCTTTGCGTCACCATCTACCGGGAAGTGGAGATGGACTTGCCGGAGCCCATCCCCAACAAACTTACTTATAATGGAGAGAAGTTTCACCTTGATGAGCACGGGCGCTGCAACGTTTCCGTGGCGACGGAGTCGTCCAGCCGTTCCGTGCAGGTGGAATACTGGGATTATGAGTCCTCCGAGGGACACTACCTGAGCGTGGAGCGTTGGGGCGGCGATGTGGAGGTGAGCTACGGCACGGAGATCAAGCCATACGAGTTGAATATCTTCCCGGGCAAATAGGTTTGAGAGGGGACTTTTTCAGGGGGACCAGAGAAAGAGGAGGAGTTTTGCGATGGGTATTTTACAGCGGATCACGATGCTGGCAAAGGCCAACATTAATGCTCTTCTGGACAAAGCCGAAGATCCCGAGGTGATGATCGAGCAGATCCTGCGGGACATGAAGGAAAGCTACCACGAGGCCAAGGTACAGGTCACGGCGGCCATTACCGAGGAGAAGAAGCTTAAACAGAAAGCCGAAGAAAACGCTGATCTGGCCGCCAAATGGATGCAGAAGGCGGAACTGGCGGTAAACGCCGGCGATGATGCCCTGGCCCGGGAGGCTCTCAAACGCAAACAGGATCACGACAGCATGGCCAAGAGCTTCCAGGCCCAGTGGGAGGAGCAGGTTAAAGTGGTCGGGGAGCTTAAAGAGGCTCTCACCGAGCTGGAGAGCAAGATCGCCGAGGCCGAGCGCAAGAAAGATATGCTGATTGCCCGCAGCAAACGGGCCAAGGCCGCCAAGCAGATCCACGAGACCATGGCCGGCATCTCCAAGAACAGCGCCTTTGAGGCGTTTGAACGGATGGAAGATAAGGTGGAACATATTGAAGCCCAGGCCCAGGCGGCCAAGGAAGTGGATACAGATACCCTGGAGGAGAAGTTTGCCCGGTTGGAAGGCGACCAGAGCGTGGAGGACGAACTGGCCGCCCTCAAAGCGCGCCTTAAGAAGGACGCCTGATGGACGCCAAACAGAATCGGAAGCCGGAGGCGGGTGGAGGTATGGCTATCGTCAGGCGTGGCCTGGCTTTGCTTTTGCTACTGGCGAGTGCGTTGGTCCTGGCCGGCTGCGCACCCGATATCGTCGCGGAGATTGCGAAGAGGTACCCGGCCAGGGGGACCTTCACCGACGAGATTACCCAGGAGAAAGAGGTCTGGGATAGCTATGAGGAGGAGTGGGTGGACCGGGAGGTCACCTACCGGGATAGGGGACGGTATTTCATTTCGACGAAGACCGTCCCGGAGACCGCGCGGGAGATCGGTGCCATCCGGAAGCCTTACTCCAGTTCTCCGGTTGACAACCGGATGATGGTCCTGCGGTATGACAACCTCTTTCGCGACCAGGTAGTCACGATCCTTGAGCGCAATGGACAGACCATCATCGAAGTAGCGGGAAGACGCCAGACCTATTACCGCCATTTTGGTTTCATGAACACGCACTGGGGCGGCGGGACCGTCCGCGAAGGCAGCCAGGGCAGCAGCACCTGGGGGACCCGAGGCGGGAGCACCGGGTTTGGCAAATAAGCGAAAAGTGGGGGTGGGACTTTGGATAACTTTTTGGTGGAGTTTATCTCTTCGGTGGTCTTTGCGGTGATCGGCTTTGTGCTGGGAATTGTTGGGTACAAACTCTTTGACTGGGCCACGCCAGGGGATCTCGGCAAAGAGATCAGCAATGGCAACATTGCGGCGGGTGTGACGGTTGCGGGTATCTTTGTGGCGGTGGCCCTGATCGTGGCGGCGGCGATCCGCTGATGGCCATTGAGGGGTTGGCGCGTCGATTGCATGACAACGTGCGCAGGGCGGGCGGAGAACAAGGAGTGTCGGATGTTCTCCCCCTGCTTTTTTCCATGTTTCTCAGCGCCCTCGGGGGAATTGTGTATGAACTCCTTATCGGGGGCATTTCTTCATACTTGCTTGGCAACAGTGTCTATCAGTTCAGCATTACCATCGGCCTCTTCATGAGTTCCATGGGACTTGGCTCCTACCTTTCCAGGTTCATCCGGGGGCGCCTGGTGGGCGGCTTTGTCCTTGTGGAGGCCTGGCTTGGGCTGGTGGGAGGATTTTCGGCGCTGGCGCTCTTTGCGGCTTATGCCTACACTGATCTATATGACCTGGTGATGTATGCCCTGATTATCGCCATCGGGACCTTGATCGGTCTGGAGATCCCGCTTTTGACGCGGATCGTCGAGGATCGCCATCAAAATCTTCGTGTGACCCTGGCCAACGTCTTGAGCTTTGACTACATCGGCTCGCTCATCGGGGCCATCGCTTTTCCGCTCGTGCTTTTGCCGCGAGTGGGCCTGATCCGGACCGCGTTTTTGATGGGGCTGGTGAATCTGGCGGTGGTGGCGCTAATCCTGGCCCGCTACTGGCGGGAGGTGCGGGGTGAGATTCCCGGCCAGCCAAGGCTATATTTCCTGGCCGGGCTGGTGTTTTTCATCGGAATAGCGCTGGCTGCCGGTTTTGTGCGGTCCTATGACCTGGGCCGGTATCTGGAGCAGCACCTCTACCGGGATCGGGTTGTTTATGTGGAGCAGACGCCTTATCAAAAGATTGTTCTTACCAGAAACGGCGACGATCTGCGCCTCTTTTTGGATGGCAACTTGCAGTTCAGTTCGCGGGATGAATACCGCTATCACGAGGCCCTGGTCCACCCGGCCATGGGCCTGGCGCCCAACCACGAGGAAGTGCTGTTGCTGGGAGCAGGGGACGGTCTGGCTGCGCGGGAGATCCTGAAGTATCCGGATGTCGGGCGAATCACCCTGGTGGATCTCGATGCACGCATGGTGGACCTGGCCAGAAAGTACCCGGCGATCCGGCA
>JBLNCV010000199.1:0-4361 GCA_050260975.1 Syntrophothermus sp. | reverse complement strand
GCCGGATTGTACTTCGGCTTCCGCTTCGAGGAGCTTTCGGTACAGCTCCAGAGTTGCCTGCTGGCGTTCGTATAAAGCCATGCTCATCAACACCATGTCATCCCTGCCGTTCTTGGTGATGAATACTGGCTCTGCTTCTTTGTGGACCAGTTCGGACAGCTCAGCGAAGTTATTGCGAAGATCTGTAGTCGGACGAATGATGGGCAAAGGAAGACCCTCCTTTATCATAATTATGATATTATTATGATCCGCATGATGATATTAAGTCAATGGTTTTATCACTGCTTCCATTCCCGCCTCCATTCCCGCAAACTGCGCCTCGCAGAGCTTGCGGTACAGTCCATCGCGGGCCAGGAGTTCCTCGTGGGTTCCGGTCTCGATAATCCGGCCGTCGTCGATCACCACGATCTTGTGGGCGTTACGAATGGTCGACAGCCGGTGGGCGATCACGAACGAGGTGCGGCCGGCCAAAAGCCGTGTTAACGCCGACTGGATCAGGCTTTCCGTCTCGGTGTCGATGCTTGAGGTAGCCTCATCCAGCACCAGAATCCGGGGGTCCGCCAACAACGCCCTGGCAAAGGACAAGAGCTGCTTTTGCCCGACCGAGAGCTTGTTTCCCCGTTCCTGTACCTCAAGCTCATAGCCCGCCGGCGACCTGGAGATGAACTCGTGCGCGTTGGCCACCCTGGCCGCCTCGATGATCTCCGCCACCTGGGCATCCAGCCGCCCGTACCTGATGTTCTCTTTTATTGTTCCGGAAAAGATGAAAGTATCCTGCAGAACAATTCCCACCTGGCTGCGCAGCGACTTGAGTTGCACATCCCTGAGGTCGTGCCCGTCGATGAGGATTCGCCCCTGTACCGGATCATAAAAACGGCACAGCAGGTTGATGAGCGAAGTCTTTCCGGCGCCCGTGGGACCCACGAAGGCCACCGTCTGCCCCGGCGCCACCGTCAGGCAGATATCATGAAGCACCAGCCGCTCTTCCTCATACCCGAAGGAGACATGGTCGAAGACCACCTGCCCTTCGATTCGCGGCAAGGCTATCGCACCGGGCCGGTCGATAATCTCCGGCTCGGTGTCGAGAAACTCAAAGACCCGTTCCGCCGAAGCCATGGCCGCCAGCAACTGGGTATAAAAGCTCGTCAGGGTGGAAACCGGCACCCAGAACCTGCCAAGGTAACTTGTGAAGGCCACCAGCATCCCTACTGTCAGATGCCCCTGCGCGATCTGCCGGGCGCCATACCAGATCACCAAAACCGTCCCCAACGCCCCCACCGCCTCCACCAGCGGCCCAAAGATCACATTGAGCCGGATGGCCCCCATCCATTGCCGTAAGGTGTCGGCGCAAAGCCCGCGAAACTGTTCCAGGTTGGCCTCTTGCCGGTTAAAAGCTTGGGTCACCCGGATGCCGGAGATGCTCTCATTGAGGTTGGCGTTGATGCTGGAGAGTTTGCGCCTCACCATATGCCAGCGCTCGTGGACCCGCGGCCGCAGCCGGGTGGCCAAAAGCGCCAGAAACGGCAGCGTGAACATCGAGAGCACCGTCAGCCAGAAGTTCATGGAAAACATGATCACCAGGATCAGAATCAGGTTCAGGGACTCTACCACGATGCTCACCACCCCGTTGGTGATCACGTCATTGAGGGTGTTGACGTCGCTGGTGATCCGGGCCATGATCTTACCCGCCGGACGGCCTTCGTAAAACCGCAGAGAGAGCTTCTGGATATGGCTGAAGAGCTGCTGGCGCATGGTATAAAGGATACTCTGGCCGACATGGGCCATCATCTGTACCCGCCAATATGAGGAGCCCCAACTGATGAGATTCAACGCCAGATAAATCAAACCCAGCCGGTTTATCCCGCCCAGGTCCCGGGCCGGGATATAGGTATCGATGGCCAGCTTCATCAAATAAGGCGTGGCCTGGTAGCTGGCCGCCGCCAGGCTTACCAGAGCTAACGTGAGGGCTACCCGCCACTTGTGAGGAGCCAGGTACCCCAAAAGCCGGAAGAACTGCTTCCGGTCAAAAGGCCGCGTTAACGCCTCTTCTTCCTCATCGTAACTTCTCACGATCCGCGGCCACCTCCTGTCGCGGCCGCCTTGGCGCCGCCGGCGCCTTTTCTTTGTGGTGGTATCGCTTGCGGCGGTAGAGCCCCGCAGTTAAACTGCAATTCGTACAGTCGCGCATAGTGGCCGCCCAGAGCCAGGAGTTCCGAATGGGTTCCGCGTTCCACAATGCGCCCCTGCTCCAGCACCACAATCTCGTCGGCGTTTTGTACCGACGTCAGGCGCTGGGCGATGATAAATGTCGTCCGGTTGTGCATCAACTCGGCCAGAGCCTGCTGGATAAGGTGCTCGGTCTCGGTATCCACGCTTGAGGTGGAATCGTCAAGGAGCAGAATGCGCGGGTCCGCCAACAACGCCCTGGCGATAGCCACCCGCTGTTTCTGGCCACCCGACAGGCCCACCCCCCGTTCCCCAACCCGCGTCTCATATCCATCGGGCAGTTCCATGATAAAGTCGTGCGCACGCGCCGCTTTGGCCACCGCTACAATCTCCTCCAGAGCCGCGTCCCGGCGCCCATAGGCGATGTTTTCCCTGATGGTGGCCGAAAAAAGGAAGGTCTCCTGGAGCACCATGCCGATCTGCCGGCGCAAATCCGCCAACCGGACCTCACGCACATCGCAACCGTCGATGGTTACCCGCCCGCCGGTTACGTCGTAAAACCTGGGAATCAGGTTGACCAGCGTGCTCTTGCCGGAACCGGTCCCGCCCAGCAAAGCGATCTTGCGTCCCGGCGGAACGTCAAGGTCAATTCCCTCCAACACCGGCGCCCCGTCCCCGTAAGCAAAAGAGACCGACTCAAAGCGGACATGCCCCCGGATATCGCAAAACTTCTTCGGGACAGGCGGATCCGCGATCTCGGAAGGGGTGTCCAGGATCTCAAAGATCCGCTGGCCGGCGGTAATCGATTGCCCCAGCAAGTTGACAATCCAGCCTAGATGGCGGATCGGCCAGATCAGCCCGAAAAGGTAGCCGTTAAAGGCCACCAGCGTCCCGACGGTCAAATGCCCATCCACCACTTGCCTGGCGCCATACCATAGGAGTAAGAGCCAGCTCAACCCGGACAGAAAGTCCATATACGGAAAGGAGGTCCCCCAGATCTTTGCCAGATCCCGTTGTCTGGCCCGGTTGGCCTCATTTTCCCGACCGAACTTCTCCACCTCATAATCTTCGCGCGCAAAGGACTTCACCACCCGCACCCCGGTAACGCTCTCCTGGAGGATGGTAGTCAAATTGGCCATCTGCTGGTGAATTGCCGCCCAGGCTGGCCGTAACCGGCTGTGGACACGCATCACCTCCGCCAGGAGCAAAGGAGCGCTCGCCAGCGAGACCAGAGTCAACTGCCAGTTGAGCCTGAAGAGCAAGACGGCAATGATCGAAAAAGAGGCGATGATATTTGCCAGATCCACCAGCCCTAAAGCCAGCAGAACCCGTACATGATCGACGTCCGAAGTCAACCGCGACATTAACTGGCCGGTCTGGGCATGATCGTAATAGCTGAACGGCAGGTACTGCAACCGATGATAAAGGGAGGTGCGCAAATCATAGACAACCTTTTGCCCGAAGTATTCCCGGGTGAACCAGACGCCGTAGTTGAAGGCGCCGCGCAGCGCCGTCACGCCCACGTAAGCCAGCGCCAAAGGGGCCAGCAATTTATGCTGGCCCCCGATGATCACCTGATCCACCAGGATTTTCATGATCCAGGGACCGGCCATCCCTACCAGGATGGACGCCCCGAGGCAGGAGAGGGCGAAAACGACGTGCCACCTGTAAGGTTTCAAATATCTAACCAGCCGCCAGACCACCGACACCAAAAAGAACCCCCATCGATCTCTTTTCGCTGAACACAACTTTCGATCTATTCCCCGCTCGATTCTTCGCCATGCCCGTTACGAAATCCTGCACAAAGCTGTTTTCACTTCGCCTTTTTGAGGAGTTCCGCATCTTGCCTGGAACGCTTGTACAACTCGTGTACAATATCGGAAAGAGGCCTAGAATGAATGGATATCCACCACATCCAGAGGCGGAGCGCCTTAATCTCCCTGTCCTGCCCATCAATTTCCCGCCTTTTCAGGTCTTCCTCCGCTACAAGTTTCTATGCCGGCGATTTCGTGTTATAATATCCTCAAGGGAAAGCCATGGAACACGGGATACTGCCTTTGAAGGTATTTCTATTCTGGCCGCGAAGTACCTTCACAAACACTAAAAATCGACCTAAAAGGAGCCGGCTTGCGCATGGCCAAACTTTACATCCAGGATCTTACCGAAGGCACCAAGTTTCAAAGCATTTTTTTGCT
>JBLNCV010000198.1:0-7460 GCA_050260975.1 Syntrophothermus sp. | reverse complement strand
TGGATGATGCCTTCCTCCGCCAATAGTTCCAGGTTGCGGTAAACGGTGCCCAGGCTGATCCGGGGCAACCGCCGCCGTACCATTTCGTAGACCTCGTCGGCGGTCGGGTGCGTTGTAACGTTTTTCAGTTCCTCAAGGATAATCTGGCGCTGGCGCGTCATCCTGAAGTTTTCTTGCATTGACTCTCCTCTTCTCCGTAATAGTAATCATTACTATTACTAATAATATAACCTGGAGGATCTCTTCTGTCAAGATCTTTTTAGAAAAAATTTGCTGGAAACAGAAACCGAAAAGCCACCGTCCCAAAAGGACAGTGGCCCTGTTCTTGAGCCTGCTTATTAAAATGTTGGTGACGTGCCATTTAATCAATGCTTGAGAATTGCGGCTATCGTGCCCAAAAATCCGGCGATCATGGTAACCATCAAGCTTATCGCCAATCCCACGCCCCAGCGGACTAAGACTCCGATATCTCTTTTAATTTCATTGATTTCCGCACGGATACCTCTAAATTCTCCGTTCGTTTCTGCATGGATGCCCTCGAATTTTTCGTTCATCTCCGTACGGATACCTTTGAATTCTTCCTTGAATTCCGCTCGAATGCCCTCAAATTTTTCATTCATCTCCGTACGGATACCTTTGAATTCTTCCTTGAATTCCGCTCGAATGCCTTTCAATTCTTCCTTGAACTCTCCGCGAAATTCGCGCAGGTCGGCCTTCACCTCGGAAATATCATCATTAAGCTTTTTGATGTATTCTTCCTGCCAGTCCACTTTGCCATTCCCTCCCTGGCCCCTTTCTCCCGCCGCCGCTATTTCTTTATGAACCGTCGAATGTTGCTGGAAGGCAGCTCCTGGCGCGCCAGGCAAATCCATGACCGGATCCCCCTCGCAGCATTGACTGGCGACTGCTGGCCAAGTCTCTGAGGCCATTGTATCACAGCAAGTCTTGTGGAACAACTCTTTTTTTAAACTTAACTTCTTGTTAACCCTGCGATAAAAAAAGCGATAAAAAAACCGCGGCTCAGGCCACGGATAAGAATCTTCACCATAAAAATAAAAAATGGCTCCTCGAGCTGGACTCGAACCAGCAACCACCCGGTTAACAGCCGGGTGCTCTACCATTGAGCTATCGAGGAACGCTCACAGCACATATTTTAGCAAACCCATATTGTGATGTCAACCCCCCAATTTTTGCTGATGTTAAGCCGAGACGCCGCCGTCCACCACCAGCACCTGGCCGGTGACATAGTTTGAAGCGTCGGAGGCTAAAAACGCAACCGCCCCCTTCAAGTCATCCTCTCCGCCAAAACGCCCCAATGGGATGTGGGGGAGGAGAAGATCCTTCCGGTGCTCGATAATCCACTCGCTCATATGGGTGGGAAACCAGCCGGGAGCAATGGCGTTAACATTGATGTTGTACTTCGCCCACTTGCAGGCCAGATCCCTGGTAAAGGCGATCACTGCCCCCTTGCTGGCGCTGTAGACCACCGCGTCCATCACTTCCGGCGGGGAGCCCCCCAGGCCGGCCACCGAGGCCAGGTTGATGATCTTGCCTCCTTTCTGCTGGATCATCACCCTGCCCACGGCCTGGGCGCATAAAAACGTCCCGGTTACATTGGCGGCCATTACCCTGTTCCACTGTTCCAGCGGCAGGTCTTCCAGCGGGCCGCCCCAGGAGACGCCCGCGTTGTTGACCAGGATGTCGATCCGGCCGAACTCCTCCAGAGTTCGGTCTACCAGGGCCTGCACATCCGCCGCATTGGTCACGTCGCACCGCAGCGCCAGAGCTTTGACCCCCAGCTGGCGCAACTCTGCGGCCGCCTGCTCGCACCGCTCGACCTTGCGGGCGCAGAGCGCCAGCTTCGCCCCCAGCTCCGCCAGGGCCCGGGCAAATTGTATCCCCAACCCCATGGAGCCGCCGGTTACAACGGCCACCCGCCCGGTGAGATCAAACAATTGCCTGACATTCATGTTTTACCTCCCTCCCTTTTGTCGTACAAAAATCATACGTCATTGTGGTAGAAGATCCTTTTTATTTCCGTCTACCTGTCCGATTTCCGCACAGGAAGGGCTTTCCGGGCATATACAAAATCAAGTTGCTTTAACGTGGGTTACCTTGCCAAAGGAGGTTTGATAAAGATGCGGCCGAAGGTAAAGATTGTGGGGGTGGTCGGCAGTCCGCACCGGTTCGGCAATACCACCATCGCCATGGAAGAGGCACTCAATACCGCCGCAGGTCTTGGCGCGGAAACCGAACTGATCCATCTGCTCGACTATCGGATCAACCCTTGCCGCGGTTGCTCACACTGCGGGGGCGCCTGCGTGCAGGACGACGGGATGGCGGAGATCGGCGCCAAACTGACCGGTTCAGACGGATTCCTCGTGGGCTCGCCGGTCTACTTCGGGACCATGACCTCCAACCTCAAGACCTTTATCGATCGAACCAGGATCCTCCGTCACAATAACTTTCAACTGGCTAACAAACCCTTTGGCGCGATCTCGGTGGCGGGCAGGCGCAACGGTGGCCAGGAGACCACTCTTCTGGAGATCATGATTGCTTTCCTGCGCCACGGGGTAATCATCGTCAATAATGGGCCGGGAACCTCCCAATACGGCGGAACCGTCTGGGCTGGCCCCATCGGCGAAATCGCGGAAGATTTCTGGGGTCTGGAGACTTGCCGGGGTGTGGCTCGCCGGGTCACCGAAGTGGCGCAGATTATGAAGGCCGGCAAAGAAGTTCTCGGGTTTCGTGAAGAGTATCTGTTCAGCAGTACCCAGGGTTCTTACAGGGACCATTTGCGGATCCTCAAAGAACGAAAACAGGAACAGATCAAGGTGTAATCCGGGCAACAAAGGCATGATCCAGACGGCCAAAAATAAAAGAGAGGCGCTATATACACAACAGGCCAGCGCCTCCCTGCGATTACCAGACCCCCAGCACCCAGGGATGCTCTTCCTCTGTCTCTTCACCGCTCTCCCGGGCGGGTCGCCCTGAAGCGTTTACGGTCACCCCGCCTTCAAGATGTGTAACCTCCTGTTCTCCCGCCTCCGATTCCCCGGCCCGGGGGAGGTTCTTCTTGGCTTTCTGGCCCGTACCAAAAATCTTTTTCTGGTCGATCAGAAAGATTGCCGCCAACAGGGCAACCCCTCCCACCGCCGAGGCCGCCAAAAACAGGACCTTGGAACCCGATTTGGCCAGAAGGTTAAAGATCGGCGGGCCGATCGCCACCCCGAAGAACCGGACACTGCCGTAGATCGATGTCACCGCGCCCCGTTGGTCCAGCGAGGTCGCACTGGTCACCAGGGTGTTCAGCGAAGGCAGGACCAGGCCACTGCCGATTCCCACCACGGACATCCCCGCAAAGAAGAGCACGGTGCTCTTGAAGAAGGCCACCGCGGCCAGAGAAGCCGTAATCAGGCCCAAGCCGATGCTAACCACCGTCTTCATCCAACTCCGGCGCTTTTGGAGGTAGAACCCGGACAAAGAGGAAGTGATGGCCATGGTCAACACCGGAATTGCCAAAATGGCGCCCTTGAGGACTCCTTTGATTCCATATTGCTTTTCCAGCACATCCGAAAGGTAGACAAGGACACCGAAAAGGAGAAACAAGACCACCATCCCGCTCAGAAAGATCGCCGCCAGCGACAGGCCCTTGATCCTGGCCACAGCTTGCAACGCCTGGAAGTATTCTTTTATCCCCTTCGCCTGCCCTTTGGCCTCCGGCTCCCGGACGATAAAATACACCGCCAGGGCGATGGGAATGGAAAGAACGCCGTAAACAAAAAACGGCGCATACCAGATGATCAGGGCGATGAGTGAGCCCAGAATCGGGCTTGATACCTTCCCCAGGCCGTTGGCGGCCTCGATTATTCCCAGGGCCTTGGTACGTTCCTTGGATTTGAAGATGTCGCCCACCAGAGCCATCGCCACCGGGGCGGTGCCGGCGGCTCCAATCCCCTGCAAGATCCTGGCGGCCAGGATCACGTAATAGGGTTGTTTCATCAAAAGCGCCGCCACGCCGGCTACCAACCCTCCGGCCCCATACACGATCAGCGCCGGGATGATCACTTTCAGCCGCCCCACCCGGTCCGACAGGAAGCCGGCAAATGGGATGGTAATCCCCGCTGGAATAGAGAAGGCCGTGATCAAAAGGCCGGCTTTTAGTTGGGAGATATGAAGCACCGCTTGCATCTTGGGAAAGACGGGAATCAGCATCGAATTTCCCAGCACCATTAAGAACGGAACGCCGCTTAACGCGGCTAATTGGAAGATTGTCCGCTTTTTCATGCCCCTTAGTATGGCCTAGAAGGCGCCTTTTATTCGGTAGCGGACCCCGGAAAAACTTACCCCGGCCCCCAACGCCGCAAAGAACGCGAAATAGTAAATGGCGCGAAGGCCGAAAAGATCGGCGATCACGCCGCCGCCCCAGTTGCCCAGGGCGGGAGCGATGGCAAATCCCACTGCCCAGAGGACGGACTGGGCGGTAGTGCAGAACCGGTCCCCCACCGTAGCCCTGACATACGTTGCACTGGCCACGTAAAACAGGGTAAAGGTCACCCCTTGCAACAACTGGCTGGCCACCAGCCCGGGAAGCCCCGGGGAGAGCAAGCAGATCAACCACCGCAAGGCAAAGAGCAACGCGCTCAAGATCAGCAACCGGCGGTTACGAAAGGCCGAATCCCACCTGGACAGCCAGCGGTAACCCAGGATTTCGCTGATTCCGCCGATGGTGTACGATACCGCTAAAACTGTATTGCTCCCCCCCGATTCGGCCACGTAAAGCGGATAGAAGTTGTCACCGCCGAAGTAGGCTGCCTGAAGCAACAGCACCCCCAGTAAAAACCGCGCAAAGGGCCGGCTGCCCACCAAAACCGCCACTCCCCTGAGGCCTTCCTGCCCTCCCCAAACCGATCCACCTCTCCGACCCGCCCGATTCTCCATCTGGCTTCCGCCTGTCCTGCCGCCACCTGGCCCGCCGACCGTCCCGCCGCCCACGCGAGCCTCCGGCTCCTGAAAAGTGTGGGTCAGGGCAAATCCCACCATCATGCACAAAGCATACAGAGGGAAGATGCTTGCCAGGGGCGCCCGTTCCAGCAAATACCCCAGGGGAAGAGTCCCAAAGACCGCGCCAAGCGCCCACCAGAGCCTGATACGGCTGAATGCCTGCTGGTTGCCGCCCACCCGGGACAGGGTGATACTATCAGTCATCATGGTAATCGAGCCAAAAAAGACGGAGTACACAAGCATGATGATCAACAAGGCCAGGAACTCCCTGGCCGTCAAAACCAAAGAGAAGGTAGCGCTGGCTCCGATTAAAAGAAGTCCGAGTATGCGGCGGTGCTTGCCCGTCAGATCAGCCACCAGGCCCCACACGGGCTGGGAAGCCAGCATCACCAAAGGGCCGACCGCCCGCAGCATGCCAATCTGGGTTCCGTTCAACCCAAGTTCCTTGAAATACAGGTTCATGTAGACATGGGTGGCCAGGCCAAGATTTAAAAAGAAATAAAAGAGTTTATAAGAGCGTAGTCCTTCTCTTCCCGCCATCTCCGATTCCCCCACCGTTTCATGGGAAAAAGATATTCCCCCCGGCTTCTTTTTAGCCCCCAGATATGAACCAAGACATGAACAGGGACAGGGCCACATAGGATTTAAAAAGAAAGGCTCGGGATGGGGGATAACATGTCGTTTTTTCGGGACAACCTGGCCCTCTGGCTGACGCTGGGGATTGGTCTGCTTGGCCGTAGCAATCTGGTTACCATGGCCGCGATAACTCTGCTGCTCATGCGATTATTCAACCTGTCCGGTTTCCTTCCCACCCTCGGGGCGATTGGCATCGACATCGGGGTCTTCTTCCTGACCATCGCCGTCCTGGCCCCGCTGGCCATGGATCCTTCGGGGGTGAATCGGATCTTCAAAATTTTTACCACCCCGCTGGGAATTGCCGCCGTGTTAGGGGGAGCCCTGGCCGCTCACCTCAGCGGCCGCGGTGTCCACCTGCTCAAACTCCAGCCGGAGATTACCGTCGGGCTGATCATTGGCTCCATTGTAGGGGTCTTGTTCCTCCGCGGAGTGCCCGTCGGGCCGCTCATCGCCGCAGGGCTGGCCTCCGTACTTCTACAACTCCTCCGATGATGGTTCGGATGAACAGGCACGAACGGGAGGCATTGCCGATATGATGGTGCTAGATGGCGCTAAAACGGAGTCTATCGGTGATGCAGATGAAAAAATTCTGGCAAGGCCGTGCTTTCCAGATGATCACCTCCCTCTCTCTTTTTGTCTTATCCTGGTATATTGCATCCACCACCGGTCTGTTTGGTCGTTACCCACCCCGTTTGATGGTTCTCTTGCTCCCCACGCCTCTTGACGTTGCCCGGACCGTCTGGGAGATGGCAGTCACCGGTAATCTAGCCAGGCATCTGGGTATCAGCCTTTACCGGGTGACGGCAGGCTTTGCCCTGGCCGTCTGCCTCGGCGTACCCCTCGGCGTGGCCATGGGGCGCTACCGTACGGTAAACGGCCTGGTTGAGCCTCTGATCCGGGTCTTCCAGCCAATCCCCGGCGTAGCCTGGGTCCCGCTGGCAATCGTCTGGTTCGGCCTTGGCGACAAGGCGGCAATCTTTATCATCACCATCAGCTCCCTCTTTCCAGTCCTGCTCAATACCATTCAGGGCATGCGCGATGTGGACGGCACCCTGATCTCCGCGGCCCTGACCATGGGCGCAAATTCCAGGCAGATCGCCGCCAAAGTGTTGCTCCCCTCGCTGGTACCGTATCTGATTACCGGATTTCGCATTGGAATGGGCTTTGCCTGGCGGGTGGTCATTGCGGCGGAAATGGTGGGCGTTCCCAGCGGACTGGGGTATATGTTGAGTCTGGGGCGGGGCATCGGCCGCACGGACATTACCATCGTGACCATGGTGGCGCTGGGAACAGTGATGCTTTTGATCGAGCATAGCGTCTTTATCCCGATGGAACACAAGACCCTCAACTGGAAAAAATCCTGGGGAAGGTGAAGACATGGGCATCAAGATCAACAACCTCTCCAAGACATACCTGATTAATAACGGTGAAAAACGCATCGACGCGCTTCTCAACATCAACCTTGAGGTGGAGGATAACGAGTTTCTCTGCCTGGTTGGGCCTTCGGGCTGCGGCAAGAGCACGCTCCTCAAGATCCTGGCCGGCCTGGAATCGGCTGACGAAGGGCTGGCCACTCTGGATGAACAGGCCATCAACAAGCCCGATCCGGACCGCGGCATGATCTTTCAGGACTACGCCCTCTTTCCGTGGCGCACTGTCCGCAAAAACGTGGAATTCGGGCTGGAGATCAAGGGCTACCAGCCTGGGCAAAGGCGGCGGATCTCCCATAAGTACCTGGACCTGGTCGGTCTTTTGGGATTCGCCGACGCCTACCCCCACCAACTTTCGGGTGGCATGAAACAACGGGTGGCAATTGCACG
>JBLNCV010000197.1:0-9870 GCA_050260975.1 Syntrophothermus sp. | reverse complement strand
ATTAAGAAAGGCCGTCCAGAGAATTTGCCTTTTATCCCTGGCCCATCCTTATCCTCAAGATCTCCCGGTTTTCAAGGTTCACTAGCTGCCAAAGCCTATTTTACCCGCACAGGCTCCTAGTGTTTCCCAAACTCCATTCCCAACAGGACATACTCCTCATCAAACCCACAGCCCGGCGACATCCTGGAATATGTAGAAGATGCCAAGGAAAAGGCGGAAGATGTTACTGAGTAAAAAGGGAATAAGCCTGGTAAGTCGAATGAATAATTTCAGAAGTAGCTTCGCTATTTTGGGTTGTGAGGTGAGGACGCTTGATTCGCCGGGTAAAGATTGAAGGTTATAAATCTCTTAAGTCGGTGGAAATTCCCCTAAGCAAACTCACCGTCTTTTTTGGTCCAAACGGGGTAGGAAAGAGCAATCTTATGGACAGCCTAGGGCTGCTTAGTAGAATGGCTACCAAGAAGACCATAAAAGAAGCTTTTGAAGACCATCGTGGCGATCCACTTGAGGCGTTCTACTTTGGCGATACGGGAGTGGAAGGCCTGTTAAAACAAGGCTCCGCGGAATTCAACATTGAGGTGGATGTTGAGTTATCTGATTCGGTAGTTGCTACCGTTGCCCAGCAAATTCGGGAAATGCGTGAGGGGCTGCCGTCATCAAGCACACTTAGCAAAAATCCAGTAGCAGAACGGTTATTGAGGTATGAGTTGACTGTCGAGATTAATACCAGTTCCGGACATCTCCGGGTCAAAAATGAACGCCTATCTGCGTTAAAACGTGATGGATCAATAAAAAAGGCAAGGAACCCTTTTATTGAAAAAGTAGAAAACAAGCTTCACGTCAGAATGGAAGGACATGCTCATCCCACTTACCGCGAACTCGGTCTCGACTACACAATTGTGTCGTCGCCACTATATCCACCCCACTATCCTCATATCGTCGCGTTTCGGGAAGAGCTTTCACGATGGAGGTTCTACTACTTTGAACCTAAAGCAATGAGGGTTGAGAACCCTCTCAAAGAGACTGACGCTGTTGGCCCCTTCGGTAACGATTTGGCTGCGTTTTACAACAATCTCAAAGTCAAACAACCCGCCCAATTCACGGCAATAAATAAGTCACTAAAGGTAGTACTACCGAATATTGAGCGGCTTGATGTGGAACTCACTCGCGAAGGATATTTACAACTTAAAGTTATTGAAAAGGGTGTGCCCTATTCATCTCGCGTTATATCTGAGGGAACTTTGCGGATTTTGGGGCTTATGGCAATTACAAACCCCATAATTCCTGCGACAGTCCTTGGATTTGAGGAACCGGAAAATGGTGTTCACCCCAGGCGTTTGAGCCAGATCGCCGATTTGCTTAAAAATGCTTCAAACAATGACACACAGGTGCTGGTAAACACTCACTCTCCACTTCTACCGGATTATTTCGATGAACAGCCTGATGATCAATCTCTTATAAAATGCACAAAGAAAGACCGGGCGACGGTTTTTACCCCTTTTAAGTCTACAGGGCCGCTTTTTAAACAAAATGAAATCGATTCCGCTTTAAGCGATATCCTCGAAACCTCTCTGGCTTCTCGCCTGGTCAGGGGGGACTTTGATGAATAACGTTAATGTCTATTATTTTTTAGAGGACATCGGTTTGGAAAACTTTATAAAAACTTTAGTAACAAGAATTGCTGGAGAAGAAGGGCTAAACGCCCGATCAGTTGAACATCATGTTCGTAACGCTACGGGTGGCAAGGGAAAAGCCATGACACAGTTTCACGCCTTTCTTCGAGAATTGTCAGCAGGTCAAGTAGGGTCTGTTGATCTATTGGTTGTCGCCATAGATGGGAACTGCATAGGTCATAATGAGCAACGGAAAAAGGTTCTTAACGTGGCTAAAAACGAAAAATATGTGGGCAGAATTGCTTGTGCTGTCCCTGACCCCCATATCGAGCGATGGTACTTGATGGATTTAGATGCTCTGAGCCTCGCCCTGGGGGAGAAGCCCAAATACAATTTACCCCCTCAAAAGTGCGATAAAGATTACTACAAAGGGCTCCTAAAGCAAGCGATTGGCAGTGTCGGCATAAAGCCTCCTCTTGGGGGCGTTGAATATGCTGACGAGATAGCTGCTAATATGGATTTGTACTCGGCTGGAAAGCAAGAACCATCCTTCAAGCACTTTGTTGATGATGTAAGGGCGGCAATCAGGCAGTTGCAGGCCTAGAAGAGGTCATATGGTTATCAAATATCCCTGGTTCACGGTTGAAAGTTCGGTTCATTGCAGAAAAACGGCCTGCTCCGACATGGAACAGGCCTCCATGATTTCGGGGACTGCAAGATAAAGTTGTAGAGCTGTACCTTCCTGTGTTAAGGGACGCAGTTGATGGGCCTCTGGTAAATAGTCAGGGTCCCATCAATCCTTAAAAACTATACCTGGCTTTGATTGTCAGGACCGCGGCAGGTGCAGGCTGCCCCGGAATAACTGTTTTGAATTCAGTTCCTCGATCCCCGACAGGAACTGCTACTCCTAGATCAACCCTCGTGTTGTCATCCACCTGCCAGTTCAGAGCGGGTTGAACGGTGCCACTCCTATCCGCCAGGTTGGCCAGCGCCGAGAGCGATAAGCCTGCGAACTCATCCACCTGGTAGCTGACCTGGCTGAAGAGGTATCTGGTTCCCAGGGTCTGCCGCTGGCCGGTCAAGCGAAGGTCGTAACCATACCGGGCCGGGTCCGGCTCCCCGGTCTCGTCGTAAAGGTACTCCACCATACTTAAAACTTTCCCGTCCAGGAAACTGTAGTCCAGCCCCAGAACCCCGAGCCACTGGCTTTTGGCAGGAGCACCTTCAACGGGACCGGTGTTCGTATCCCACAGCTTCTGGTATACCCCTTCCAGGTGCCAGCCCACACCGAGATCTCCCTTGGCTGCGAGCCCCCACTGGTGGTCCTCTTTTACGGGGTCAGACAGGTAGGAAAGGCTCAGGTCCGTGTTTCCGATATGGGTTCCCCATATGCCCCCCACAGCCGGATCCGTGCTGATTATCTTTCGATTTCCGTCGATGGTCTCCGGGAGGACCCCGACCAGGGAAAGGTAGGAGAGATCTCCCATGCTCCGGCGGATGACCAGGGCGTCAACGCCTTGCCGGGGAGCTATGGGATCACCAGGATTGGGTGGGTTGAACTGGTCCAGAGGGCTGAAGGCATACCCCACCCCCCAGGCGATCCGCTGCCGCCCCAGGGTAAGCCTGGTCCCGCCCTCCTCCCACCGGAAAAAGAGCCGGTCCACCTGAAGATCAAAGGGCGCCCGTTCCCCCGTGAGCGAGAGAGCCCCGGGGCTGGAGACATTGAATTCTCCCTGCCAGCCGGTGCTTGCTGGCCCGTCCCCGGTAAACTTGAGCCTCAGGCTCTCTTGTATCGCCCAATCCCAGGCCCCTTCCGTATCCATCCCACTCAACAGGAAGTTGACATTCCCCTCGGTGGCAATCCCACCGGCAAAAGCCGGGACAGCCAACGCCGCCGTCAACAGCATCAGCACGACAAAAACAAGGTATAACTTAACACTACCATTGATGCGTTTCACCCTGCTCACTCCTCTTTGGTATCAACCGGACCAACTATTTTTTCGACGGTCCCGCTATTACCGGTAGGCCAGACGACTTCATCGACAGAAACCTATTTTCTGGTAAGCTGCTGCAAGGAGAAGGTGCCGGCCGGAATGGCCACATCAAAATTAAGGCGGCTGATAAGCATCTTTGTGCTGCTATTCTTCTTCAGCAGGTTTTCCATGGTGCCCTCGGTGACGTAAAACCGATCCCCGAACTTCTCCAGCTTCTGGGCGTTGAAGACTTTCAGGAGCTTTCCGCTCTGGGCAAAGAGCTCCTCGCGAATCCCCACGAATTCGGCCTTGCTCACCCACATCTTCCGGCGGTAGTAGGAGACCTCCTTGCCCGGCTTGGCCGTAAGCTCCAGGACATAGCAGGCGCGGCCGTCCTTCACCTCTTCGCCCACCAGCTTCACGTCGTACAGATCCCGGAGTTTCTCGGCCTCCAGGGCGTCCTGGTAGGAAAAATCGCTTCCCATCATTCCCTGGCGCAGCATGTGCCCGGAGATCTTAACCACCTCTTCCGCCTCCGGGGAATAGATCCACATCTCCGATCCCAGCTTCAGGTACTTTGTTCCCCGGTCGCCGGGGTTGGTGAACTCTGCCATGGCCTTATCCCCACCCTGAGCCCAGATCTTCATGTTCTTGGTCATCTGCCGGTTGCCGGACTGGACCACCATCGACGCCTCCATGTAGGCGGTGTTGATCTTCTCGTTTTCATCCACCTGCCGGAGGATCTCCTCCGGGGTGATAGCCATGGCCGTGCCGGCCAAAAGCAGCGTGACGGCGACGACCAGAAAGGCAATCAACAGGTTATTCTCGAATTTTATAAGGTTGCTCTTGAATTTCATTGCGGTAGCCCCCCTTGTTTCAAAATGCCGGATTCAATGCCATTGATTAAATTTTCAAATGCCCCGCAAGCTTAAATGCTCTTCAGCGCCTGGGTAGGCTCGATCTTCGCCGCCCGGCGGGCTGGGATCACTCCGGCCAGGATGGTAACGCTCCACCCCAGGAAGAAGGCGAAGAAGCTGGTGAACCAGCTAAGTTCCGGGTATAACTTGGGGAAGAAGAGAAACTCTTTCCCCATGGCCTTGGTGTACGCGCTCAAGTCCATCCCGGTAAAAGAGAGCCACCAGTTGAGCAAACTCCCTATCCCCATTCCCGCAAGGCTCCCAAGGAGTCCCACGGCCCCAGCCTCCACCAGAAAGAGGAGCTGAACCTCCTTTCGGGTGAAGCCCATGGCTCCCAACATGCCTATCTCCCGTTTTCGCTCGTTGACGATCATGATGAAGGTGTTGAGCACCACAAAGCACGCCAGCAGGACCACAAACCCATAGATGATATACAGCGCGGCCTTGGTGTTGTTAATATACGCGATCATGGTATTGTGCGAATACCATGGAATCGCCAGGTAATCCTGCCCCGGAGATTTTTCTCTCAAAATCTGCTCAACGCTTTTTTGAAGCTGGGCGGCGCTGGTTTCATTTTTCCCGTAGATCAGGATTTCGGTGGCGCTGTCCTGAAGCCCCAGGAGAGCCTGGGCCCGGTCGATGGGGATGTAGGCAACCCCTTCATCCAGGAAACGAAGCCCGCTGTTGAGCCGCCCGACCACGGTATAGGTGGCCATCCGGAGCGATCCAAAACTATCGTTGGCCAGAATGGTCACCCGGTCGCCGACCTTGATCCGAAGCTTCTCCAACAGGTTTATGCCCAGAACGATCTCCTTTTGTCCCTCCTGAACAAACCTTCCCTGGTCGATATACCGGTTAAGCTGGGCCTCCGCCTCCTCCGCCGCCGGCTCGACTCCAATTCCCATGACACCCTCGTTCTTTTCTCCCTTGGAGACCAGGGCGCCAAATCTGATCCTCCCGAAAACTTGCTTAACGCCTGGAATCTTTCCAAACTCCCCGGTCATGGCCTTATAGCCCTCATGGTTAAACCCATCCACCGGATAAGCCAGTGACAGGAGCCGCTCTTTTTTCCGGTACTCCTGATGGATCACCCGGACATGACCCGAATTCAACTTGATGGAGTTGTTCAAAAACATATTGATCATGCCGTCCTCGAAGCCCTTGAACATGATCACCACCATCACCCCGAGCGCCACGGCGCCGAGGCTCAATATGGTCCTGGCCCGGCTCCGCGTCAGGTTCCGCCATGCCATACGAAAAATGTATCTCATGTTCGCTCCCTCCTATGCGCCTCGAAGTGCCCTGGCGGCGTCCATCCCCGCCGCCCGCCGGGCCGGGAGAATGCTGGCCGCCACGCAGACCGCTATCCCGAAGAAGAAGGCCAAGGCCATTATTGGCAGGTTCCACTCTCCGTAGAGGATCCCGGCCACGGGATACCCGATATTCACGTCTTTTAACAGGGCGGAGTAATCCAGACCGGTGTTGACCAGATAAAATTCAGTGGCCACGGAGAGGACGACTCCCGCCACGCCGCCCAGAACCCCCAGATATCCGGCCTCCGCTATGAAGAGAAACAAGATCTCCCGGCCGGTCATGCCCATGGCCTTGAGCATCCCGATCTCCCTGGTCCTCTCCAGGGTGGCCAGGAGCACGGTGTTCACCACGCCGACCAGGGCGATGACAAAGACCATGACCAGCATGATCAGGTCATACCCCCGTTCAGCCTCGCTCATCTGAAGGAAATCCCGGGCCATGTCGCGCCAGGTATAGGCATAGATCCCGGCCCCTTGGATCCCTTCAAGTTTCCCTTTCAGGGAGTCCACCACTTTTGTTCCAGCGGCCCTGATATCAATCTCGCTGACCCCGCCCGCCGTATTCAGGGCCTTTTGGGCCACGTCCAGCGGAAGATAGACCAGGCCGTTGTTCACCTCAGGATGCGGCGTCTCCAGAACCCCGGTTACCGCCAGATCAATGGCTTGCATCGCCCCGCTCTCCGACCGCATGATCAAAGTAAAGATATCACCCTGTTTGAGGTCCATCAACTCCGCCAGTTCCTTTCCCAGCAAGGCTCCGTTCTCTCCGGGCTTCAGGTAACTCCCCTCCACCAGGTACTTCGGAAGAGGAAAGACCGCCGGATCCGTGGCGGGGTCGATCCCTGCTCCCATCACGGGCAGTTCGTCCACGCCGTTGTTAACCTGGGCGGAAAAGATCAACCTTGGCGTGGTCGCCTGCACGTCCGGAGTTTGCCGGACCTGAGCCATGATCTTATCCACGTTGTACAGCAGGTGATCCAGGGGAAGGTCCTCCCGCTTCTCCCAATAACCCGCGGCATGCAGCCTAAGGTGAGAGGTCTCCAGGTTGATGAAGTTGTCGATGGACTGCCGGTCGAACCCTTGCAGGATGGAATCCAGCAGGATGAAGTACCACAGACCCACCGCCAGAGCCAGAAAGGTGATAATAGTCCGCCGCTTGTTCCGGAAGAGGTTCTTCCGGGCGAGAGCCAGATAATAGCGAAACATCGCCATCGCCGTTACCTCCTCTCATCCTTTTCCACGCGGCCGTCCCGGACCTCGATGAGCCGGCGGGCGTGCCTGATGACCCGCGGGTCGTGGGTGGAAAAGATGAAGGTGACCCCCTTCTTCTCATTCATGTCCCGCATCAGGTGAAGGATCGCCTCCCCGTTTTCGGAGTCCAGGTTGGCGGTGGGTTCGTCGGCCAGCACCAGCTTAGGCTCTTTGATCAGCGCCCGGGCGATGGCCACCCGCTGTTGCTGGCCGCCGGAGAGATCTACGGGTTTCCGGTTTTCCAGTCCCTCCAGCCCCACCTCGGCCAGCAATGACTCAACCCGCTGCTTGATCTCCCTCTCGGAAAGCCCTCCCAGGAGGCGTAGGGGCATCTCCACGTTTTCAAAGGCGGTAAGCACGGGGATCAGGTTGTAGGACTGGAAGATGAAACCGATCTCGTGCCGCCTGATATGAGCCAGCTCATTCTTGTCCAGATCGGACAGTTCCCGCTCGCTCAGCCGGATGCTCCCGCTGGTGGGCCGGTCCAGGCATCCGACGAGGTTCAGCAGGGTTGTCTTCCCTGAGCCGGAGGGGCCGGCGATCGCCGTAAACTCCCCCTGCTCGATGACCAGATCGATACCCCGCAACGCGGGGACCTCCAGATTTCCGTTCTTGTAATTTTTGGTGATGTCTTTTAGTTCGAGTACGTTCATTTGACATCCTCCCCTTCCTTGGATGCTTGCCGCATGGCTTTCCACTTCTGGTAGATCTCCTGGATGGAATTGTTATAGAGAGCCAAGAAATCCCGGTATTCCTTTATTCGTTCGGTTACAAGCCGGTATTGCTCTTTTGCAGCGCTGTTTGCTTTCTTTCGGTCCGGAAGAGCCGCCAACGTTTTATCCACCATATCCAAACTTTCTCTAATCTTCTTAAAGCCTATCTCAAACAAGATTTCGCCAAAGTTGCCCTTGATCTCATAGTAATCTTTTCGGTCCCTGCCAGGTGGAAGTTTACGGCAAACATCCATGCTTTCCAGCAACCGAATGTGGATGCTGATTGCCGCTTTGGAAAAGTTCAGGGCATCGGCTATCTCTTGCAGGCTCATTGGCCTCGTGGCAAAGAACAGCAGACCGATGATGCGCCCCATGATCTCATTGGCGCCATAGGATCGCAAAAACCTCCCCATCTCGTCAACAAAATACCACTGAGCCCGTTGAAACTCATCAGGCATCTTAGGTTCATCCCCCCTTTAAAGGCTGTACTTTGGAAGGATACACTGACTCAACTTTTATCGTTTACATTGTTATTAACGATATTTAAATTGTATGCGTGGCAGGAGTAATTTGTCAAGGAAAGGATTGCCTTGACAGCCAGGATTGTACTAATTATAATTATAAGTATTATGATGTTTGAAAGTGGTGTACCGCGCCTGTTTGAATTAATGGCTGCCATTAACATCAAGACAACCCGCCTGGTTGAGAGGAAGCTCAAAAAGTTCGGTTTGACTTATCCTCAATTTGGCGCCATTTTTGCTCTCTCCACGCGCGAAGGATTGAGGCAAAACGAACTTGCCAATGTCCTGGACATCGATACGACCACTGCCATGGTGATCTGTGATGGTTTGGAAAAAAAAAGGCTTCTCAAACGGGTCAGAGACGAGAAAGATCGCCGGGCTTATCGGCTCCTGCTGACAGAAACAGGGAAAAAACTGATAAAGGAAGCTCTGCCCGAAGTTACCGCCGTATATAGGCCAATTGCCAATATTGCATCCGAGGATGAGGTTGAACAGATCATTCCGGTCTTGGAACGCATGACGGCCAGAGTGAGGGCTGAAACGGAGATGTACCGCAACCGGGCAAAGAAGTGAGAACAGCACTTCCAATAAATCAAGATCAGGCTGCAAGCGGGATGCCCGAACACATACAGCAAAGGAGTGCTTGCATGAAACAACCGACGCTTTCCTCGAAATCCGTGGTTAAATCCGAAGACTTTACGGTAAAGCAGCTTTCCTTGCTGCTTGCGCCGCCGCTGCTCCTTGCCAGTACATACCTGGCCTATAACTGGCTTGTCGACCTTCTTGGCCAAAAAACCGGCTACTTTGGAGGTTTCCTCTTTTACTGGATCAGTTGGTGTCTGCTTTTCCCGCTTTGGGTGCTCGGCCCTCAGGGCTTCTACAACTTGTTTCGCGATGTTCGTCCACGGCTGGGTCGCCCTGGTCAATGGCACACTGGAGGAGGTCCTCTGGCGTGGACTTTATGTCGCAACCTATCCGGGCAGGTTATGGCCTAGTTACCTCTATCCTGCCCTGGGGTTCGGCGTCTGGCATTACGCGCCCCAATCGATCTTCCCAAACTCTTTCCCTGGCGGTTCTACGTCATTAGTGCTCTTTGCCGTCGGTTTGGGGCTGATGGGGGGTTGGGTAGCCCGGCGCACCGGTTCCGTCCGGTGGACCACTGTTTCCCACGTACTGCTCGACTTTTCCGGACTTGGCGCACTCCTGTACTTTAGCTAGCTAGCGCTGTAAGTTTAGTCTCCTCACCGTAAGATTCAGGCGATAAAAGATCCGGGGCCAGAACCCAGGCGGGTTCTGGCCCCGGAGGATGGAACAAGATGTCCCCCCGGCACGCAATTTTGATGCCCGCTCGCAAACAATCTACACCTTCACCAGCTTGATCAGGCAACGTGACTTCATGGGATCCTCCCGGTCGTAGCGCGTGAAACGCTCGACTTTGAGTTCAGGGATTTGCTCGATTAGTTGAAGAAAGTCAAGCGTCAGGCAGTAGACGATCACGCCTTCGGGGAACCCGTATTTTGAAGTGAAGTAATTGAGTATGTGCTGGTTCTTGACCACGCTGGGAATATC
>JBLNCV010000196.1:0-3240 GCA_050260975.1 Syntrophothermus sp. | reverse complement strand
ACCGAGGATGAACTTTTGACGATCGTGGATTACGGCGGCCAGGTGGTGGATGTCACCGTAGAGCACCCTGTTTATGGCGAGTTGCGTGGCTGGCTGAACATCAAGTCCCGGGAGGATGTGCACCAGTTCATCCGCCGGCTGGCCTCAAGCGACGCCAAGCCGCTGCTCACCTTGACCGACGGGGTGCATCTGCACAAGGTGGAGGGGGCGGACGCCACCGTACTGGAAAGGGTCGAGAAGGCCTTGCGGGCGAAAGGGTACCTGCTGGAGGCCCGCTGACGCATTGCCGCTGATGCATTGACTGTGTATTTACAGTTGACAAGACACTCTGAATGAGCTAAGATCAAGCTAAAATAATCTGGAGGTGTCTTGGTGATGCAGCAGGAGCAGGTTGCACGTAAAACATCCGGAAAGCGGATCATGCAGACGCGGGAGATGGTGCTGGGGGCCATTTTGATGTCACTGTCGCTGGTGATTCCGCTGGCGTTCGGCGGGGTGCTGACGGTGACGATTCCGCCGTTTACCGCCACCCTCGCGGCCCATGTGCCGGTGATGCTGGCCATGCTGGTGAGCCCCTTGACGGCGGTGATGGTGGGCATCGGATCCATGCTCGGTTTTCTGATCCGGCTCGGTATGCCTGTAGTGGCTGCCAGAGCTTTGATGCATTCCCTGTTCGGCGGAGTTGGCGCGGTGCTGATCCGGCGGGGGATGCCTTTTTGGGCGGCCTTGCTGGCGGTTTTGCCCGTCCATGCCCTGTCTGAGGCACTGATTGTCATTCCTTTCGGTTTTTCGCTGTATCAGGTGGGGGTGGTGGTCGCGGTGGGCACGGCCTTGCATCATCTGGTGGATGCGGGGATCTCTCTGACCATCGCGCCATTGATCAGGCGGGCTGGTTACTTCGGCGGCCCAGGTGAAAGATGATCTTCCAGATCCTTTTCTTTGATTCATTTCCCGCCGCTTTGCTGGATATGGTATAATAGTTAGAGATCGGGCCAGCTGGTATGTTGATTTCAGAGCTCTGGCATGAGGGGGAAACCATGCAGCAACCGCTATTGGTGGGGGTTTGCGGCGGAACCGGTTCGGGAAAGACGACAGTGGCCCAGGCCATCAGTGAGGCTTTGGGCCATAAGTGCGTTATTCTGCCGCAGGACGCTTACTATAAGGACAACCGTGATTTGCCGTTTGGAGAACGAATCAAGCTCAACTATGACCATCCGGATGCCTTTGACAATGATCTGATGGAGGAGCATCTCCGGCTCATCAAACAGGGGCATACCGTGGAAATGCCGGTCTACAGTTTTGAGACCTACACTCGGACCGACGAGACCCGCCTGATCCAACCAGCGCCGGTGGTACTGGTGGAGGGGATCTTGATCTTCGAAAACAATCGGATCCGGGACCTGTTGGACATCAAGATCTTCGTGGATACCGACGCGGACGTGCGAATTATCCGCCGGACCCTGAGGGATGTGAAGGAGAGGGGCCGGACCCTGGATTCGGTCTTCAACCAGTATCTTAATTCCGTTAAACCGATGCACGAGGCTTTTGTCGAACCTTCCAAGCGCTATGCGGATATTATCCTGCCGGAGGGCGGGTTTAACCAGGTTGGCCTGGACATCCTCATCTCCAAGATCAAAATGGCGGTTTCTGCCCGGAGTTAGGCATGGTTGCCAGCTCGTTAACCCTTGCCGGTCTGATGGAATCAGCCGTGGTCAGCCCGGGTAAGGTTTACGCAATCCCACGAGAAAGCTGCCGAAGATGGTTTGCAAGGTGAGTTCGAGCCAGGGTTTATCGGCCGGAATGATGGCGCTTCCCACGGTGGCGTAAAGCACCAGAAGCAGAAGGAAGATTCCGCCGAAGACCAGCCAGGACCTGATGGGTTTTACGTACTTGTAAGTCGCCACCGCGATGATTAGCGCCAGGAAGACGAGTGCTGCAAGTAAGGAGAAGGAAACCATCCCTGCCACCTCCTCAATTTGATTTAAATATCGGTAACTCTGGCGGGGAGGAAAAGTCTTTTATTACTTTTGGCCGGTGGCGGCAGTGTTGCCGGTGGTGGCCTGGATCTCCGGGTCGGCGGTTAAGTTTGGCAAAGGAAGCAGGAGTTTGACCAATCATGGCGAATAACTACAGGACATAATATGATGAAAGAGGTAATATTATCTGCCGGAAAAAGTTGCGGGTAACTTTGGCACGGATCAATACTTTTGCCGAAAGGCGCAAACGATAAGTGTGCATGACGCAACTATTTTCAAATACAGGCAAAGAGGAAGGAGCGTTTACCTTGAAAGAGAAGGCACCTGAAAAGCAGAAGGTCGCGGAGGTTTTAAACAAGGTGCGACCCGGGTTGCAGGCCGATGGCGGGGATGTGGAACTGGTGGATGTGGAAGGCGGCGTGGTTAAGGTCAAGCTGCGCGGGACCTGCGCTGGTTGCCCCATGTCCCAGTTGACGGTTAAAAATGGCATCGAGCGGATCTTGAAGGCGGAGATCCCCGAGGTCACCGAAGTTCGTTCCGTTTAACACGCCGGTCCCGGCATTTGAAAAAAGCTCATAGTGTTTGTAGTTTAAGGAGACGGCCACAGAGCAACCTGTGGTCTTGTTTTTTTTATTGGCGTCTTTGTTTCTGGAGAGGTTTGGTAAGGTTAAAAGTTCTTTACTATTGGGGAAGCCTTGCCGACTATTACAATAAATAGACAGAAAAAGGGATAATAATGTGACAGAACGAGCTTAACTTCACGGTAGGGATAACCTTGGAAGCCGAGTTGGAGGAGGAAATACAAAAGTGAAGTTACAAACGCAGATCGTGGTTCTGGTCGTATTCATGATCCTTTTTGTGGCGGCATTTGGGTTTTACAATGTTCGACTGGCGGCCCAGGTCGCCAACCGCGCCGATATGCTGGCTTCCATGCGCACCAGGGTTCTGGCCTCGACTGTTATAGTGTCACTTGGGGCCATCTTCAAAAAATCGCTGGCTCTGCGAAAACACTTGCTGTTATGGCCCAAAAACTTCAGAATGCAGTAGGCTCTTTCCGGCTTAATTCCCCGGGATCGTTGTCGATAAACAATGCGTAGGCAGCAAGAAAGTAATCAAGGTTGCAGGGCGGTATTGATCAAACTCTCGAGCGCAGCAAGGGGAGGAAAAAAGGGTGAGTTTCCTCGCGGGTTGGAAGTTGCGGACAAAGCTCCTGGCTCTTATCGGCTTCATGATCCTTACCATGGTGGGGCTTGGCTTCTACAGT
>JBLNCV010000195.1:0-9630 GCA_050260975.1 Syntrophothermus sp. | reverse complement strand
TCGCCGTGGGTCTGGCGATCCTGGAGATCGTGGAAAGCATTCTTCGCCACGAAAATTCGGTGTTGACCGTTTCAACGCTGGTACGGGATTATCTGGGGGTGAGCGATGTCTGCCTGAGCGTCCCCGCTCTGCTCAACCGCACCGGCGTGGCCAAGATGCTTCGCCTTGACCTGGATGCAGACGAAGCCGCGCAATTTGGGCGGTCGGCGGAAGTATTGAAAGGCGTGTTGAAGGATGTGGTGGCAGAGGTCCCGATACCTGTTTAGCGGTTTGTGTTTTTCCTGGGGATGTGATAAAGATCACATTAAAAAAGATCATCTGTCACAGAGAACCTCAATCCCCGGTAGTAATATCGGAATGGGAGGGATGCTCATGAAGAGATCAATGCATTGACCAACAAGAGTTAACCCGAGTAATATGACAGGAGTGAGGCAAGTGTCGGAAAAAGATCATTGCGTGGGGTGCACGGCCTGCGACGTTTCCGTGCACCAGTCGACTTGTGAGATGTACGATCGTACTACTAAGCTGGGGATTTCCACGGTATTTGACCGTTACCAGGAACAACAGCCCCAGTGCACCTTCGGGATGCAGGGCATCTGCTGCCAGTTGTGCAGCCACGGGCCTTGCCGGATTACCCCCAAGGCGCCGCAGGGCATCTGTGGCGCCACCGCGGACACCATTGTGGCCAGAAACATTTTGCGCCTGACTACCCACGGGGTGGCGGCGTATTCGCATCACCTGGAGGAAGTCGCCAGGACCCTGAAGGCCACCGCGCAGGGTAAGACCCCTTACAAGATTCAGGACGAGCAGAAGTTGCGGCAGGTGGCAGGAGCCATCGGGCTAGATACTACCAAATCCACCGAGGAACTGGCGATTGGCCTGGCCGACGCGGTCCTGGCCGAGCTGCGCAAGGGAGCCGATGAACCTCTGGCGCTGGTGGAGGTATTTGCGCCCCAGACCCGCAAGGAAGTTTGGCAAAAACTGGGGGTGATTCCCGGCGGGATGCTTTCCGAACTGCGGGACGCCCTCACCAAATCCATGACCAATATTACCTCCGATCCGGTGGACCTGCTGCTTACCACCTTGCGGCTGGCCATTGCCACTGGTTACATGGGGCTGGTGGGAACGGTAACCTTGCAGGACATCCTGCTGGGAACCCCGCAGATTGCCAGGACCCAGGCCGATCTGGGAATTATCGACCCCGATATGGTGAATATCGTGGCGCACGGACATGTGCCGCTGGTGGGCACGGCGGTCATGCAAGCCGCGCAGAGCGAAGAGATGCAGGCGTTGGCCAGAGCGGCGGGCGCCAGGGGAATCCGGGTGCTGGGCTCCATGTGCACGGGCCAGGAGTTGTTGCAGCGGTTGGGCACCTCAACAGGCGCGTCCGCCGGGGCGGGGGAGCCCGTACAAGTCTTTGCGGGCCAGACGGGCAACTGGATCAACCAGGAGTTCCTGGTGGCGACCGGCGCCGTGGATCTGGTGATGATGGACATGAACTGTTCCATCCCCGGATTGAAGGCGGTAGCGGACCGGTTCCACACCAGGCTGGTTTCGGTGGACCGGATCCTCAGGATGGCCGGCGTGGAGGAGCATGTGGACTATGAACCGGAAAAGGTGGCCCAACAGGCCGAAGAACTGATCAAGATGGCCATCGAGGCGTACCGCAACCGGGGGAAGGATGTCTTTATCCCGCGGCATAAGTCCGATGTGATGGCCGGCTTCTCCGTGGAAAGTATCGCCGGCGCTTTGGGCGGCAGCCTGGAGCCACTGCTCGGAGCGATTAAGAGCGGCGCCATCAAGGGCATCGTGGCGGTGGTGGGCTGCACCAACAACCGCAACGGCCATGACGGCATGTCGGTGACGCTGGTGAAAGAGTTAATCAAGCGGGACATCCTGGTGATCAACTCTGGCTGCGTGAGCAGCGCCACCCAGATCGAGGGCTTGATGGTGCCCGAGGCGGCAGAACTGGCCGGTGAAGGGCTACGGGGGATCTGCAAGGCGCTGGGAATTCCGCCGGTGTTGAACTTTGGTTCCTGTGTGGATATCGGGCGGATCGGAGTGGCGGTGACGGCCATCGCCGGGGCGCTTGGCGTGGACCCGAGCGAGCTGCCGGTGGCGGCTTCCGCGCCGGAGTACCTCGAACAGAAGGCGGTTGCGGATGGCGTCTTTGCGGTAGCCTTCGGGCTGTTGACCCACCTGGCTCCAGTACCGCCGGTTACTGGTAGCGCTCTGGTCACTAAGGTGCTGACAGAGGACATCGAGAGCCTGACCGGCGGCAAGGTGCTGGTGGAGTTGGATCCAGTCAAGGCCGCGGATGCCATGGAAGCGCATATTCTCGTCAAGCGGCGGGGGCTCGGGCTGGAAGCAGGAATTGACCAGGTTCGTGGCGAAAAAATATAACTGGGTGGAATATAACAAACCAAGATAGTTTTGAATAGACGAGGCGGGCTCCACTAGTTTCCCCTGAAAAAGTCCCACCCTTTGCTGGAGCTAAGGGGGGACTTTTCGGGGGGAACTGTCAGGCTGGCCAAAGAGCCTGCCTCGCGAAAGCGAGGCCACGAAAGATGAGTATGGCGAGTGCCAAAAGCGGTTTGCGGTGGGATGACGAGGCTCAACGGAAGTTAAAGCGGGTGCCGGTCTTTGTCCGGTCCATGGTGCGGCAAAAGGTGGAAGAGTATGCCCGTGGGGCCGGTAAGGATGTAGTGACGGTGGGGGATGTGGACGCCGCCCGCCGGGCCTTCTTCTCGAAGTCGCCCAGCCAGGGCGTTGCACCCCAAGAGGCCGTTACCGAGCACGGTGGGGTTGGCGCGCACGGCGAGCTTTTGGAAATCGACGATCCCGATGTGCCGCCGGTGGGATTGATCCGGCGGCTGGAGGAAGAGGTGCATGCGCGGGGTACGGTTGAGGGACCGCTTTACACCGTGAACGCCTGCGGAGGGCTGGCCGGTTGCCCGCGCGCGCAGATCGACGTTCCGTCGGTGCGCGACGACGTGCTCAGAGTGATTGAAGAGTCCGGCCTCTCGGATGCTCTGGCGGCCAGGATCAAGGGCCCGATCCTTTCCCACCACAAATTCCGAGTGGCGGTCACCGGCTGCCCCAATAGTTGCGCCGAGCCCCAGATCAAGGACTTCGGGGTGGTGGGTCAGACCCGGCCGGAGAGGGGAGCGGGCGAGTGTGTCCAGTGCCGCGAATGTGAGGCCGCCTGCAAGGAGGACGCGGTGCACGTGGAGGAGGATGGGCCAGTCTTCGACCGGGAAAGGTGCCTTAACTGCGGTGACTGTGGCGGCGCCTGCGCCACGGGAGCAATAGAAGTCAGACACGGGCATAAGATCCTGGTGGGGGGGCGATTGGGGCGCCGGGCGAAGCTGGCCGAGACCCTTGTGGAATTCACCGACGCCGAAGGGGTTCGCCGGGCTTTGCAGGCCGCTATCGAACTCTTCAAAGAGGAAGGCCGGGGCGGCGAGCGCTTTGGTGTCATGCTGGACCGGATCGGCCTGGCGCGCCTCAAGGAACGGTTATGAACGGTGGAAAGCCGGGGCCGGACCTGATGGCGGAAAAACAAAGGAGTGAAAGCCCATGCCTGAGTTTAAGGGCCGGTGTTTGAGTTCGGCCATGGGGATCCTTCCCCACACCGATGTGGACCGCGCGCTGGAGATTGCTTTGAGCGTTGATGTGCCTTTTTGGCCGCAGTTGCCCCACCTAAACTTTTATGAGGACATGTACGTCCAGTTTTCGGAGCATTTCCCGGGGGTTGTTCTGGATGAGTCGAACCAGCGGATTACGGTGGACACCCGGCTTTTCTACGAACAATTGGCGGATTACGTGGAAAAGAGCGCCGATCCCGAGACCTTTGCCCTGTCGCCCAGGTACACGGCTACTCTGCGGAAGTTTCTCCAGCAGGACCTGAGCAAGTACCCGGCCATCAAGGGGCAGGTCATCGGACCCATCAGTTTTGGGCTTCAGATTGTGGATGAGAACCGTAAAGCCATCATTTACAACGATGAGATCCGTACTTTGCTCTTTGATTTTACCAGGGCGAAGATCAACCATCAATATCAACTGTTGCGGGCCAAACACCCCAACCCTATAGTGTTTTTTGACGAACCGGGGTTGGAGCTGGTCTTCAACAGTGTCTCCGGGTACACAAACGAGATGGCCAAGGAGGATCTGGCCGGGCTTTTGGCGGGCATTGACGGGATGAAAGGGATCCACCTGTGCGGAAATCCTGATTGGGATTTCCTGCTAGCGGCAGATATCGACATCCTGTCCTTCGACTCTTACAGCCGCGGCGATACCTTTGTTCGTTACGAGCGGGCGGCGGAGTTTTTAGAACGCGGGGGGATTCTTTCCTGGGGGATTGTCCCTACCGGGGCGTGGCTGCTGGACCGGGAGACCGAGGATTCCCTGCTGGCCAAGCTTGAGGGCTTTTGGGACTACCTGGAAGCCAAGGGTGTGAGCCGGCAAAGGATTGTGGAGAACGCGATGATCACCCCGGCGACCTGTTCGCTCGTGGGGGAGCGCAACGTGGAGACGGTGGAAGCAGCTTTCCGCGTTCTGGCGCAAATGTCTGCCCGGCTTCGCCAGAAGTACTTTTCGAAAGATCTCGCGGAAAAGGTATGGAGATAGGGGAGGATTTTTTGGCTTTTCCGGCGAAATTATAATAATGAGATTTGAGTGCCTGACAAGGAGGATGCGGACAAGGAGGGTGGCGGGATGGACTGGTTGACGACCGTTTCGCGAGCAGCCTTTATTGGAGTAGGCGTGGCCTTCGTGTCCAGTATGGCCGGCTTCTTCTTTTCCATACTTACCGGAGTGGACGCTGTTACTGCGGTGCGCTGGGCGTTGCTTGGCGCAGGCGCCGCCATGGTAGCCGGCAGCGGGGTTCTGTTCAGCGGGATCGGCCGCATAAATAACATCAATGGCGGTGTGAGGAGCCAAGGTGTTTCCAGCGGCGGTGCGCAAAACGCAGAGAAGGATGGGGAGCAGGCGGTAACTTCAGGTGTGGCGGTGGCTCCGACCTTGACGGTGGCAGGGTTGACGGTTCTTATAATCTGGTTGATGTTCCGTTAGTGTGGTTGGCTGCTTGCCGCACCGGCAAAAATTTGCGGCATCTTTCTCTTTATCCCAGCAGATCCCAGATCTGGAAGGCGGCGAAAGCAACGGTGCCGGCAATGATGAGCAACCAGCCGGCCACCAGGCTGAAAAGCTCTTCGCCACGATTTCCTTTTCTCTTCATAACGGGGCGGTCGATCCACAAGAAGCGGCGCCCGCGGCCAGGGTTACCAGGTAGACCGTCAGGGTGTATGCGTTTCGAAGGTAGTCAAGTGCCATCAGCAGGTTTTGTACCACAGGTTACCTCCCGGAGCAGGCTTCGACAGGCGCGCTCAGGCTTAAACATGATCATCGCCCTTATGTGGGTCAGCGCCGCTGGCCGGGGCTTTGAATTCTGGCGCTTACCTCTTTGATATTGATTTCCACCGACGGGAAGATCTCATCCCATCGGTCTTTAATCTTTTTCCAGGTCCCGGGAGATTTTAGGGGCAGGCGCCGGCCAAATCCAAAGATATCGGCTTTAAGCTCGCCCTGCGCCTTTTTGATTGCCAGAAGGTCCCGTTCCCGGACTGCTTCAGCGATGGCTTCCTCCAGTTCCCTGTTCCGGCCGAAATCGAGGATGGAGTCGCTTTCCATCTCTCTCAGTGTTCCATTCAGGCGGATGGAGATGTCAAAGCGGATCTTGCCGCCTTTGCTGACGGCGTGGATTGTGCTGCGCGCACGAAAGATTCTAAAGGTGGCCTCAAGGTGGCCTCACCAGCCATATCGGGCAAGTGCCCTACGGCGATGGCGCCGTTTTTGGCTCTTCCGGTCACCAGGAGCAGCCCCTGCGCCTCTTCTTCACCAAGCCAGCCCACCATCTTGTCTCCGCGAAACACCGCCAGACCCGCCACCTTGAGGTCCTTTTTACCGGGGACGACTAACTCTAGGCAGGACAAAGCTGCGCTTTTCGGACAGGAAAGTGGCAACAGGTAAAGCGGGATCAAGGAAAAAAAGGCGAACTTGTTGGCCCAATCAATGGCAACCAGGGTATTCGGGGGCAGCATGGCCAGGGTGAAGATTGCAGGAATCATAAGGAAAGATCAGGATCTCCGGTTTTTTTATGCCGAACAGCCTGGCCAGCGCCCCCTGGCCAGGAAAGGAAATAGATTCGTGTAGTCGAAGTTCTTGACGGAAAATACCGCGCTTTGGGTTCGGTCCGATTCTTGCAAACCCATGAGTCTGTTCCAGTATTCCCCAGTTAAAGATCTTTAGTCGTTGCGGGATGGTGTATTGTCATTTATTTTGTCAAAGATAAATCTCTATGTTTTAGGAACGTTTTAGGAACTTGTTTCGGCGAGAAAGGGAAGGGGTGTGGGGATATTGCCAGAGTGCTGCTATCATGAGTTTTGCGTGAGCCGGGTGCCGCTCTTTGCCTCGCTTGGGGGGGCCGGCCAGGCGGAGATTCAAAAGCTGGTCAGGCGAAAAGAGTATCCGACGGGCGCGATAATCGTGCAGGAAGGGGAACGGGGCGCTGGTCTGTATGTAGTCAACGCCGGGCTCGTGAAATTATACAAAAGCTCCGTCGAAGGCCGGGAGCAACTGGTTTACCTGCTCAGGCCCGGAGATTTCTTCGGCGAATTGACCCTCCTTTTGGATTCGCTTTTTGAATTGAACGCCGAGGCGTTGCAAAGAACCGTGGTCTGCTTTATCGGGGCCGGTGACTTCCGGCGGTTGTTGCTGGCTAAGCCGGCTCTGTCGCTGGAGATGACCCGGCAGATGGCCAGACGCCTGCAAGAGGTGGAGAGCCTGGTAGGTGGGCTGGGGTTGCAGGATGCGCGCCAGCGGGTGGTGGCGTTTTTGCGTTCCCAGGCCGTGGAGGCGGGCAAACTTACCGGGCGGGGGCGCGAGGTGTGGGTGGAATTGCCCACCAGCCGCAAAGAGACCGCCGCACTTTTAGGGATCACGCCAGAGACCCTCAGCAGGCGGTTGCACGAGCTGGAAGAGGAGGGGCAGATCTCCCTGAAGGGCTGGCGTGGAGTGGCGATCAAGGATCCGGAGCGGCTGGAGTAACCTTTTCAAATTTTGATCTGCATCATGTTTTCCTCCCGCGACTTCCGGTACCATGGAAATCGTAAGAGGCCCCGGACCGAGTTTAACCGGGGGGAATAGAGGAGAAAACGAAAGGAAGAACCTAAAGGAGGAGTCAAGATGCAGGTCAAAGATCAGGAAAAGGTGGAGTTCAACGTCACATTGGAAGGGCTCTCCTGCCCGAGTTGCGCGGCGAAGATCGAAGGCGTTTTAAAGCGCGAGAAGGGCGTGGAGGCAGCTACCGTCTCTGCCGCCTCGGGGAAGGTAAGGGTAAAGTATGACCCGCAGGCGACCACCCCGGCCCGGCTGAACCAGATTCTGGCGGGTTTTGGCTTTTCGGTGCGCGGCCGGATGTAGGGGGAGGGACATACGATGAAATCGTCTGAAAGGACGGTGATCGTGGCCGGCTTGCTACTGGTGGCAGGGTGGCTGGCCAACCGCTTCCCTCCCGCCCACCTGGCAAGCCAGTTGGCTTACGTGGGGGCAACCATTGTGGCCGGCTTGCCCATCGCCCGGAGGGCCTGGGGGGCGTTGCGTTTCAGAGTGATCGGGATCGACCTCCTGGTGACCCTGGCGGCGATCGGGGCAATCCTGATCGGGGAGTATTGGGAGGCCGGCGTGGTCACCTTTCTCTTCATCTTTGGGGCGTATCTGGAAGCCCGGACGATGGCCAAAACCCGGGATGCGATTCAGAAGCTGATCCGTTTGGCGCCCAAGACTGCCCATGTGCGCAGGATCTCGTCCGAAGGGGCTCCGGTGGAACTGGAGATCCCTGCTGGAGAGGTCCGGCTGGGAGAGATGGTGGTGGTGCGGCCAGGGGAGACCATCCCCGTGGACGGCCGGGTCCTGGCGGGGAGAGCCAGCGTGAATACCGCCTCGGTGACCGGGGAATCGTTGCCGGTGGAAGTGACCGCCGGCAGCCGTGTCTTAAGCGGCGCCGTAAACGAAGAGGGTTATCTGGAGATCTCGGCGGAGCGGGTGGGCGCGGATACCACCTTCGAGCGGATTATCAACCTCGTGGAAGAAGCCCAGGAAGCGAAGGTTCCGGTGCAGAGGTTCCTGGAGAAGTTCGCCCGATACTACACGCCGGGGATTATTCTTCTGGCGGTGGCCGCATACCTCTTCACCCGGGATCTGCGCATGGCGCTTACCCTGCTGGTGATTGCCTGCCCGGGAGCCCTGGTGATGGCGGCGCCGGTGGCGGTGGTGGCGGGAATTGGGACTGCGGCCGGGCACGGCGTCCTCATCAAGGGCGGCGAGCATCTGGAGAAGGTGGGGCGGGTGACGGCCCTGGCCCTGGATAAGACCGGGACTCTGACCCAGGGTAAGCTCAAGGTGGTGCGGACCGTGGGGTGGGGGCAGGATCCGGATCAGGTCTTGAAGATGGCGGCCGTGGTGGAGCATGGTTCGGAACATCCAATTGCCAGAGCGGTGTTGGCCGCGGCAGCGGAGTTGCCTGGCCCACCGGAACCGCAGCGGCTCGATGGTTTCCATACCGTGCCGGGGCAAGGAGTGGTAGCCAGTATAGGAGAAAAAACGATTCTTGTGGGGAACCCGCGGCTTTTTGCCGGGCAGAACCTCACGTTGCCCCCGGCGGTCCTTTCTCACCTGAAAGCCGAAGAAGAGTTGGGCAGGACGGTGATGCTGGTCGGGCAGGATGACCACGTGATAGGGGCGATCTCGGCGGCGGATGTGATTCGTCCCGAAGCGTCCCGGTTGGTCGGCGGGTTGGAGAAAGCCGGTGTCCGGAATTTGGTGATCCTTACCGGGGACAACCCCCAAGCCGCCCGCCATGTGGCGGCACAGGCTGGGGTCACCGAGGTGAAGGCTCAATTGCTGCCCGAAGATAAAGTGGAAGTCATCAAGGAGATCCGCGGCCGCGGCGAAGTGGTGGCGATGGTGGGCGACGGGCTCAACGACGCACCAGCCCTGGCTTTTGCCGATGTGAGTATCGCCATGGGAGCCGCCGGCAGCGACGTGGCAGTGGAATCAGCCGATATTGCGCTGATGTCCGATCGATTGGATAGGATTCCGTTTGCTATCGGCCTTGGCAAGGCCACCATGAGGGTGATCCGGCAGAATACCGTCCTGGCTGTGGTGGTGGTGGCTGTTCTGGTGGCATCGGTACTGATGGGGAAATTGGAACTGGCTTCCGGAATGTTTGTCCATGAAGCAAGCGTCATGGCGGTGATCTTAAACGGCATGCGGCTCTTGCGCTATTCGGCGGCCTTTCCCGTCAGCGGGTAACCATAAAAAAGGAGATCTCTCCGAGGCGGGGAGATCTCCTTGTGCGCCCGGCACGGGCGCGCGACTAGCAGGTGAAAGACCTGTACGGAGGTTGGCTGCACCAACCGTTAGCCAAAGGCAAGGGTGTCCGTCGCGAGGGGCGGGTACATGGGGAGAAAGTCGGCGCTCTTACCCGGGGAGACCTGCCGGAAACGTTGGGAACCCAACAAACGAGGCTGAAAGGTTGCGTTGGAGCCGGCAGGAGTCAGCAGAGGCCAT
>JBLNCV010000194.1:0-3564 GCA_050260975.1 Syntrophothermus sp. | reverse complement strand
GTGGTAACGGCGATCAGGCTCTGCGAGCCGTGTTCTTCAACCAGCTTTCACATTGAGGGGTCAAACCTGGTTTGCAACACCTGCGGCACGGTGTGGAGCCTGGAGAACCTGCAGGGGCTGTCCGGCGGTTGCCAGAAGTACCCTCCGGAGGCTATGACGACTTCCCGGGATGGCGGCGACGCAATTATGAGCGTGGATGAGGTTGCCGCCTGGGAACCGAGGGTGTAAGGCTCGAGATTGGCGATCGGGGCCAAAAATCAGCATTCTGGAAGGATTCAATTATGCGGTTGATAGATATTTCCATCGGTAATTTGCGTCGGCGAAAGAGCAGGCTGCTCTTTTCCGTGCTGGGCCTGGCGATTGGCATCGCCACCATGGTCATTCTTTATAGTATCACTTCGGCCATGAAGGAGGCGGTTGCCAGGCAATTGGACGAATATGGCGCCAACATTGTGGTAGTGCCCCGGTCGGAAGGGATGACTCTATCCTACGGTGGCATCACGGTGGCTGGCGTTTCCTATGATGTGAAGCAACTGGATATGAGCGCGGTGACGGCTATCAGGCAGATCAAGGACCGGGAGAACATCAGCGCCGTAGCCCCAAAGTTGCTTGGAGCCGTGTCCGCCGGCGGGCGCCAGGCGGTGTTGGTAGGCGTGGATTTTACTGCGGAGTTGCGGATGAAGAAATGGTGGGAGATCACCGGGCAAAGGCCCGGAGATCCCTCGGATCTTTTGCTCGGCCACGGTGTCGCGGCGGAGTTTCGTAAGGCGCCCGGGGACGTATTGGTGATTAACGGGCACAAATTCCGGGTGGCCGGCGTGTTGAAAGAGATCGGGTCTCAGGAAGACGGGTTAATCTTCGGCGATCTGGGGGTTGCCCAGAAGATGCTGGGCCAGCCGGGAAAGCTCAGCCTCATCGAGGTGAGCGCCCTTTGCCTGAGCTGCCCGGTGGAGGAAATTGTCCGCCAGATTGCGGCGGGCTTGCCGGATGTGAAGGTCACCGCGCTCCGCCAGGCGGTGAAAGGACGGCTGGACACGGTGGAAAGGCTCGATAGCTTTTCCTATGCTGTTTCGATTGTGGTTCTCCTGATCGGAGTATTGATGATGGCTACCACCATGCTCTCTTCGGTAAACGAGCGGACCAGGGAGATCGGGATCTTCCGGGCGATAGGTTTCCGGAAGTCTCATGTGATGGTAATTATCCTCTTTGAGGCGCTGGTCATCAGCCTGTTGGGCGGCTTAACGGGGTATGCGGCCGGAATCCTGGGGGCCCGGGCGATGGCGCCGTATATTGCCAAGACTACGGTGGCAATTGCATGGAGTCCCCTGGTGGGTGTAATTTCGGTGGCGTTGGCGGTGGTCGCCGGAATATTGGCGAGCCTCTATCCGGCATGGCGGGCGTCCCGCCTGGATCCAGCCGAGGCTTTGCGTTTCATCTAGGAGGTATTATGAGTCTGATTGAATTGCGCAACGTGGCCAAGGAATATCATACCGGCGCCGGCGGGGCGAAAGCCGTCGCCCTCCAGGGAGCCCATTTGAATGTGGCGGAAGGGGAGTTTATGGCCTTGATGGGTCCTTCCGGCTCCGGCAAGAGCACTCTGCTGAGCATTCTGGGCGGGCTCAACCCACCCACCAGCGGGGAGGTCGTTGTGGATACCATTCCAGTCTACCGGCTCTCCCAGGAAAAACTGGCCGATTTCCGGCGCGAGTACATTGGATTTGTCTTCCAACAGTTTCAGCTTATTGCATACCTGACCGCGTTGGAAAACGTCATGCTCCCCCTGGTGATTACGGGCAGAAGCCAGGGTGAACAGCGCGAAATGGCCCGGGCAGTACTCTCCCGGGTGGGGCTGGCAGGCAAGTACGATCGCCTGCCGAACCAGCTTTCCGGAGGCGAACAGGAGCGGGTGGCCATCGCCAGGGCGATTGTCAACGACCCGCCAATTCTTCTGGCGGACGAGCCCACCGGCGCGCTGGATACCAGGACCGGCGAGGAGATCATGGAACTCTTCCGGAATCTCAATCGGGATGGCCTGACCATCGTGATGGTGACCCACAACCGGGAAAATGCGCGATATGCTACGAGAACCGTGGAGATTCGCGACGGTGTTATTACATCAGGTAAGACTATTACGTCTGGTAGCGCTATTACGTCAGGTAGCGGTTGATTCTCGTCTGATTGTGCGGTATAATCAAAACTGGAGTCCTAATGCCCGTAAAGTAATGCTCGCGAACTGACGCAATCTGACGCAATAGAGGAACCAGCGGAATAGAACCGGCAAGGAGTTGGCATTGATGCGGCTAAATAAGGTGTTGAAGGATTTTCACCCAAACAAGATCGGGCTCAAGAAGGTGCTTGGACACCTGGAAGCGGATGTAATGGAGATCATCTGGTCTCAGAAGAAGGCCACGGTGCGGGAGGTCTACGATGTCCTCCGGCAGAGGCGGGATCTTGCGTATACCACGGTGATGACCATCATGACCCGGCTGGCGGATAAGGGTATTCTGCAAAAGGAGAAGGTGGGCAACGCTTACCTGTATTCGCCGGTGCTCAGTAAAAACGAGTTGCTCAACTCGGTGGTGACCGAGGTTATCGACGGGCTCCTGGCCGATTTTGCGGAACCGGCCATCACCCATTTTGTGGATCGGATGAGCAAAGAGGATGAGGCCAAGCTGGGCATGCTTGAGAAGCTCATCCAGGAGCGCAAGCAAAAGCAGCAACAGTAAGTTGAGAGAAGGCAAACAGATGCCTGGATTCTTACTTTCTTTGCAACATCACCCCTATGTTCCTTACGTCCTGATCGGATCGGCGGCCGTTTACCTTTTTGTGGCGGCTGTCTGGCGCTTGCCGTGGTTTTCTCGGCCGGAGCTTCAAATGTGGCTCTGGTCCTTGCCGCTCATAGCGCCGGTCGTGGGGTACATTTACTATCTGGGAAGCGCCGGCCGGTGTTCGATGGGAAGCCTTGAGCCGGGCGGTGGGATGTGGCCGGCCCGGTGGCACATTATTTGCCGGAGCGAGCCATGGTTCACCCGGATTATCCTTCCGTTGATGTTTGCCACCTTTGCTTACTCGCTGTTCAAGATCTTTGCCAATAGCTACGTCACCTGGCGGATTGTCAAAAAAAATCCGCCCCTGGCGGGCGGTGACGCGCGGCGGGTAACGGCGATCTTGCGCCCCCGCCTGGAGGAGATGGGAATCAAGCTTCCGGATTTGCGCCTGTGGCCCGGCAGGGTGGCGACGGCCTTCGCCATGGGGTTTGCCCATCCGGTGCTGGTGGTATCCAGGGGCTTGCTGGACAGGTTTGACGACGAGCAACTGGAAGCTGTTTTGACCCATGAACTGGTCCATCTGGCGCGCCGGGACACTCTGCGTTCCTGGCTTGGCGTGTTGCTTCGCGACGGCATGTTCTTTTCACCCTTTAGCCAGCTGGCATTCCGGCGTTTCATGCGCAAGCAGGAGGAAGCGGTGGACGACCGGGTGGTGGCGATGACCCAAAAGCCGCTCCTATACGCCGAGGCGCTGTTGAAGGTCTGGAAGGATGGCCGGGAGGGCGGGGGGCCGGTG
>JBLNCV010000193.1:0-46030 GCA_050260975.1 Syntrophothermus sp. | reverse complement strand
GATAAGATTGAGCCGCCGGCTTCCACCTTTATTTACCTGGTGGATCCAAACGCTTGCGGGGAATGCCCGGCCAGGTCCTGCCTCAAAATCTGCCCCACACACGTCTTTGAGTGGGATGAGGAGGTGGGGATGTTGGTCTTTTTTGGCAGGTGTTTGGAGTGCGGAGCCTGTTCCATGGCTTGCCCGCCCGGGAATATCGATTTTGACTATCCTCCCGGCGGCTATGGGGTAACTTATCGTTTCGGGTGACGCTTGTGGGAAGGAAGGCCCGGCAGAACGCGAATCGGGCAAAAGCGTGGGGGAGGAGTATGACGACCATTGAAGGCACCCTGGAGAGGATCACTTTTCACAATAAGGAGAATCAATATACCGTGGCCAGGCTGAAGCTGGCCGGGGAGGGCCGGGAGATCACGGTGGTGGGCAATTTGGCCGCCAGTCCGGGGGAGACATTACGGATAGAGGGGGAATGGACAACCCATCCGGAATATGGCAGCCAGTTCAAGATAGCTGCTTACACATCCGTCAACCCGGCGACTCTGGGCGGGATCGAGAAATATCTGGGTTCCGGCCTGATTAAAGGGATTGGCCCGGCTACGGCCAAGCGGTTGGTGGCTCATTTCGGCCTTTCCACTTTTGAAGTAATCGCCAGGGAGCCGCAACGCCTTACAGAAGTGGAAGGGATTGGGCAGGTCAAGGCGCGGCAAATTTCCTCGGCTTTTGCGGAGCAAAAGGGCGTCCAGGAAATGATGGCCTTTTTGCAGGGGCACGGGATCAGCCCTGCATTTGCCGCCAAGATCGTCAGAACCTACGGCTCCCAGGCCATTGAAAAGGTGCAGGCCAATCCATATGCGTTGGCGGAAGATATATACGGCATAGGGTTTAAGACCGCCGACAAGATCGCCCAATCGTTGGGGGTGGCGGCGGATGATCCATACCGGATCGCCGCGGGTTTGAAGTTCTTTCTGCAACAAGCCGCCGAAGCGTCGGGGGACGTGTTTTTACCGGGGGAGATTCTGGCCGGCCAGGCGGCTCAGGCTCTGGGTGTCACCCGGGAGGCCGCCGGGGCGGTGCTGGGTGATCTTATCGTCAAAGGGCGGCTGGTTGCCGGCAAATGGCCCGGAGAAACCGGGCTGGATCAACAGGTTGTTTACCTCCCATGGCTTTATCATGCAGAAAAAGAAGTGGCCCGGCGGCTGAAGAAGCTGATGGCCGGGCCGCTTCCTCCAGCAAAGGACGCGCTCCCGGCCGGCGGCTTCACGGAACGGGATGATCAGAGCAGCGATCTTGAGTTGTCCGCGGGGCAGAAACAGGCTCTGGAGGCCAGTCGTTATGCAGGGGTCCTGGTTTTGACCGGAGGGCCGGGTACCGGCAAGACCACTGTTCTGCGCAGGATAATCGACGGTCTGGAGCGTTCCGGGGCGCGAGTGGTTCTGGCGGCGCCCACGGGACGGGCGGCCAAGCGTATGGCGGAGGCCACCGGCCGGGAAGCCAGGACGATCCATCGCCTGCTTGAGCCTTCTTTTGCCAGCGTTCCCGGTACTAATCCTGATCTTGATACCCATCGCTTACGCATGCGTTTCGGACGTAACGAGGATAACCCGATTGAAGCTGATGTGCTTGTGATCGATGAGGCGTCAATGGTGGATCTATTGCTGATGAATAACCTGCTTGGTGCGGTGAGCCCAAAAACACGCCTCATTCTGGTGGGAGATGCGGATCAGCTTCCCCCTGTGGGGCCGGGGAATGTTTTGCGGGACATCATCGAATCGGGAACGGTTCCAACCGTGCGGCTCACCGAGGTCTTCCGGCAGGCACGGGAGAGCATGATTGTGGTGAATGCTCACCGGATCAATCAGGGGGAGTTTCCGATTCTTAACAGTGCCGGCAAGGATTTCTTTTTCATCGAAGAGAACGATCCAGGCCGATTGGGCCGTTTGATCGTCGATCTGGTGGCCAGCCGCCTGCCGCGCCATCTAAACTGTGATCCGGTCGAAGATATCCAGGTCCTGACTCCAGTGCGGCGGGCGGCTGTCGGGGTAGAGGCTCTCAATTTGGCCCTCCAGGCCGCTCTCAACCCCCCTGCGCCGTCCAAGGCGGAGATGCCGTATGGCGATACGATCTTTCGCGTGGGCGACAAAGTGATGCAGATCAGAAACGACTATCAAAAGCTGGTTTTCAACGGGGATATCGGCCGGGTGGTAAATGTTGATCTCGAGGAACAGCAGGTTTTTGTAGATTACCCTTTCCTGGATGTGGGGAGGCAGGTTACTTACGAACGCCATGAACTGGACGAACTAGCCATATCCTATGCCGTTTCGGTCCACAAAAGCCAGGGCAGTGAGTATCCGGTGGTGGTCATGCCGGTCACCGGGGTGATGCCGGCGCTAATGAACCGAAACCTTCTCTATACCGCGATTACCAGGGCCCGCAAGATGGTTGTTCTGGTAGGGAGCAAGAGGGCGCTGGCGGCGTACGTTCGCAACCAACAGGCGGGGCAAAGGCGTTCCGGCCTCTCTTACCGGCTTGCGCACGATTCTTTATAAAAGGCCCATAATTGCGCTTATCAGAAGGATCGCCAGGACAATGCCGGAAGTGACCGCTGAGAGCCGCTCTCCCCGTCCACAAAAAGCGGCCACAGAAGCGGCCACAAAGCCGGCTGGCACGAATAACAAAACCAGAATGCCCAGGCTTAGCAGCGCCTCGGGCCGTCCTTGCGCCAGGAGGAAAAAGAGCTGGCGAAATGGAACGGCCCGGCCTAGGGAGGCTAATGTCTGTTGACCCGGTTCAAGAGCGTAACGGGCAAACCCGGCCAGGATCAAAGTAAAACTGGCGGTGATGCCGATCAGCAAGACAGGCCTGGCCAACCGGTAGACCTGGCTATTGGCGTTGTCGGGAACCTGTTTTTTAGTTGAAGCCAAAGCTGATTCCTCCTATACCGGCGGAGATTCCTTCCCAGAGCATCCTGACCGCCAGGTAGATCGACAGAAAGGCAAAGAGCTTGACCAGGATCTTGCTCCTGGTCTTTTTTGCCAGCCGGGATCCGGCCTGAGCGCCAAGAAAGATTCCAATCGCGGCGGGAGCGGCGTAAAAAGGGTTGATATACCCGCGGGAATAATAAACAAAGGCGCTGGTCGCCGCGGTGACCCCGACCATAAAGTTGCTGGTGGCCGCCGCTGCCTTTATAGGAATGCCCATCACCAGGTTCATGGTCGGGACCTTGATAATGCCGCCGCCAATCCCCAGAAGCCCCGAGAGGTTTCCGGCCAGGAAGCTGACGAACGCTCCCAATGGCAGATGCCGTACCTGATACCTCACTTCCCGCCGGGCAGCTTCATCATAGAAAGCGGCGGACAGCTTTAAACATTCCTGTTCCTCCCCGGGAGTCCAGGCGACTGCTGCTTCGGAGAAGGATTCCGGACGTTTGCGGTTTACGAGCATGGACCCAGCAGTGTAAAGGAGGACCAGGGCAAAAAGAATATTCAGGGTCTGACGGCTTACTAAAGCGGCGGTGAGCCCGCCGGTAATGGCTCCGATGGTGGTGGCGATCTCCAGAATCATGCCAAGCCGGAGGTTCGTTAAACCGGACAGGGTATAGACTCCGGCGGCGGCGCTGGAGGTGGCCACCACCGCCACGATACTCGTTCCGATTGCAAAGTGTATCGGCAGATGCAGCCCCAGGGTAAGCAAAGGAACCAGAAAAACCCCGCCCCCCAGGCCGAGCATCGAGCCAAGCACGCCTGAGACGATTGCGCCGGCAAAAAGCCAGGCCAAAAACCCCGTATCCAACATTGTAACTCACCTTTCCACCTCTAATTCTCCATTATGCCCCGGATGCCCTTTTTTATCTGGTGTCTTTATTCTGTGCTCTGGCGCAAACCATGTTTTAGTGTGGAGGAAAACCCGGGGATGGGGAGAATACTAACTGTTGCATGTCAATTCATGTCCAATATATGCCCAGGGAGGGTAAATGGAGATTTTAACGGAGGTTGCCGGCGTGGAGATCAGGGAAGTATTGGAAGAGCTGTGTGTGCTGCCTGGTGTTTCCGGCTTTGAAGGCCGGGTCGGGGAAGCCGTTTTCCGGAGATTTGCCCATTACACCCCGGAGGTTCGAATAGACAAGCTGGGAAGCGTTATCGCTCTTAAGAAGGGTGAATCAGGTTATGGCGCCGCTGGTAAAGGTGCGATTGGCAAAGGTAAAACTGGCAATGACGTGGCCAGCTCAAAAATAATGTTGGTAGCGCACATGGATGAAGTGGGCTTGATTGTCAGCAAGGTTGACGAGAAGGGGTTTTTACGCTTTATCACCAAAGGCAGCATTGACCCGCGAAATCTGGTGGCGCAGGAGGTTACGGTTTACGGCAAGCGTCCCTTGCGGGGCATCATCGGCGCCAAGCCGCCGCACATTCAGGACCCCGCGGATTACGAAAAAGCGATTCCTATGGATCAACTATTTATCGACATCGGCATGGACGCCGAAGAGGCCGGCAAATGGGTGGATATCGGGGACATGGCCGTGGTAAACCGGGACGTGGTGGCCTTGCAAAACGATCTCCTGGCGGGCCGCGCGTTCGACAACCGGGCAGGTGTGGCCGTGGTGCTGGCCTGTTTTGAAGAACTGCAACAGATGAAGCATGCCGTCGACGTATACGGGGTTGCTACGGTGCAGGAGGAGGTCGGGTACCGCGGGGCGATCACCAGCACCTTTGGTGTGGCCCCCGATCTAGCGGTGGTTATCGACGTGACCTACGGCGATTCACCGGGTGTTCCCGAACAGAAGGCGATGCCTCTTGGCAAAGGACCGGCGATCGGGGTGGGGGTTGCGATCCACCCTGCGGTATATAAGCGTCTGGTGACCACGGCAAAGGAGTACGGCATCGCCCACCAGATCGAGCCCTACCCTTCCCCGCGTGGAACCGACGCCTTTGCCGTGCAGGTTAGCCAGGCGGGGGTTCCCACGGGAATAGTTTCAATCCCGTTGCGGAACATGCATACTCCGGTGGAGACCCTCACCGTTGCGGATATTAAAGCGTCGGCCCGGCTTCTGGCGCACTTTATCACCGGGCTGGATGCAGAGTTTGTGGAGGGTTTGCGATGTTTTTAAAGGAACTGTCCGAGGCTGCCGGTGTCTCGGGGACCGAACACGAGGTTCGCAACTTGATCCGGGAGCTGGTAAAACCTTATGTGGAAGACCTGTGGACCGATTCCCTCGGCAACCTGATCGCTGTCCGGCGTGGAACGGGAAGAGGCAAACATGGCGGCTTAAAGGTGATGGTGGCGGCCCACATGGATGAGGTGGGCCTGATGGTGACCCTGGTTGACAAAGGAGGGTTGGTTCGTTTCGAACCGGTAGGCGGGCTTGACCAAAGAGTTCTGAACTCCAAAGTGGTGTCGGTCGGGCCCGAAAAGCTGCCGGGGGTATTGGGATCCAAACCGGCCCATTTGCAAAAGCCGGAGGAACGGAAACGGGCTCTTCCCATCCATGAGATGTACATTGACATCGGGGCCAAAAGCAAAGAAGAGGCCGAGCGAATGGTCAAAGTAGGGGATGTGGCCAGCTTTGCCACCAGGTTTGAGGAGATTGGCAACGGAATAGTCAAGGGCAAAGCCTTTGATGACCGGGCCGGTTGCGCGCTTTTGATCGAACTGCTTAAGAAGCAGTACAGTTTCACCTTCTACGGGGTCTTTACCGTACAGGAGGAGACCGGCTTGCGGGGGGCGGGAGTGGCTGCTTACGCGATTGACCCGGATGTGGCTCTGGTACTGGAGGGGACCACCGCCTCCGATGTGCCGGAGACCGAGGAACACATGCAGTCCACCACTATGGGGAAGGGCCCGGCTTTGACGATCATGGACGGGACGGGGATCATGGACCGCCGGTTGGTAGAGCGGTTGCTGGATTTGGCGGAAAGAAACCGGCTGCCGGTGCAGTTGCGCCGGTCGGCTTTCGGGGGGACGGATGCAGGGAGGATCCGGGTTACCAGAGGCGGGGTGCCGGCGGCGGTCATGGCGCTGCCTTGTCGTTACATTCACTCGCCGGTATCGCTCATGAGCCTCCGGGATTGGGAGGCGGCGCTGGCTCTGGCCGGCCATTTTTTGGAAGACATTGAAAAGGGCGGTGTTCCGTCGTGAAAGACTTAAAAAAGGGCTTGAAAGATTTAATTAAGAGGCTTGCCGAGACACAGGGCCCATCGGGCAGTGAAGAGCCGGTACGGGCGGTAATCATGCAGGAGCTTGAGGGGCTTGTGGATGAGGTCAAAGTGGACGCCCTGGGAAACGTGATTGCCGTCAAACACGCAAAGGGCCCAAGGGTGATGCTCTCTGCGCATATGGATGAAATCGGGGTGGTTGTAACCCATATTGACGAAAAGGGTTTTCTCCGGTTTGCGCCGGTGGGCAGCCTCGACCCGCACCGGTTGCCCGGCGCGCGGGTGGCCTTCGCAAACGGCGCGATAGGCGTTATCGGCTTGGAAAAACTGAAAGAACTCAAAGACCTGAAATTTGCCCGGCTTTTCATCGATATTGGCGCAACGGACAGGGCAGGCGCCGAAGCCAAGGTGAAGATTGGGGACACCGCGGCGATGTGGCGTCCCATGGAAGATCTGGGCGACCGGTTGGCGGGCAAAGCCCTGGATGACCGGATTGGTTGTGCCGTCTTGCTGGAGGTGCTCCGGCGGTTAAAGAAACCCGCGAACGATACCTATTTCGTCTTTTCGGTTCAGGAGGAACTTGGAAAACGCGGCGCCGAAACTTCGGCCTTCGGGATCAATCCTGATTACGGAATCGCGGTGGATGTGACAATCACCGGGGACACGCCGGAGGCGCCGCCAGTCGCACTGGCATTGGGTAAGGGGCCGGCGATTAAGGTCATGGACAGCAGTCTCATCAGCCACCCCGGGGTAAGGCAGCTTTTGATTACGGCCGCGCAGGAGGCCAAGGTTCCCTATCAGCTAGAGGTACTGGATTTTGGCGGCAACGACGCCGGGGCCATTCACCTTACCAGGGCTGGAGTTCCTTCAGGGACGGTTTCCATCCCGGCCAGGTACGTGCACTCGCCCTCGGAGATGGCCGATCTCGGGGATGTGGAAGGGGCGGTTAGACTCCTGCTCCATTGCCTGGAGAAGCCGTTAAGTCTCTGAAGTGTTTCTGAAGGCCCTAAAGCGACTCCTGGGTGGCCAGGCCGTACTGGCGGAAGTGTTGGTCATAGGTGAAGGCGAGGTCGAACTCCAACCTTTCCATCAGGGCGAAACTCGTTGCGTCCGTATAAGAGAAGTCTTTGTCTGCATATTTTTCAATCAGCCAGCGAGCGCGCTTTTCATCCGAGTACGTTATGGCCTCGACAGGCCAGGTGTTGCTTAGAAGCCACTCCCGGGCTTTGCTGGGGTAGGTACGGGCGATGATCAGATTATAGATTTCGGCTACTACGAAGTTGGAGAGGATAAGCTCGGCGTGTTGTTTCGTAAAATGCTGGAGAGCTGCTACGGCTTCCGGATGCTTACCGTCGTTTTTGACTAATAAGGCGACCACCGCGCTAGAATCCACAAAAACCCTCATAATTTTTCACGCAGGTAGCGGTGTTTGTTTGTGGAGATATCGGTCTTGCCTTCTTTATCTTCTGCGGACCCAATTAGCTTCCAGATGCCGTCATCAAAAGAGGCATGCTTGTAGGCCTGAAGTTTCCTGAGAATCAAGCTATCCTCATTTTTTTCCAGAGTAAGGTAGTCGCCTTCTTCAATCCCAAGTTGACGGCGAAGTTTGGTGGGGATTGTAATCTGCCCCTTGATCCGGACCTTTAGGATCTCTGGTTTCATAACAGGCTCTCCTTTCGTACCAGGTCATACTTTCTAACCCAATTATAAGACAAGATGCTTAAGGTGTCAAAGGAATTATTTGAAGAAAATATTTGAAATAGTGGCGCAGAGATGTAGTATTGCTCTTGCCCGGCAGGAAAAATCCCCGGCGGGGTCGAATACCCCCCTAAATGGGGTGAGGCCTTGAAAGATGTTCAGATGAGCTGGGACTACCGCGGTATTGAGATTCAAAAGGTAGGAGTCAAGAATGTTCACCTCCCTTTGCACATCGAACAGAAGGAAGGCGGTTTCCAGACCGTTTTGGGCAATATCTCCCTGACGGCCAGCCTTCCTCAGCATTATAAAGGCACCCACATGAGCCGTTTTCTGGAGATCCTCATGGAATGGAGCCAGCGGGGATTGTCGGTGCGCCAGCTCCACGGGGTGCTGGAGGAAGCCAAAAAGAAGTTGCACGCCAAGCGTTCCGAGATGACCGTCCATTTTAAATATTTTGTCCCCAAGGAGGCCCCGGTTAGCAAAAACCTCAGCCTCCTGGATTATGACTGCGAATTTACCGCTTCGTTGAACGGCCACAGCTACGACCTGATTTTGGGGGTGGAGATGCCGGTAACTTCGCTTTGCCCTTGCAGCAAGGAGATCTCCGCTTATGGCGCCCACAACCAGCGGGGGACCATCAAGGTCCGGGTCAGGTTCAAGCCGAGGGAGTATTTATGGATTGAAGAGTTGATTGCCCTGGTCGAACAGCAAGGCAGTTGCCAGATCTACCCTCTCCTTAAGCGGGAAGACGAAAAATACGTAACCGAAAGGGCCTATGACAACCCGAAGTTTGTGGAAGACATCCTGCGCGATACCATCCTGGTGCTCAGAAATGAACCGAAAGTGGCATGGTTTGAGGTAGAGGTGGAGAATTTCGAATCAATCCACAACCATAGCGCCTATGCTTATCATAACGAGGAGTTGAGCCGGATCTATTCGGCGGAAGAAGCTTCCGATTTTTAATCAATTTTAATGAAAAATCTCCCCTGAAAAGGTCAAAGAGGATGCCACTGGCATCCTCTTTGACTATGGGCTTGTGGGGGAGGAAAGATTCAATCGGCGTTGGCCGACTTGCGATCTTCTTTGCGATAGTATTGTGCCCGGTGAAATCGCCATTATACATATCTTGCGCAAAAATTCTTTGCCAAATTTTGGCGGGAGAGGGCAAGCTGAATACCTGTTACCCGACCCGGTTTTCCCACCCGCACCTGTACTCATAAACCATTTTGGTTGCCATATACATAGGTTTAGGGTTCCCACTACCCGGTAAACCAAGAAGGGTGGCCACCGATGATGCTGCTGGTTTACATCCGCAAGCTTACCTGGGAACGGGTGAGAGTCTATTTGTTGGCCTCTGCCTTTACCCTGGTGACGCTGGCGCTGGTCTTTTACCCCAAAGAAGGGTTTGAAGCCGCTTACCAGGGGCTGCGCATCTTTCTGGATGTAGTCTTCCCCGCCCTCCTGCCGTTTTTCGTGTTGTCCGAAATCTTGCTTGGGATGGGCATTGTCCACTTCCTGGGTGTATTTCTGGAACCGCTGATGCGCCCGCTCTTCAATGTACCTGGAGTAGGGGCTTTTGCCATGTCGATGGGGCTGGTGGCCGGTTACCCGATGGATGCGGTGATCACGGCCAAGTTTCGCCAGAGCAGGATGTGCACTCGCATCGAAGGTGAGCGGTTGCTTGCCTTTACCAACACGGCCGATCCTTTGTTTATGTTCGGGGCGGTTGCGGTAGGGATGTTTGGGATGCCGCAATTGGGCGCTACTCTGGCTATTGCCCACTATGTGGCCAGCCTCACGGTAGGGATTATCTTTCGTTTTTATGGCCGCCGGGCAGAGCCTTCGCCGGCTCTGGATTCCAGTCAAAAAGGGAATATGGTCCTTCGGGCTTTCCAGGAGTTATACAAAGCGCGTAAAGAAGACGGAAGGCCGGTTGGCACCTTACTGGGAGATTCGGTGCGGGGCTCGGTGGAGACCCTGGCGATGATTTGCGGGTTTATTATGCTCTTTTCCATGATCGTAAAGGTGCTTGGTGTCTCCGGGGCAACCCGGTTGTTAATGCCGGGGGTCGCCGGGGCACTGCAAATCCTTGGAATAGATCCGTCTTTGGCCCAGGCCATTATTGGCGGGGCAATGGAGATCGATGTGGGGACCATGGCAGCGGCCAAAGCGGCGGCTCCGCTGCTCGACAGGGCGGCGGTGGCCAGCGCGGTGATCGCCTGGAGCGGGTTGTCGGTGCATGGGCAGGTGGCAACGGTGGTACGGGGCACCGATATCCGGATGTCCACCTATGTTCTCGCCCGAGTGATCCACGCGTTTGTGGCCGGCCTGTACACCTACCTGCTCATGGGTCCGGCGGAGATTCTGGTCCGGTCGATGCATCTGCCCGTGCTTGCCCCGGTGGCCGGCGCGAGCGTAAAAGGCGGTCTGGCCTACAGCCGGTCTTTTTTGGATAGCCTTTCGTTTGGAGGCGCCCTTTTGTTCTGGAGTCTGGGGATTATGGTCGGATTGGCTCTGGTACTGCAGTTGGCGCAAAAGTTGGATGCCTTTTTGCGCAAGTAGGCCGTAACAGAGTACGTTTCAAGCAGCCTTTTTTGTTAATACTAGCCGTATAGCAAAAAGGAGCTAAGGAGGCGGAACCATGGGTATAATGCATGTGACGGATGACAACTTTAGATCCGAGGTTGTAGACCGGCCGGGGGTTGCGCTGATGGACTTTTGGGCGCCCTGGTGCGGCCCGTGCCGGATTGTGGCGCCTGTTATTGAGGGGTTGGCGGAAGACTACAATGGACAAGATGGAAACCAATATTCCCGGCTTGTTTGCGGCAGGGGACTGCACCGGCAGGCCCTACCAGCTTGCCAAGGCCGTGGGCGAAGGCCAGGTAGCAGCCCTAAATGCCGTTAAATTTCTGGACGCCCAGAAGGCCGCTCTGATCCGGGTATAGTTTCCAGCGGACCACTCTCAAGGGTGAGGCCAGTTGCTGCACGGCGAAAAAGAAAGCGGGGATTAGCCCCGCGCCTTAATGGATATTACCTTGCCCTCCTCCTTTTAACCGAGTCCGAGGTGAAATGAATAATTCGCGTCAGGTTCAAGGCGTCCTTTTTGCGTTGCCTTAACCCCCAACAGGAAGCTGCGGCGGGAAGAGAGGTACCGGTGGACATTCAATCCCTCCAAACTCGACGCACTCGCTCGGAATACAGAAGCCATAGGACGGGACCAACAGCTTCACTTCCGCCCTGGACTGGATCTCGATGCAGAGAGCGATATCACAGCAGACCTCCGTGGGGATAGTGTCGACGATTCTGGAGAACCGGCATGGGCCGCAATCCTGGTTGATGACGTTGCAGACAATTCTCGTGCCGGGTGGCGCGAAGATGGTGGCCCGCTTGGTAATGCAACGTTCGTCAGTGGTGAATGTGAAGGTGGTGCCGTTTGTCAACGTGAGAGTGATGTCCAGCCTGAAGCAGACATCAAAGACCGCTCTGACAAAGCCGAATCTGCCGGGAACCGGCGTGCTTGATACCAGTGTGCAGCTTGTAGTGGCAATCGTGCACGTTGGCGGTACGTTCCGGTCAATAGTTACCAACTTCGTAATGGTTGCTTCTGTCGGCGGGCTCTCGGGAGAAACTGGCCCGTTGAGAATCTCGAAGCACTCCGTGGTGGTCCTGGTCTGGACACAGAAATCATATACTTTCTTTGTCTCTACGCAGACGATCTCCGTGGCGGGCGGACATCCCGTAGGAGGGCACGGACCCGGTGCGATCGGCGGCACCTGTTGTCGTACGGCGGCAAAGGGGGCCTGGAGTCCATTTTTTGACATTGGTCATCCTCCTTTCTAAGCAGTTTAAGAAGTTTCCGACTTCCGCGGGTTACCAAAAGAAGGGCGGGGGTTACCCCCCGCCTTATTCAGCCTTGGTGGTCGCCTAGCCCCCGACAGGGAGTTGCGGCGGGAAGAGCGGTACCGGTGGGCATTCAATCCCTCCAAACTCGACGCACTCGCTCGGCACGCAGAAGCCGAAGGACGGTACCAGGAGTTTCACTTTTGCCCTGGACTGGACTTCGATGCAAAGTGCAATGTCGCAGCAGACCTCTGTGGGGGTATTGCCAACAATTCTGGAGAACCGGCATGGGCCGCAATCCTGGTTGATGATGTTGCAGATAATTCTTGTGCCGGGTGGCGCGAAGATAGTGGCCCGCTTGGTGATGCAACGCTCATCAGTGGTGAACGTACAGGTAGTGCCGTCTGTGAATGTGAGAGTAATGTCCAGTCTGAAGCAGACATCAAAGACCGCTCTGACAAAGCCGAAGGTGCCAGGAACCGGTGTGCTTGATACCAGTGTGCAGCTTGTAGTGGCAATCGCGCACGTTGGCGGCACTGTCCGGTCAATCGTTTTTCCCGTCGGCGGGCACCCGGAAGGAGTGGGCCTGGGAATCTCGAAGCACTCCGTGGTGGTCCTGGTCTGGACACAGAAATCATATACTTTCTTTGTCTCTATGCAGACGATCTCCGTGGGAGGCGGACATCCCGTAGGAGGGCACGGACCCGGTACGATCGGCGGCACCTGCTGCTGCATGGCGGCGAATGGGGCCTGGATCCCATTAGACATTAGTCATCCTCCTTTCTCTAGATAGTTTATGAGGTTGCCTGACCTCTGCCTTATCCTATGACAACCCCCCGAAAGTGGTACCAACTCTGAAAAAGATTTGCTTGTTCAGGGAAAAAGTATTACGCCGTCGCAACAAAAAGGGGAGAATGTCGGTTTTTTCCACCACCCATTTTTTTCGCGATAAAAGAAGACTATAGACCCAAAGTGAGTACCTGTCTTCACAATAACCACCTGTAGCTGATTTTGCGATTTTGAATTAATATGGTATCGATGTATAATATTTACAGGTCTACCTCAAACAGTAAATTATGCAAGAAGGAGGAAGAACTGATGAGAAAAGACCTGCGACTCCTAGTAGTATTTACCGTTGCTGCGTTCCTGATGGTAGGCATCCTGCCGGCCAGCCCTGCTGGCGCTTCCTGGTACTCAAAGTACTTTACGCAGCCCGCCCCGACTCCGACTCCGAACCCAACACCGAATCCTCAGCCAAATCCCAACCCGACGCCAAATCCAGCGCCAATCCCCGGGCTTTCCGCGGACGAAAAGTTGATGTTGGACCTGGTAAATGGCGAGCGGGCTAAGATTGGCTTGCCTGCTCTTCAGTTGGATATGAAGCTCACGGAAATCGCCCGCAAAAAGAGCCTTGATGTGGTGAAGTACAGGTATGACGGCCATGTCTCGCCCACCTACGGCACTCCCAGCCAGATGCTGAGAGCCGAAGGTGTACAGTTCCGCTATTCGGGTGAAAACATCGCCCGGCACCGGGATGTATACAGTGCCCACGTAGCCTTCATGAGCAGCGAAGGACATGTTTGGAAGATTCTCAGCCCGACCTTTACCCGGATCGGTATAGGGATCGTCCCCAATAAACCGTTTTCAGGGATAGTGGTCACCGAGGAGTTCATCCTGCCTTAAATAAGGTACATGGGTGGACAAGCCTTAACTGGAACAAAATATGACTCGCCGAGAAGAGGAGCAGTGTAATAGCTTCTCTTCTTTTTTGTCTTTGCCTGGTGGCAGTGCTTCTTACTTCCGCATAAGATAAGGTGGTAGCTCTGGATAAATGTGATGGATTGGCCGCCTTGGGAAGGCCGACGGGCACCGCCGGGAGGATGACGGTTGAAATGGATATAAAGCTTTTTGTGGAAGATCAAGAATTGTCACCGATCCAGGAACCGGCTTTACCAGCGGTCCTGACGGTTTGTAAAGCCACTGGAGCTCGGGCGCATGTGGATCGCCAAAATCGGAAACTCCACATTAATTCATTTGCGGGGGGCCAGGTGATTGTTCTTGATCCGGGGCACGGGGGATCGGCTCAAGGTGAATCAGGCTCTCAAGGTGATGCGGAGGCGCATGAAACCCTGGATATTGCCCTGCGGCTTCGTGCGCTTCTATTATCGGCGGGCGCGACGGTCATCATGACACGCGAGGCAGATCAGGCGGTACCGGCAAGGGAGAGGGCAAAGATCGCCAACAGGGTACGCCCTTCGTTGATTCTGAGTATCCATACCTCAGGCATGGGGCCGGGCTGCAAACCCGGGGTAACGGCATATTACTCGTATATCCCGTTCTTTCGAAGCCGGCGGCTTGCACAAAACTTGAGCAAAGGAGTTGTTCAGGCCACGGGTCTGCCGGATGCGGGGATGAGGCTGTGCCTGAGCGATCCGGAGAACGAAGAATATTTTCGCCTCCTGGCGGGGACATGGGCGCCGTCGGCCGTGGTGGAATGCGGGTGCTACGGCCACACCTCAAATAAACAATCCCCTCTGATGTCCGATTTCCACCAACGCTGCGCCGAAGGGCTTTACCAGGGGATAGTAAGCTATTTCCGCTCCTTGACACGAACGAAGTCTCAAAAACAAGCAGGGATCGTAACCGGCGATTGGATGACGATCTCCGACGAATTGCCCATCCCAGACGAATTGTCTGTTCCTGAGAAACTACCAGTCCCTTTGGAATCCGAATCTTTCGCAAGGCAGGAAATGCCTGCCTCGGGGCAACAGGCACCTATTCCATCCGAGGCGCCTCAGGGAACACTGCCGTCCAAATCGCCGCAATACGGCTTACCCACGCAGGGATCGCTGCCAACCCGGCAGAAGTCGGGAAAGTATGAGGAAGATGAGGGGAACGAGGGATACGAGGTCTCTGGTGGATACGGAGGAAACGACGTGTACAATCCGTATATACCGCCGGGGGCGATCAATGTGCATGCTTTCCGGCCATGGACCGGCGATTCATATGTGGTGAACGTACCTGTCAATCCCTCGCCCGGACAACCCACGAATTTTCCGGGGCAGGCTGGACGAGGTTTATTTGCGCAGGGAGTGCCGGCCCAGGGTACACATATGCAGCAGGTGGTCAAATCCTGGAAACCGTTTGGATGAATGGAAACGCAGAAGTGAGCTTGGCCGTGGCCAGGTGTAAACGGAGGAAAGAGAGGAATAAAGGATGGATGGCACGACAAGTACTTATATCTTGATTTTGGGCCAGCGCCGGTCGGAAAGCTGTTCCGGCTGACACGGAAGCCGCCGGCCTCTGGCAGAGGTCACGGAATCTTACCAGAAAAGATTGGCCAGCAGTTTCGGTAACCAGGTACAATGCAAGTATGTCGATCTTGACGATCCGGAGATTGGGAATTATGGGCCGTATGTTACGGAGATCTGGAAGAAGGACCTGCCCTTGCCCGTAATCTGGGTCAACGGGTACTTTTACTCGGCTGGAGACTCCCAGGCGCTGGGAAGGCTTGTACAGGAGGTGGAATCCAAGAGGCGTCCAAAAGTTGGCGGGTTCTCCTAAAAGGTGTCAGCAGGAGATAGGGTGGGGGTGACGAAGTAGTAAAAAATGCGTAGTCGTCTAGTAAACGCCGCAAATGTGGCAGCAGGAGTTGTCCTAAATGTCCGAAACCCCTTTGCCCCTGGGCTCATTGCGATTTCCTGAAAATTTGCATCTGGCCAAATTAGTCCGGAAGGCTCACGGGCTGGGAATAAGATTTGCGCCGAGTAATGTCCACGAACTTTGGTTCTACCAGCCAGCTGACCGGACTATTTACGTCTGGGAGCCGGATCTGGCCAACGAACCGCTTCCGTACCTGGTGGTAATCCTGGCCCATGAACTCGGGCATGTGATTGATTTTTCGCGGCATCCTTCGCACCTGGAGATGACCCGCCACCTGCACTGGTCGCAGGTGCCTGCCGAGATCGAATTTTCGGCCTTTATTACCGGTTATTGCCTCTTGCAGGAGCTGGAAATACCTCTTTCCGTGGAGGATTACACTTTCTTTATCGACCCGCAAATGGCGGGGCAGGTACGGGCCGCGTTGACCGCCCGGGAGGCCTGCCGCCAGATTGCCGCCTACCAGGAAGTTGATGAAAGCCGGCCTGTTTAGACGCTTTAAAGTTAAAATGCTTCACTCGAACTTTCAGTTGAGCAAGCAGAGAGAAAGATGGCGATCATGGCAGCAGAGCTCCGAGCAGGGGGGCTCTGTTCTTGTTAAGGGAACGGCCTGGGACAGGCGGATTTGGATTTCCATCGCTGAATAGCCCATCCCTCCTTGACGGGAGGGATGGGCTGTTTTTACAGCGCTGAGATTGCGGAAGTGAAATTCAGCAGTAAGGCACCCTTGTCTGACATTGAGCATATCCTGTCATAGAGCGTCATGAAGGAGAATAGCAGGGGCAATGACGACGTTCGGATGGAGGTAAAAGATGTATCGTGGTGAAAAAGATGCGGAAGAAGGAACCGCCAGGCGGATGTTTCGGTTGAAGGAGATTGCCGGGGAGAGCAGAAAAGAGACTCTGAATATTTTGACCGGATTCGACATTCAAGACTCCTTCGACCGGCAAAAGAAAAAGCTCATGGCCAGCCTTGGGGCCAGCGACCATGACTGGGAGGACTGGCGCTGGCAATTAAGCCACAGGATCAGTGAACCTGCGAAGATTGGCCACCTTCTTGGACTGCCCGAAGAGACGGTTGCCGAAATTGACGCGGTCGGCACGAAATTCCGCTGGGCGGTATCCCCCTACTATGCCGCTTTGATGGACCCGAATGATCCGGCTTGCCCAATTCGCAAGCAAGCGCTGCCAACTGTTGCCGAATTGAACGATACCTTTGGTACCGATGATCCAATGGCCGAAGGCAAGACCTCGCCTGTTTCCGCTATAACCAGGCGTTATCCGGACAGGTTGATTGTTAATGTCACGAACCAGTGTGCAAGTTTCTGCCGCCACTGCCAGAGACGCCGGAATATTGGAGAACGGGATTGCCATACTCCAAAGGAGGTTTTAAAACGCGCATTGGCCTATATTCGGTACAACGTGGAGATCAGGGACGTAATTCTCACCGGCGGCGATGCTCTGACACTGGCGGATGAAACAGTCGACTGGCTGCTTTGGGAACTGGACAAGATCGACCATCTGGAAATCAAGCGGGTGGGCACGAGAACTCCCGTAACACTGCCTCAACGAATTACCCCGGATCTGGTGCAGATTCTGAGGAAGCATCCACCGATCTATCTGAATACCCAGTTCAATCATCCGCGGGAGATTACCCCTGAAGCCAGAGCCGCCTGTGACGGTTTGCTGTCGGCGGGCGTCGTCCTCGGAAACCAGGCTGTCCTGCTCAAGGGGGTCAATGACAACCCCTACATTATACAAAAACTGGGGCAGGAGCTGCTGAAGATCCGGGTCCGGCCCTACTACCTTTATCAGGCAAAACCTGTTAAAGGGACGAGCCATTTTATTACCCGGTTGGAAACAGGTCTCAAGATTATGGAACATCTACGGGGGCGCACGTCGGGACTTGCCATTCCAACCTTTGTGATCAACGTGCCTGGTGGATACGGTAAGGTACCAATTTTCCCCCAGTATCTTTTGTCCATGGAGACCGGGCGGGTGGTCCTCAGGACATGGGAGAACCGGGTGATTTGCATTGACGACGGTCCAGAGGGATGAACCAGGTTGATGAAGGGGTAGAGTTGGATGACCTTTTTAAAGTTGTGGAGAACCAATAAGGTGGCAGACGGCGAATCCAGCGCAAGAGTGCGGCTGGCTGAGCTTTCCGGTGGAAAAGGTGGGCCACTGGTGGTTCAACTCTCCAGGGGTTTGGCTGCCGGTCTGAACCTGCCGGTAAAAAGACCGGCAATTGAGGTCAGGGTTGGCGGCATTTGCACCAGTGCCTTACTGAGTTTGGCAGGCGGCGAGGATACCTCCATTCGTATGAGTTCTTTCCTGCTCAACCTCTTGCACATTCCCGTCGAGGCGACGTGCAATGCCAGATGGGATTCGGTCGGCAATTGCTTAAGCTTGGGGCCGGTCATCGGAGTGTTCGTTAGCGCCCAGCAGTCTGGCCGGCTTTTTTTCGGCAGAACGGAGCGGGCCCATGAAAAAGTGTTATCGATCGCTCGGGGCCTGGGCGCGATTGCTTACCTTTTCAGTTTGCTGGATATTGATTGGGGCCGGGGCCTGATAAGGGGTTGGACACGGACGCTGTCTCCTGAAGGTGTCAAGTGGTGCAGCAGCATCAGACCCTTCCCTGACGTCATCTATGACCGCTCTTTGCGGAGGGCGGAAGCGATTACTTTGCGTGAGTTGATGGAAAAAGAAGGCAACGAGACGCCCTTGTTTAACGCCATGCCCAAACTGTGTAAATGGGAGACCATGGAGATTCTCCGGCAGTGTGATCCGGTCAAGGACATTCTGCCCGAAACGATATTGTATCGCGATGCAAGCTCGGTACTGGAGATGCTTTCGCGATATGACGCGGTCTACCTTAAACCGGATGATCTTTCTAGGGGCCAGGGGGTCTTCCGGGTTTCACGCCTCCCCGGCGGCCGGTTGCGGGTGGAGTACCGTGACCATCCGGTAAATAGAGTTGAGGATGTGAATAGTGGGACGGAACTGAACCGGTTCCTGGCTCCGTACCGAAGGCAGGATCGAAATTACATCGTCCAGCAGCGGATTGACCTGGCCGAGCATGGCGGCGTCCCGTTTGACATACGTGCCCTGGTGCAAAAGGATATCACCGGGCGTTGGGCAATCGGTGGAATTGTGGCGCGGCTGGCGGCGGAAGGGAGCGTCATCACCAGCCCGCGCAGCGGGGGCAGCGTGGCGCCGATCTCGTTGGCGCTGAACAGCGCGTTCCCCGGGAGTGCATCCGGGCTGCAGGAGCAAGTCGAAGCCAGGGCCATTGAAATCGCCGAATGCATTGAACGGCGATACCGCCCGTGCGGAGAGATTGGACTTGATATGGGAATTGACAAGAACGGCAGGATCTGGCTGATCGAGGCCAATGGAAAGCCGCTGAAAGTCAGCCTGGAGCGGCTGGGAGACCCGGCGGCGGAGGAGAGAATGTACCGTTTGCCGGTGGAGTTTTGCTTTTACCTGGCAGGCTTTGGCGGAGGCGATTCCAATGCTAGAGGTGCAGGTCATCATGAATAGCCCGAGCATTGCCAACAGCCCGATCGTTGGGGTACTGGTAAACAGGAGAACTTTGTCCACGATCTTAATGAAGCAGGGGGCTCCGGCAGGCTTGCATCATCTGGTGGAAATGGCCTGCAAAAGTCGAGTGGCCTGTTATATCTTTTCCCTAGAGGAGATTGTCTGGCCGGAGTCCCTCGTCCGTGGCTGCCACCGCGACCCGGAATCAGGAAGTTGGACCAGTTCCCTTTTCCCGCTGCCTGATGTGATATACGATCGGGCCACTTATCCGGAGGAAGAACGGCCAGTCGCCAAAGAGGCACGTTCACGGCTGAAGAGCATCAATGGAGTGAAGTTCATCAACTCCAAGCCCTATTTCGCGAAATGGCAGACCTATCGGGTTTTATCCTCCGATAAAGCCACGGTGTCCTGTCTGCCCGAGACCATCCTTTATGACGGCCCTGGCAGCGTAGTGTCCATGCTGGAGAAGTATGCCAGTGTCTACGTCAAATCGAACTATGGCAGTCTCGGCCAAGAGGTCATCCGGATCCAAAAGAGCGCGGAGGGCGGGTCGTATTGGTGCGTTTTCATGAAAGGCGAACGATTTGTCCAGAAACTGGCCGCCGGGCTGGACGGCATTAACAAAGTGGTGAGGGAAGTCAACCCCAAAGCCAGGTTTGTGGTCCAGCAGGGGATTGAGGTATGTACTTGTGACGATCGCCCGTTTGATATCAGGGTGTTATTGCAGAAGGATGGAACCGGAGAATGGGTCGTGACCGCCCTTGTTGCCCGGGTCGCTCAGGCCGGCGGTGCGGTGACCAATGTAGGCGCGGGTGGAGCCGTCAAATACCCGGAGGACTTGCTGGTGCATTGGTTTGGTGGGCGTTCAGGGGAGATAGTACGGGATATAAAACATCTGGCGATTCAGGTTGGATCCTGTTTGGATGCCAGATACGGGCCATCAGGAGAGTTGGGGCTCGATGTCGGTGTAGATAAAAGCGGCGGGATCTGGCTCTTCGAGGTCAACAGCAAGCCTGCCAAGTCGACGGTGCGAGCATTGGGCGACCGGGACATAATCGATAAGGCGTACAGGCTTCCCATGGAGTACGCTCGGTATCTCAGCGGATTCGGCCGGCCGGAGCTTCTTTAAACAGGAGGTGGATAACCATGATCTTGGTTTTGACCTCCTTTGAAGGTACCCCTAATATGGCCCGGTTCATGATGGCGCTCCGGAAGACTGCGGGGATTGCCGTATTGTTCACCCCTCAATCGGTTGACTTTGCGCAAAGGACCATCCAGGGCCGTGCTACAATTTCACCTTGAATGGAGAAGGTGCATGGAGAACCGGGATCTTTCCAATGCCGGATGCGGTGTACGATCTCAGTTACCCTGCCCGCGCCAGGTTTCAGGACAGGCTCAGGGAATGTGGGGTTCAGGTCTTCAACCGGACCACCAGATTCAACAAATGGAAGATTCACCAGATGCTCAAAGGAGAATCTGATATCGGGACGCATTTGCCAGAGACCGATCTTTTGAGGGACTACCAATCCTTAAACCAGGCGCTTCAACGGCACAAGTCCGTTTATTTAAAGCCCGTTTCTGGTTCGCGGGGCATGGGGATCATCAAGATTCATCAATATGGTAAAGCTCAATATAAATGCTTCTTTCGCCGGTAGAACGGTAACGCTCTTTCTTGGTCACTTGCCCTTAGGTTGTTCAGCGACCCCCTGCAAGAAGATTCCCGCCCAACTCGCTATGGGATTTTGATTACCCAGACGCAAAGTGCTCGAGTTCCGGGCTGCCTCCGATATTGATGTGGCGGTTGAGGGTCTGGCCGAAGGCGGTTATTTCCCCGCTTTAGCGGCTTAGAGCTGAAGTCATGGCAAGCTGGATAAGAAAGCTTCTTGCTTTTTTTGCCCTCTTCATATATACTATACCCAGTATGGTAATAATCGGTATTGGAAGATCTTAGATATGGTGTACAACCCGACCGGGGACATATCCTGCCGCTCAATGCCGATACTACACACTGATGTAAAAGGGGGCTGGTTCAATGCACGATAAAATGAAATACACCGTGGAAACCGCTAAAAGTTTTGACGAGGCGGTGGAAGCGGTGGAAGCCAAGACCAGGGAGCGCGGGTTCAGGGTGCTCCATGTCCACGATGTGCAGGCCACGCTGGCGGAAAAGGGGTTGCAGCGGGAACCCCTGAAGATCATCGAGGTATGCAACGCCAAATATGCCCATCAGGTGCTGGAAAAAGACGATCTGATCAGCCTGTTGATGCCGTGCAAGATCGTGGTCTACCGCAAGGGTGGAAAGACTGTCATGAGCGCCATGCGCCCGACGACGCTGGCGCAATTCTTCCCGGAGGCGCATCTTGAGGAGGTCGCCAAAGAAGTGGATGCCATTGTCCGCGGCATTGTCGACGCCGCGAAGTAAGGTACCTGGGGGGCGAAAGGGATTGGCGACCTGCTATTCCTATCCTTTCTTTGCCAGCTGGGTATCTTTGTCCCCGATGTTCCTATCCCTTGTTCCCGATCAGTAACAGGTAAAGCGGCAGGGCGAAGGTGACGGCGGCGATCACAAAGATGCCGATCGCTCCCCGTACATTGCCCTGCCGCCAGGTCCAGAGACCGAAACTGGCGGTGTACCACGCCGCGGCGGCAGGGAGCAGCAATAACACCACATTCATTACCATAAGGCTGCATGACTACCTCCTTCCCGATGGCAGTGGCTTGGCAGGCCGGAACTCGGTGCCCACGCGCCTGACTTTGAAAGTTACCCGTACCTTGACATCCGTTTCCGGGTATTTGTTGAGCCACGACAGCTTGACCAGATCTTGCCAGGTGGGGACCAGGTGCCGTACCTTGTTTCCAAAGCCGAATATATCGCTTTTGAACTCCTTTTGCGTCTTCTCTACCAGTGCCTGCGCCTGTTGGGTGAGGTAACGGCTGATCTTGGCCTCTAAAACCCGCATCATTTTGGGGCTGGTGTAATCCACCTTACTCTGGATCGCCAGGATGTCTCCTTCCAGGGCAATGTCGGCATTGATCCGGAAATTATCTCCCTGCCGGCGGATGCGGATGTCTGGCTTGCGGGCCGGCCGTACATCGATAGGGTCGAAGAACTCATCGTTCGCCGGATCTTGAATGGAGATGAACCCTCGCTTGAACGCGCCCCGCAACATCAGCAGTAACCGGGTTTCATCGCCGTTTAACTCGCCCACCATCTTATTCCCGTCGAAGACCGCTGTTCCCATTAAATCGATTTTATTACCGTTGACGCGGGGGCTCTCTCCTGCCGTGTAGGCGCCTTCACTTAACGGTCGGCGCACGGGCTGTCCTCGCTGGATCTGGATGGTCGTGGTCTTGCGCCCGGCCAGTTCTTTTTCCGCGGGCTTTGTTTTACCTATATCACCGGTCGTTCCTCCACTTCCGCTGCCTTTATTAAGCGCCGCCAGGATGGCAATCGGCATTTCGGTCTGCAATTCTGTCGCCACCAGAAATTTATGGTACTGGATTCTGGGGAACAGGCCGGTAGTTGTGGAGTTGTTGGTAAGAAGTTCGATATATTTGCCCGGGTTGTCTTCCAGGAGAGGTTGATTTTCCCGGATAAATTCCGCGGCTTTGCCCTTGGTAACGATCACAAACATGGTCCGGCGGGTCTCCCGGAAACGGCTTAAGGCGCCCAGGTAACGGCGAACGCCCTTTTTTGCCAGGCCTTCCCCGATGATGAGTGCTTTAGCATGAACCAGGGTAATTCGCCGGCCTACATAGGTATTGAACAAATTAAGTCCGCTTAGAGGGTTGCGGGTTTCCAGAGAGGTTACCAGGACCTTCTGTCCGCCTCCTCCGCCCCCTCCGCCTCCTCCGCCCCCTCCGCCTCTTCCGCCCGCTCCACTGACAATATTCTTAGGGATGGCGATCTGGATAGTCATCAGCACTGTGCCGTTCTTACCTTCGTCCAGACCAATGGCCATAACGAAGGCCAGATCTTCTAGTTCCTGCCTGTCCCAGCAACCGGTAAGGCTCACGAGCATGGCGGTAATCAAAAGGGCGCTGACGGCTGCCCGGATGAACTGGTTAGGCATTCTTCCGCCCCCTTTGCCCGCGGAACCAGGCGATGATCAGTAAAATCAAGGGGATCACAAAAGACACGATGGAGCCGTAGACGCCGATGACTTCGGTATCCAGGCGGACAATCGTCGGGAAGTTGGGCGGTACAAAGCTGAGAGTATAAACGATTACCCCCATGGCCGGCAACAGGGGGCGGTACGCCGGCAAATGAAGCAGCCTGCTGAGGGTTACCGTGGCCCCGTACAGGGCGATGGTCATATTCAGCAGACCAGTCAACACCCACATGAAGATGAAGACGGACTCGACCCTCTGGACGAAACGGCCAATCCAGATCAATCGGGCGAGTTGGTAGGCGGGAAAGGCGGAGCGGCTGGCCTCGGCCACCGAAAAGACCGCCAGAAACTGCGCGCTGTAAAGTGCCATCAACACCCCGGAAACGAGGATACTCGCCAAACCGATGCGGGAGAAACGGTCCTGGTCCCGAAGAGCCGGGTAGATCAGGGGGAGAATCAGAATCTCCGACATGATGGCCGAGTGCTTTACGCCCAGAGCAAGAATCCTTGACAGCCCCACCCCCCAGAAAGGAAAGAGGTGATCGAAGTTGGCAAAGGACATGCTCATCAGGAGGATGGTGACAGCGCCCAGAAAAAGGAAGGGAAAAGAAAGCCAGGAAAGCCGGGAGATCGCTTCCAATCCCTGGTAGCAACCAAAGACCAGCGCGATTACGAACATCGTGGTGATGATACTAATCGGGGTCCGGGGAAGGACGGTGGCGATCACGGTCTCCGTGAACTGCCGCAGGACGATGACCGTGAGGGCCAGAAAAAAGGCAAAAAACATCAGGGAAGCCGCCAAGCCAAAGAAGGTCCCGGCCACCTGTTCACTAATCTCCACGATACTGTGATCCGGAAACCGGTGCATTAAAGCCGCGATAATCCCAAATCCCACCAGCCCGATCACCGTTGCGGTGGCGACAATCATCCAGCCGGCGGTGGTGCCAAGCTGGGCCATCTTCTGGGGGAGGGTCAGGAAAATCTTGCCGGAAATAAGGATAATGGTCATGGCGTAGACTTCAGAGGTTCCGACACGTCCCTCATTGAGCACTCTGGCCATCTCCTTCCGGCCGCTTGTGGTGCTGGGCTTTTTCCTCGGCATGTTCCTGCTGGTTGACCTCGCCAGGTTTCAGAACTCCGTCGGGCGTGATGTTCTCCCAGGGGCGGGTGATGGTTATCTGCCGCCAATCGTCCAGCGGTTCCACGTGTTCAGGCCGGCGTTGCTGCATCCAGATGGGGAACCGCAGGATGATGTCGCCGCCGGAGGGCTGGCGAGGAACCACCGGTGCAAAGATAGGAACTCCAAAGGACTTCAGATTGGTGATAGAGATGAGGTGAATAAAGAGTCCGACGGCGATCCCAAAAAACCCAAGAAAGGCGGCAAGTAGGATGTAATAGAAGCGAATCAAGCGCACGGCAAAGGAGAGGGACAGGTTGGGCACCACAAAGGAACCCAGGGCGGTCATGGCTACGATGATGATCAGGATCGGGCTGATGATGGAGGCGGCCACGGCGGCCTGGCCCAGGATCAGCGCCCCCACAATGCCGATGGTGGGACCGATCACGTTGGGAATCCGGACGCCGGCCTCGCGGATGATCTCAAAGGAAAGTTCCATTATGAATACTTCCACGACCGCCGGGAAGGGTACCCTTTCCCGGCTGGCGGCGATAGCCAGGAGCAGGTCGGTGGGGATCATTTCCCAGTGATAGTTCACCATGGCCAGGTAGAGGGCTGGCAGGAATACGGCGAGGATGATCGCCATGATCCGGATCGTCCGGAGAAAGATTGCGAAAGGCCAGCGCAGATATATATCTTCCGAGGAGTGAAGCAGGGTCCAGAAGCTGACGGGTACCACTAGAGCAAAGGGGGTGCTCTCCACCAGGATGGCCACGTGCCCTTCAGTCAGAAATGCGGCTACCCGGTCGGGCCGCTCGGTGGACAAAACCTGGGGAAGGAGAAAAAACGGTCGATCCTCGATAAACTGTTCAATAATCCCGCTGGCAGAGAGGTAGTCGGCTTTAATGGCCTGGATTCGCCGTTTGACCTCGGCTACCAGTTTGGGGTTTACCACTCCCTTGATGTACATGATCGCTACGTCGCTATGACTCAGGGTGCCAACTTTCAGTATCTCGGTGATCAGATGCTCGGTCCGCAGCCGCTTGCGCACCAGGGCGGTGTTGGTGCGAAGCAATTCGGTGAAGGCCTCCTGGGGGCCGCGGACCACTATCTCCGACTGGGGGCGTTCGATGGACTTGGCGGGGATTCCCTTGGTATCGGCGAGAAGAGCGGCTGGATAATCGTCGACAAAAAGTGCGGTGGCTCCGGCCAGGATACCGTCTAAAAGGTCTTTTAGCTTGTTTTTTTCTTCAACCTGATTTCCAGGCAGGAGTCTCTCTTTGACAATCGTAAAAACGTCGCTGACTTTATCCTTGATCTGCAAAGGGCGCATCAGGGGTTCCAGGACATCGCGGTTGATTACCTTTTTGTCAGCCATTCCCTCAAGAAAGACAATGAAAGCCCGCACCGGCGGATCCAGGGGGATGACGAACTTGCGGACGATGATATCCTTGTTTGTCCCATAGAGGAAGGCCTGCTGGATGATGGCCAGATTTTGCTCAATATCGGTGGAGAATTCATTGGCCCGTGGTCTACTGCCCTCGGTCGGGGCGGTGTAGGCTGACTGGTTTGTCTGGCCCGCCTGACTAGCTTGAGCCTGGTTTGCCCGAGCCTGATTATCCTTGTTCCGGGACTGTCTGTTCTCATTTGGCGGGGCAGGCTGTTGCCCGGCCTGGTTCTGGGCAGACTGACCTTGCCCGCCCTGTTGATCTTGTTGATTATCTTGCCGCCCATCTTGTTGTTGGCCTTTTTGAGTTTGGCCGGCATTTTTTTGGCTGGCTTGCTGGGCTTTATTTCCAGGTTTGCTCCAGGTGACGATCCTTTTGCTGGCCCCATCTTTGCCGGCTTTATCGTCCGGGCGGTCTTTTTGGGCTTGCGCGGGTGTGCCGGGCTGCTTGAGATGATCGATCTGGCTGGCCAGTTCCTCAAGCTTCTTCGGTTGCACTATGTTGCTGAACCAGCTTTCTCTGCGCTGTTGGCCTTGCTGTTGATTGGCGGACTGCTGCCCCTGCTTTTGGCCGGGCGGCTGCTGCGCGCCCTGACCCTGCTTTTGGCCTGGTTTGTTGCCACCTTCGGTGACCATCATGTTGGGATCGTCGGGAACCACCCGGCCGTCCAGGCTGAAGCTCTCCTGCGCCGGCGGTTCCCGGTAGGTGAGAAGTTTTTTGATGGTGGGCCAGAACTTCAAGGGCGATTCTCCTTTACCTTGGCCTGTATATTTGATCTGCATATAGTGTAGAGTGGTTGGTTGGACCTCTCTTCGCCATCGAGATAGATTTTCCCATTTAGAGTTTATTTATCCGGTAATGAGAGCCGCCGCGAACAAAGGCAGGGTGGACAAGTCATCGGAAAAGTAAATTGACAAAACGCTTGTTCATACAAAGGCAAAGGGGCTAGAAGTCATCCTACATAAACAGATTTTCTGGCAAATTTGGTTTATTTAAGAAGGAGTTTTGCCAGGTCCCGCGAAAATATATAGCCGAGAAGTTTATGAGCTAAGCCAGCAAAGAACAAGGGCTCGGACGGAGCCTTCGGGGATGTGGGTACGCTGGTGCCTGCAAATGAACCGAGAAGCCTCGGACTAAAGTCCGGGAAGTCGTCACGGTGCGAGAGCATGATACTCTCAAATCCATAACGGTTTTTGCCGGTCTCATATATCCTCGGCGATATGGGCCGAGAGTTTCTACCGGGCAGCCGTAAACCGCCTGGCTATGAGAGGGATGCTGATTGCGTCTCTCTCATTTATTTTGGCTTGATTTCTGGGGACCTGGCATGCCTCATACATTCCACGCCTCATACATTTACAGGGAGGGACTGGTATGCAGAAGTACATTCAGGCGGTGCCGAACTTCAGCGACGGCCGCCGCAAAGAGGTAATCGAAGCCGTGGTGGATCAGGCGCGCAACATTCCCGGAGTGAAACTCCTGGACTACGCCCCCGACCCCGACTTCAACCGGACGGTGGTGACGCTCATCGGCCAGCCGCAGCCGCTGAAAGAAGCTCTTCTGAACATGGCGGGCAAATCCATCGAACTTATCAATATGGAGGAACAAACCGGCTCCCATCCGCGTATCGGCGCCCAGGATACCATTCCCATCTTTCCTCTCAAAAACATCACGCTAGGGGAGTGTGTGAACCTGGCGGAAGAGATCGGCCAGGAAGTCTATAAAAGGTTTAAGGTGCCCGTCTACTTTACCGGCGAGAATGCCCGCACCCCGGAGCGCAAGGTTCTGGATTACATACGCCAGGGTCAGTACGAGGGGCTCAAAAAGGTGGCGCACACGCCGGAGCGGGCGCCGGACATCGGGCCGGCCGCTTTGCATCCTACCGCCGGGGCGGTGATCGTCAGCGCCGGCACCAACCCGCTGGTGGCTTTCAACGTCATTTTGGGTACGGATAACCTGGAGATTGCCAAATCCATCGCCAGGATTGTGCGCGGGCCCAGCGGCGGCTTTACCACCGTGCGCTCGGTGGGCCTGCGTTTTGAGGAACGCAAGCAGGTGGTGGTCTCCATGAACATGTTTGATTACGTGGCTACGCCGCTCTACCGTACTTTTGAGGTCATCAAGATGGAGGCGGCCCGCTACGGCGTGCCAGTGGTGGGCACCCAACTGGTGGGCGTGGTGCCCATGGAATCGCTGGTTAATTCGCTGGAATACTTCCTGCAACTTGAGGGGTTTGACCGGAACCAGATTCTCGAGAATCACCTGTACGGGCTGTGATAAAACGGCATACTTTTACGGTTGGCAGCGTAAGCCGTAAATAAAAATACCTGGACAAGGGAGGAAGGAACAATGAAGGTTGATGTGCTGGTAAAGAACGCTCAGATCCCGCAGGGCGACAGGATGGTGGAGACCAATATCCTGATCCGGGACGGAAAGATCGCCGGCTTTTCACCCACGGCGGATGTGGATTCAAGAGAAGTCATCGATGCCGGCGGCAACCTGGTCATCCCGGGTTGCATCGACTCACACACCCATATCAACGATCCGGGTTTCACCCACCGGGAAAATTTTGAGACCGGCACCAGCGCGGCGGCCAGCGGCGGCGTGACCACGGTGATCGACATGCCCTGCACCAGCAATCCTTCGGTGCGGACGGTTGCCCAGTTGGAAAACAAGCTGGAGGCCGTAAAGAACAAGGCCGTCGTAGATTACGCCATGTGGGGCGGCGTGACCGGCGAGGATGTCCGCAATCACGCTCTGGAGCATGTGCAGAAGCAGGCTGACGCGGGAGTGGTGGCCTTCAAGGTCTACATGACGCCGTCTGTACCCACCTACCCCAGGGTCTCCGACGCCGAGATGCTGGAGATCTTCAAGGAGGTAGCCAAGACCGGCCTGCCGGTGGGTGTTCACGCGGAGAACTACAACCTCTGCGATTTTTATGTCCAGAAGTTGCAGGCCGATGGGCGGATGGACGGCCCGGCCTGGGCCGAGGCCCGGTTGAGCCTTGCCGAAAAGGTCGCCATCGAAATGGTGATCAGCTTCGCCGAGTACACCGGGGTACGGATGCATGTGGTGCATATGAGCACCAAGGAGGGGGCGATCCTGATCGGCGAGGCCAAGAAGCGCGGCTTGCCGGTGACCGCCGAGACCTGCCCGCATTATCTGACTATTAACGCCCAGGACGCCATGACCCGTTTCGGGTCCTTCGCCAAGATCGCGCCGCCGCTTCGGGGCAAAGAGGACAACGTCGAGCACTGGAAGGCGCTGGCCGATGGGCGAATCGATTTCGTGGCCACGGATCACGCGCCGTATGAGATTCCCACCGAAAAGACCGCACCTGGCATGCACATCTGGAACAGTTTCCCCGGGATTCCGGGCACGGAGACCATGGTACCGGTAATTGTCAGCGAGGGGTACAACAAGGGCCGCATCTCCCTGTCGCGGCTGGTGGAGGTGCTCTCCAAAAACCCGGCTATCCATTACGGGCTTTATCCGAAGAAGGGAGGCATGGAGATCGGTTCCGACGCGGATCTCACCGTTATCGACCTCAATTACGAGTGGACCATCGACAAGGACAAGATGTACACCATGGCCAAGTACACCCCGCTGCACGGCATGAAATTGCGGGGCAAACCGGTGAAGACCATTGTCCGGGGCAAGGTGGTTTATGAAGACGGCAAGGGTATTGTGGGCCGGCCTGGCTACGGCGAGTTCGTAAAGAGGCAGACCATCAGCCGTCTGGACCGGGTCCTGAAATTCTAGGCCGCGATGATTGCGTCCTGAAGGTCGGGTGTGAAGGTTAGTGAGCCAGAGGAGGCATAGCTATGAGCAAGCACGCTATTTTGGTCATCGACATGTTGAATGACTTTGTGGACCCCAAAGGGGCCCTCTTCTGCCCGGACGGGCAGAAGATCATTCCGAAGATCCGGGAACTGGTGGATTTTGCCCATGAGAACGACATCCACGTGGTCTTTGTCCAGGAGGCGCACCGGGTGGGCGACGCCGATTTCAAGGTGCGGCCGGTGCATGCCATCAAAGGCACCTGGGGTTCGGACTTTGTGCCCGAGTTGCGCCCGAGCGACAAGGATTATGTGGTCCAGAAGAGACGGCATAGTTCATTCACGTACACTGATATGGACCTGTACCTCCGCGAGGAAGGGATAGACACGGTGGTGGTCACTGGCGTGTGGACCAACGTCTGCGTGAGGAGCACTGCTTCCGAGGCGCTCTACCATGCTTACCGGGTGATCGCCATCAGCGACGGTTGCGCTTCCAAGGATGAGGAGATGCACCAGGCCGGGTTGCGGGATATGGCCCTCTTCGCCCGGATCATGACGGTGGACGAGTATAAGAAGGAGTTCGCAAAAGAGAAGGCCAAAACCGCTTGAATTGGTTGGGGCGGTCTTACCGGCCGGCGGTAAACCGCCGGGAATTTTCTGGAATATTTCTACGGGCTGATTGTGGCGGATTGTAAGGTGGGTTGCAAATGCGGGTCGTGGTGGGTGTCACCGGAGCCAGTGGCGCTATCTATGCCGTGGGCCTGTTACAGGCGCTGGAAAATCTACAGATTGAGACGCATCTGGTGGTGACGTCCATGGGCGAGCGAACTCTGCGCCACGAATGTGGGCTAATGGTGCGGGATCTTGGCCGTTTTGCCCGATTGCATCAGGTGGACGACCTGTTTTCCCCACTGGCCAGCGGTTCGTTTCGCGCGGAGGCCATGGTTGTGGTTCCCTGCTCCATGCATACGCTGGGGGCCTTGGCCGGGGGTTTGTCGGACAGCCTGTTGACCCGCTCCGCCCATGTGATGCTCAAAGAAGGCCGGAAACTGGTGGTGGTGCCCAGGGAGACCCCCCTGGATGTAATCCACCTGGAGAATATGTTGCGGCTGGCAAGAGCCGGCGCCCACATCCTCCCGGCCTCGCCGGCCTTCTATCACCGGCCCCGGGATCTGGCCCAGGCGATCACTTTTGTGGTGGGCAAGATCCTGGATGTGCTGGAGATCGACCACGATATCTTTCCCCGCTGGGGGAACTAACAAGGACCTGAATATAGGGGGCAAGGATCATGACCCTCTCGTTGCGCAAGCACCTGGAAAACCTGAAGCGCAAGAACGACCTGTTAATCGTCAGGCGTCCGGTGGATGCCAGATTCGAACTGGGCGCCCTGGTGAACAAGTTTAAAGGAACTCGCCCGATCTTCTTTGAACATGTGCAGGGCTATAGCCAGCCGGTGGCGGCGGGGCTTTGCGGGGATCGCCGGCGGGTTGCCGAGACCCTGGGGGTGAAGGTTGATGAGCTCATCCCCAAGTATATTGAAGCCATCTCCTCGCCTTTGCCGAGCCGGGTGGTCTCCGGCGGGCCGGTCCAGGAGACGGTCATCACCAGGGGAATAGACATCCCGAAGCTCTTCCCCGTGCCCACTTTTCACGAAAAGGACTCGGCGCCCTTTATCACCGCCGGGGTGTTGATCGTGAAGGATCCGGCGGGGGGCCGACGCTACACGTCCATCCGCCGGATGCAGGTCAACGGTGGCAACCGGCTGTCGATTCTCATCGAGTCGCCGGGCCTGATGCAGATGTACCGCGACTATGAGGCGCAAAACCGGCCTCTCGAGGTGGCGGTGATGCTCGGGGTGCACCCGATCATTACCCTGGCCTCGCAACTCAGCACCCAGCACTTCGGCCTGGACAAGATCGACGTGGCGGGTGCTCTCGCCGGCCAGCCGGTGGAACTGGTGCGTTGCCGGACGGTGGATCTGGAGGTGCCGGCTGAGGCGGAGATCGTGCTGGAAGGCCGGATGCTGCCCTACGTGCGGTATAAGGAAGGGCCCTTCGGGGAGCTGGCCGGGTATTACGGACCAGCCTCCGAGCAGCCGGTGGTGGAGATCAGCGCGATTACACACCGGAATAACCCGATCTTCCAGACGATCTTTCCTTCCAGTTTTGAACACAAGTTGCCCAATGCCCTGATGCGAGAGGTTTTGCTCTTTTTGCACGTCCGGCATATCGTGCCGGACGTGAAGGCCGTACACCTTACCATGGCCGGCAGCGGACGTTTCCATGCCATCGTCTCCATCCAGAAGAAGTACGAGGGTGAGGGCAAGAGCGCCATCATGGCGGCTCTTGCCAGCAATAAAGACGTGAAGCATGTGGTAGTTGTGGACGACGACGTGGACATCTTCGACCCCTTTGAGGTGGAATGGGCGATCGCCAGCCGGGTCCAGGCCGACCAGGATGTGGTGATCATTCCCGGCGCCCGTGGGAATGGGCTGGATCCGTCCAACAACCTGCGGGGGTACTCGGCCAAGATGGGGATCGATGCCACTTACCCGCTGAACGCGGCGGAGGTCTTCCAGCGACCGGTGATTCCGGGGAGCGACCGGATACGGTTGGAGGACTATCTGGAGGACGGCTGGTGAACCAGGATTAGTGTGAGGTAGTTGGCACCCGGGGAAGGTGAGTCAGTTGCGCAAAGCGCTGGGATTTGTGGAGACCAGGGGCCTGCCCGCGGCCATTGCGGCGGCGGATGCCATGGTCAAGGCGGCCAATGTGCAGATTATCGATTACAAGCAGGTAGGTTCCGGGCTGATCTGCATCACCGTCCAGGGTGAAGTCGCGGCGGTGCAGGCCGCCACCCAGGCCGGTGAACAAGCCGCCATGCAGGTGGGAGAAGTGATCTCCGTGAACGTGATCCCCAGCCCCAACAGCGAGGTGGCCAAGATGTTGCCTGTTGTCGACGAATCGGGTCAGGAATGATTCTCATGGTTCTCGTCGCGTAATCCTCGTGAGTTTGTGGCATTGCAAGAACGGTAAAGGTGGTGATTGAACCTTGGCGGATCCTCTGGTGCAGAAGGTCATGGCGGAGATCCTCAGGCGGACCGGCTCTTCTTCCGCAAGCAGGCTGAAAGCTGATTTTGGGCAAAGTTCCGCTTTTGGGGAAGGAAAAAGCTTGTTGCCCGATGAGTACCCGGTTGCGCGCAACCCGTTACAGCCTGTCGAACCAGGAGCCGGGAAAAAGGCGTTGCCATCTCCGGCGCAAGGCACGGCGCCAAACCCAACTCAAAGCCTGGTGCGGGGCCAGATATCTCAGGCGGTTAAAAGGGCGCCAACCGGCCTACCGGTACAGCATCCCATTCAGGTGGCGGGTGGCGGCCGCCGCCGGGAAGAGGTGATCGGCACGGCTGCCGGTGGAACCATCGGTCTGGTCATCCCCAATCTGGAGCGGAGCCTGCGGGCCAAGATGGGGCTTGATGAACGGTACCACGCCATCGGAATACTCAGTTCCCGGCTGGGCGCGGCGCCACAGATCATGGCGGCGGATGAGGCGGTTAAAGCCACCAATTCACAGATTCTGGCCCTTCAGATGGCCAGAGACGGGTTAGGTGGGCCGGGGCACGGCGTCTACATCCTGTTCGGCGGTCCCGACGTTGCGGACGTGACCCGCGCGGTGCAGATCGGCCTGGCGGCGGTGGATCATTATTTTACCGAGGTTACCTCCTCGGACGTGGGGGCTGTGGAGGTGCATTACACCGCCAGGGCCGCCGGAGCGCTGGCCATGGCTTTCAATGCGACGCCGGATCAGGCCTTTGGGATCATGATTGGCGCGCCCGCCGGGGTTGGTCTCTTGATGGCCGACGTGGCGGTTAAGACGGCCAAAGTCGAGGCGACGCATTACCTCGGGCCGTCCAATCTTTCAGCTTTCTCCAATGAAGTGTGGCTTACGGTTTCCGGAGCGCCAGCCGCGGTCCGTAACGCGCTTGACGCGGCCAAATCGGTCGGTATCGGACTGCTCGATGAATTGCGCAGGTGAGGCTGATGATCGCCAAAAGTACCCTGATTCAATTGATCAAAGAGGTTTTGGCGGAAAATCCCGGGTTGCTGGCTGATTCCAGGCCGGTCCATGCCGGTGCAGGGGAGGTCGTTGTTCCGGAGGCAACGCTTGCCCGTCCCGGTGGAGGCAAGGCAGTTGTGGAACCCAACCGGCCGGCTGGAACCTTTGCGCCGCTGGTGCAACTGGCTACACTGGCGGAAAACCGGGGCCAGCTTGAAGTCGCCAGGTATCTTCACCTGGCGGTGGAAGCGGAGAGCTTGACTCCGGCCGTCCAGGAGAAGCTCCGGGACATCCTGGAGCCTTACCGTTACACCAGGGGGGAGCTTGAGGAGTTGGCGTCGGAACTGGAGGAACGGTGGCAAGCGCCGTATCATGCGGATTATGTCCGGGAGATCTTGGCGTGTTTTGCACGTAATCATTGTTTGCGCCGGGAACCGGCGTTTTAAAGAGGTGATCAGCGATGCCCGGTGCCCTTGGCCTGATTGAGACCATCGGTTTTGCCACGGCGGTGGCCGCGGTGGATGCGGCCACGAAAGCCGCCCGGGTGGAATTCCTGGGCTACGAAAGGGTGATTGGGGCGGGGAAAGCGGTGAGCATCACCGCCAAGCTGGAGGGCGAAGTTGCCGCGGTTCAGGCCGCGGTGGACGCCGGGAGGGCAGCGGCCGAGAGAGTGGGAAAGGTGCTGTCGGTTCACGTAATTCCCCGGCCGCACGAGCAGATGGAAGATCTGGTGCAGAATCTGGAGACGCGGGAGTCGGTGATCCAAAGATCCCGGGGAAACGAGAAAGAAGCCAGAGTGGGAAATGAAAAGGAAGCCAGGGTTGTAGAAGAGACCAATAAGGAAAAGCCGAACAGAAGGAGGTCCTAAAATGGGTGAAGCGTTGGGTCTGGTGGAGACAAAAGGTCTGGTGGGGGCGGTGGAGGCCGCGGATGCCATGGTCAAGGCGGCCAATGTGACGATTGTTGGTTATGAAAAGATCGGGTTTGGACTGGTGACCATCATGGTCCGCGGCGATGTGGGCGCGGTCAAGGCGGCGACCGACGCCGGAGCGGCCGCGGCTGCCAAAGTCGGCGAAGTGGTCTCGGTTCATGTGATCCCCAGGCCGCATAGCGAGGTGGAGAGGGTCATTCTTGGTCCCGCCGCAGCCACGATGAAGAAGTGAGGATGAAGAAGGAGATTGAAGGCGGCAGAGGGTGAGCGGGATGCAGGAGAGGCTTGGGCTTGAGGGTTTGACCCGACACGTGCTGGATCAGACCCTGCGGCAATTGGAGGCTTCTGGGGCAACCGGGGGTTACCCCGCCGGGCGCCTGCTGGCGGTAATGACTGGCGGCGAGGCCGGCCAGGCGGAAGCGTTGGCTTTTCTGGGCCGGTTAAGGGAAGCAGGCTGGAAGGTGGCCCTGGTCCTTTCCAAAGCCGCCGCTCGGCTTGTGGATCAGGACCGCCTCCGGGAAGAACTCCGGCTGTCCCGGATTATCGTGGATGGTGATGAGTCTTCGTCTTCCGCGATCGCTACTCTCTTACGCGAGCATCAGGAGATCGTGGTCCCGGTGTTGACCGCCAATACGGCGGCCAAACTGGCGGCCGGGATCCATGACACATTGCCGGCCATCCTGATCTGGCACGGCCTTTTGGCGGGCAAGAGGGTGACCGCTGCCCGTAACGCGGCGGATCCGCACGACCCCTCTTTCTTGGGACAGATCTTTCATGGTACGGGGCGGGCGCTCAACGGCGGCCCGGATCCCGGCAAGCCAAACGCCGCCGTCGTGAAGCGAATGGAAGAGAATCTCAAGATCCTGGCCTCTTATGGGGTTCGCCTGGTGGATGTCGCCGAATTACCCGGCCTGTTTACAGGGGAACCGGCGTCGCCCGAGGAGGAGGACGGGACACCTCGCTCGCCGGGTGTCTTAAAGGGGATCCCAGCGGAGAGTTCCGCAGCGTCCCGGAAGGTTATCACCCGCGCGGAGGTAGAGGCGCTGGCTTGCAAAGGGGCGGTGGCCGGCGCCGGCGGCGGTGGCAGCGCTGGCAAAGAGATTGAACTGGTGGTGGAGCCGGGGACGATTGTCACGCCCCTGGCCAGGGATGTGGCCAGGGAACGCGGGATAACGATCCGGATCAGGCCTGGAAAGGGTGGGCGCGATGCTGGTAGGTAAGGTCATCGGCACGGTGATCGCCACACGTAAGGATGAGAAACTGGTCGGCTCAAAATTTTTGATCGTCCAACCGCTGGCTTTGGACGGGACGCCCAACGACCGCCCGCTGGTGGCGGTGGACACCGTGGGTGCCGGGGTGGGCGAAAGGGTTTTGTACGTGACCGGCAGCGTCTCACCACTGGCGGTGCGGCGGAATGACACGCCGGTGGATGCCGCCGTGGTAGGGATTATTGATTCCATCGATATCGGTGGCTAGCTAACTTTGCGTTAAAGATGGCGATCTTTGACGAGGGGGTGGCGTCCGTGGAGCTGGCGGCGGCCAAAGATGCGATTGTCCGGCGAAGGCTCATCGACATCCTGATGGATGACCGGCTCAAAGCGGATCTGGTCCTGAATAACGGCCGGATCGTAAACGTGATCACCCGCGAGGTGTACCCGGGCGATGTGGCCATTGCCGGCGAGTTGATCCTGCGGGTGGGGAATGCGGCGGATCTGATCGGCGAAAAGACCGAGGTGGTTGATCTTCAGGGCCGGTTTGTGGCCCCTGGATTCATTGATTCTCATATGCATTTTGAAAGCAGCATGCTGACCGTCTCGGAATTCGCCCGGCTCTCCATCCCCACGGGGACTACCACGCTGGTTGCCGATCCGCACGAGATCGGCAACGCCCTTGGCCCCGCCGGGATAAAGGCCATAACCGAAGAGGCCAGGCAGGCGCCCAGCAATGTTTATTTTGTAGTTCCCTCTTTAACCCCCGACTCGCCGGGGCTGGAGACCGCCGGCTACGATATCGCCTCCAAAGATATGGAGGAACTCCTGGGGTATTATCATGTGATCGGCATTGGTGAACTGCAGGGGTTCAGCAACGCCAGGTATGTTTATGCCAATAATCCGGGAGTGGTGGACGATCTGGCGGCTTCCACCGCCTATGCCAGAAGCATCGGCAAGATGGTGGACGGCAACGCGCCGGAACTGTTTGGCAATGCTCTGGCGGCCCATATCATCTGCGGCGGCGGGCGGGTCTCCTGCCACGAGACCACCACCAAGAAAGAGGCGGTGGAGAAGCTCCGCCAGGGTGTCTACCTCTTTATGCGGGAGGGTTCCACCCAGCGCAACATGGCCGAATGCATCCGGGCCGTCACGGAAGAAGGGATGGACTCCCGGCGGTGCATCCTGGCCACCGACGACATGGTGGCCGAGGATCTGGAACGTTCGGGGCATATGAACGAGGTGGTGCGCAGGACGATCGCCGCCGGCGTGGATCCGGTGGAGGCGATTCAGATGGTGACCATCAATCCGGCCACGTATTTCGGCTTTGAGCACGTGGGGGTGCTGGCTCCCGGCAAACAGGCCGATCTGGCCATTATCGGGGACCTGAGCCGGATGAATGTGGAACAGGTTTATCTCAAGGGGCGCAAGGCCGCCGAAGGCGGGCGGCTGCTTCTGGAGCTGCCGCCCTATGAATACCCCATTGACGTAAAGATGTCGGTCCGGCGCGGGCCGGTGAGCGCAGCGGATCTGGCGGTGAAGGCCGGCGAGATGATTGATAGGAGCGGCAACACTGGTGGACATGGGTATGCCGGCTCGGCTGGCTACGGCCATTACGGCGGCGGTCACGGCCTGGCCAGGGCGCGGGTTATCGTGGTCATTCCCGACCAGAACCTGACTGAATCTCTGGAAGTGACGCTTCCCATCCGGGACGGGGCAGTTTGTCCGGACCCCGCTTCGGACATCCTCGGAATTGCGGTGGTGGAACGCTACGGCAGATCGGGCGGAATCGGCCGGGCCTTTGTAAAAGGATTCGGGCTGAAGGCCGGCGCCTTTGCCGAAAGTGTGGCGCACGACACTCACAACATCATTGTAGCCGGGACCGACCCGGAAGAGATGGCCTGCGCGGTGAACAGAGTAATTGCCATAGGCGGCGGGATTGCAGTGGTGAAAGGCGGCCGGGTGCTGGCTGAACTTCGCCTGCCGGTGGCAGGGCTGATTACCGACGAGTTGAGCGGGCCTGAACTGAGCCGGCGCGTCGCACTTTTGCACCGGGTGATGCAGGAGGAGTTGGGTTGTACCTTACATGCTCCCTTCATGCACCTTTCGTTTCTGGCTCTGACGACCAGCCCTGCCTGGAAGATTACCGACCGAGGCCTCATAGATGTGAACAATTACCGGATCCTGCCGCCGCTGGTGGAGTGAAAATCTGCTCCGGCCGCTGGATCGCCGGTTGGATCTGCAATCAAAAGCGGTGAAGTTCGGAGGTGGCATTATGAAATTTATCGACCTGGGCCAGACCATCTCGGAAAATATGCCGGTTTTTCTGGCGTACCCGCGGGTGACGATCCGGAAACGCTGGACGACCTATGAAGACTTCCGGGACGCGGCCGGCAACCCGACCGGCTATGTTTCCAACGCCCTGATCCTCGGCGAGCATACCGGCACCCACATGGATGCGCCGGTGCATTTCAACCCGGAAGGGGTCAGCCTGGAGAAGGTGCGGCCGGATGCCCTCATCGGGGAGACCGTGGTGGTTGACGTCTCCTATAAGAAGGGCGGGGAGCACTTCGGGGTTGAGGAGATTCTTTACTGGGAGAAGAAGACCGGCGAGCGGATCAAAGAGGACGACATTGTCCTGTTTTACACCGGCATGCCCAGGTACTGGAACGACTGGGACTACTACCGGAACAACTACCCCGGGTTGGACAAGGCGGGGGCCGAACTCCTGCGGGACCGCGGGGTGCGGGCGGTGGGGACGGACACCATCAACCTCGACCACCCGGAAGACATGGGATTTCCGGCCCACATCACCTTGATGCGGGCCAAACCGCGTAACATCCTGGTTATGGAAAATTATACCAACCTGGACCGGTTGCCGCCGCGGTTTCAGCAGATCTGCACCATAATGAAGATCGAGGGAGGAACAGCCTCCCCGATCCGTCCGCTCGCGCTGGTGCCGTGAAAATGTGTCACGAAGCTCATCTGTGAATCTTTCGTAATTCGACATGAAATTTTTTAATGCTCTCGAGGCGCTGGGTCCCGAACAATTTGGAGCGGCTTCGGGCCAGGATGTTTGCCGGGTTATATCCTTTACCGGGGCGGGCGGGAAGACCACAGCTTTGTATGTGCTGGCGGCGGAACTGGCGGCTGTCGCCGGGCCGGTGGTGCTTACCACGACCACGGCCATGTTTGCGCCCAGGGCCAGCGAAGTGGACCGTCTGGTGTTGGCGGATGAGTATCCGGTGCTGGAAGGGCGGATTCTGCAAGCCCTGCAAGAGATCTTAGCCGGAGGTGTTGTTCAGGCGCAGGCTGCCAGGCGGGCTCTCCGGATCATGGTGGCGGCGGGATTGCACGATGGCGGCAAAGACCGGCCCAAGTTGCGCGGGATCCCGCCGGATTGGATTGACCGTCTGTCACAAGCGCTCTTTCACCACGTCAAGTATATTCTGGTGGAGGCCGATGGAGCCCGCGGGCGGCCGCTCAAGGCTCCGGGGCCGCACGAACCGGTCATTCCCGCTTCGACTGGGCTCGTGATTCCGGTTTTGGGAAGGGATGCCTGGGATAAGCCTCTTACAGAGGCTTATGTGCACCGGCCGGAACTGGTGGCTCAATTGACGGGATTGTCACGGGGGGAGAGGGTTACTGCACAGGCCCTGGTGGACTTGTTCCTGCACCCGAACGGCTTGTGCAAGGGGGTGCCGCCTGGAGCGGCGGTGGTGCCTTTGATCAATAAAGTGGAAGATGAGGCCGGCCTGGCGGCGGCACGGGAACTTGCCCGGGCCGTGCTTTTCGGCCGGGAGAATATACAGGAAACCAATATCCAGGGATTTCTTTTGGGTCACGTGGGCCTTCCGGATCCTGTCATCGAATGGGTAACGATCCGATGAGGGGGTGGCGATCGGTTGGTGGGCCGTACTCCGGGGGTTACAGCCATAATCCTGGCGGCGGGCCGATCCCGGCGTATGTATCCGGCGCGGATGAAACTTCTCATGCCTCTGGGCGGCAGGCCGATGGTGGAATGGGTGATCCGCCAGGTTCTGGCTTCGCAAGTGGGCGAGGCATTGCTGGTAACCGGTTGCGGCCACCGGGAGGTGGCCGAAATTGGGCGGGCCAACGGCGTTTTTGTGGTGCACAACCCGGATTACGCAAAAGGGTTGAGTACTTCGGTACGCGCCGGCTTGCGCGCGGTCCCGCCGCGAACCAGCGCCGCGGTCTTTGTGCTTGGAGACCAACCTTTTGTAGAGGCTGCGGTTTTGGATGCCCTGATCGATGAATACCGCTCGGGGGCGGGCTCTATTATTGTACCGAGTTACCACGGGGTACGGGGGAACCCGGTATTGTTTGACATGCGTTGGGCCCCGGAACTGATGCGTCTGGATGGCGATCAAGGCGGGAAGGTGCTGCTGGATAAACATCCGGAAGATGTGGTTGTGCTTGAAACGCATTCTGCCGGAATCTGCGTGGACATTGACACCCTTGAAGACTATCGGGCCGCGCGAGCGAGATGGGAAAGTTGAAGGTGGTTGTGTGCTGGACATCTTCCAAAAAGTCACGGAATTGCTAAAGGATAACCAGACCGTGGCCCTGGTGACGGTGATCAGCGCCAGGGGCTCGACCCCGCGCCACACCGGAGCTAAAATGATTGTGCTTTCCGATGGCCGCACCTGGGGGACGGTGGGTGGTGGGCCGGTGGAGGCCGCCGCCGTTCAGGATGCGCGGCAAGCCATCCAGGAGGGCTCTTCCCGGGTCTTCCGGTACGAATTGGACAAGAACAAGCCGGGTGGGTTGCACATGAACTGCGGTGGGACGACGGAACTATTTGTGGAGGTGATCCCGCCCCCACCCCGGTTGATTATCCTTGGTGCGGGGCACATCGGGGCGCCATTGGCCGCGATGGGGTCGATGCTGGATTTTGAGGTGACGGTGGTGGACCCCAGGCCGGAGTTTGCTCGGGAGGATCGTTTCCCCGCCGGGGTGCGGGTTGTGCGGGCCGGGTATGTGGATGCCTTCGACGGCCAGATGGCGTTGAACTCCTCTTCATATGTGGTCATTCTCACGCCGGACAGCGACGAGCCGGCACTGGAGCGGGCGGTACGCTCGGAAGCCCGTTACATCGGAATGGTGGGCAGCCGGCGAAAGGTGGCGGTGATCTTTCGCAATCTGGAGGAGAAGGGGATCGATCCCGCAATGTTGAAGCGGGTGCACGCCCCGATAGGCCTGGATATTCAGGCCGAAACTCCGGCGGAGATCGCGGTAAGCATTATCGCGGAAATAATCATGGCCAGAAACGGCGGGACCGGGCGAATGCTTTCGGCAAGCCGGGAGGCGTGATCGGGGAGTCAGAGCGTCCGCGGCTTAGAGAAGTCGGAATACAAGATTCCCGGAGAGGCTGGAGAGCGGGGTGGCGAAAGGTTGCCTGCAAAACAAGCACCATTGGTGGTCATCCGGGGTGGTGGGGATCTGGCCAGTGGCGTGGCGCATCGCTTGTGGTCCGCCGGTTTTCGGGCGGTTATTCTGGAGCTCCCTCAGCCGACGGTCATCCGGCGTGCTGTAGCCTTTGCGGAAGCGGTCTATGAAGGACGGGCGGCCGTTGAGGGTGTTACCGCCCTGCTGGCCGGATCTGTAGACGAAGCGCTCCGGACGCTGGCCCAGGAAATGCTACCGGTGCTGGTGGATCCGGAGGGGCGAAGCATCGCAAAACTTACCCCAATGGTATTGGTAGATGCTATTTTGGCCAAACGCAACCTCGGCACCCGATTGGATCAGGCTCCGCTGGTGATTGGGCTCGGCCCGGGATTTACCGCCGGTCTGGATGTCCATGCGGTGGTGGAGACCAGACGAGGGCACAATCTAGGCAAAGTAATCTGGGACGGGCAGGCCGAGCCGGATACCGGGATACCTGAACCAGTCGGCGGTTTTGCCGCGGAACGGGTGGTGCGGGCGCCACAGGAAGGGATCTTCAGGCCGGTTGCGGCCATTGGGGATCGGGTTGCGGCCGGAGACCCGGTTGCTTATGTGGAGAGTGCCGGAAAGGTCGAGGTACAGGCGAAGATCTCCGGAGTGCTCCGGGGGATCCTCCGCGAGGGCCTGAGGGTTACCGCAGGGATGAAGGTGGGGGACATCGATCCCAGAGGGGAACGTTCATATTGCTTTTCCATCTCCGATAAGGCCAGAGCTATCGGGGGAGGAGTGTTGGAGGCAATCGTGGCCGCTCAACACGGCTTAAAGGGGGTCAACGCCAATGGAAACAAAGGGCGAGCGCCTTTTACAGGTGAAGATCAACGGTCGGGACGTGCAGGTTACCATTCCCCCTAACCTGCGCTTGATCGATCTCCTGCGCGATGTTTTGCAGTTGACCGGTACCAAGGAGGGATGCGGGGAGGGCGACTGCGGGGCTTGCACCGTCCTTTTGGACGGCACTCCGGTAAACTCCTGCCTGGTGATGGCCATGGAGGTCGCCGGACACGAAGTCATCACCATCGAGGGGGTGGGGACAACACAAGAATTACACCCGATCCAGCAGGCATTTTTGGACCACGGCGCCGTTCAGTGTGGTTATTGTACGCCTGGAATGGTTCTGGCGGCCAAAGCCTTAATGGATGCCAACCCGGCGCCTACCAGGGAGGAGATTCGGGTGGCTATCTCAGGCAACCTCTGCCGGTGTACCGGTTATAGCAAGATTGTGGACGCTATCGAGAGCGTGGCTGGCAAGACGGCGGCAGCCGCATTGGCATCCAGGGCGGATGCCCAAAGCGACCTCAACCCGGACGGCAAAGGGGGTGTCGGGCAATGACGGTTGAAGCAGCAAAAGGGGACGCAGCCGGCGTTTCCGGAAGAGCGGCAAGTGCCGGCGCTGGCGTTGGTGTGGTGGGGCGGCCGGCCCGGCGCATTGATGGAATCGCCAAGGTTACCGGTCAGGCCAGGTATCCGGCGGACATCTACCTGCCGGATATGCTTTACGGCATGACCCTGCGGTCCAAATACCCTTATGCCAGGATCCTGCGCATTGATACCAGCCGGGCGGCCCACGTGCCCGGGGTTTGCGCGGTTTTGACCGGAAAAGATGTACCCGGCGAGAACAGCCACGGGGTCCTCTTCCAGGACCAGCCGGTTCTGGCGGACAAAATTGTAAAGTCCGCCGCCGATCCCATCGCTGTTGTGGCAGCGGAGAGCCGGGAGGCGGCCGCGGAGGCAATCGAGCTTATCCAGGTGGAATATGAGGAACTGACGCCGATCTTCGACCCGGTAGCGGCCATGCAGCCAGGCGCGCCGCAGCTGCACGAAGATTGGCCGGGAAACATCCTGCACCACCAGCGGATCCGGAAGGGGGACGTGGAGAAGGGGTTTGCTCGGGCCGATGTAATCATCGAAAATACGTACACCACCCAGATGACGGAACATCTTTTTTTGCAGCCCGAAGCAGCAGTGGCTCGAGTGGATGAACGGGGGCATGTGGTGATCCAGGTGGCGACCCAATACCCCCACTATGATCGAACGGCGGTAGCCAGGATCCTCGGCGTGGGGGTGAACCAGGTTCGCATTGTGGCCACGGCCATCGGAGGGGCCTTCGGCGCCCGAGAAGATCTTACCCTCCAGGGGCATGCGGCTCTTCTGGCCTGGAAGACCCGGCGGCCGGTGAAGATGGTCTATTCCCGCGAAGAGTCGGTCTTAGCCCATTGCAAACGGCATCCAATGATCATGAAATACAAGACGGGGGCCACAAAGGACGGGAAGCTTACCGCCCTGGAAGCCACAATCATTGGGAACACCGGGGCCTATGCCTCCTGGGGGATCAATATCTTGCGCAAGGCGGCTGTGCATGCCACCGGCCCTTACGAAATTCCCAATGTGGCCGTTGATGCCTATGCGGTCTTTACCAACATTCCTTTTGCAGGGGCTATGCGGGGGTTCGGCGCGCCGCAGCCGGCGATCGCTTACGAAGGCCAGATGGATGAGATTGCCGCGGCGCTGGGTATTCATCCCTTTACCATCCGGGTGCGCAATGCTTTGCAGGTGGGTTCGATGACCGGTACAGGACAGCTTCTGGAGTCCAGCGTCGGGCTTAAGGAGACCCTGCGCCGGGCGGCGGAGGCTTTCAGGCTGAATGTGGCCGGGCGTGGCACATCAGACCCGCCGGGCGAAGGTTCCAGGGCGGGGGAAAAGGGGCGTGATTCGGGGTGAAAAAGCGTGGAGTCGGGATCGGCTGCATGCTTTACGGCACGGGTTACGGAAATGGCTTTCCGGATGCGGCCAGTGCCTTTGTGGAAATCCACGACGATGGCACGGCCTCGGTGCTGGTAGGAGCGGTGGATGTCGGGCAGGGGTCCAACACGATCTTCGCCCAGATCGCCGCGGAAGAGCTGGGTTTGACCCCGGAAGAGATCACCGTGATCACCGGAGATACCGATGTAACCCCGGATGCGGGAACCACCGCCGCAACCAGGGTGACATACATCGGCGGAAACGCCGTGCGAAAGGCGGCGCAGGCTGCGAAGCAGCCGCTTCTGGAGTGGGCGGCCGGGGAACTGGGTGTAAACACTGCTGATGGGCTGGTGCTCAAAGACCACCGGATCATGGTCAAGGGCTTCCCGCAAAAGAGCCTGCCTGTAGCGGAAGCGGCTTTTTGGGCCCGGCTGCGGGGAAGGCGACTGGTAGGCGAAGGCACGGCCATGACTCATACCACCGCGCTGGATCCCGAAACCGGTCAGGGAGCTCCTTACTGGCCCTATGCCTTTGCCACCCAGATTGTGGAGGTGGAGGTGGATACCGAGACCGGCAAGGTGGAAGTGTTGCGGGTGGTAGCCGCTCATGATGTAGGCAGGGCGGTGAACCCCACCAGCGTGGACGGGCAGATTGCCGGAGGATTTTCCATGGGTTTGGGCTATGCCCTGATGGAGGAGGTTCAACTGGCCATGGGACGGATTGCCAACCCGTCCATGGCTACCTATCTGATTCCCACCTCCCTGGATATGCCGGAGGTTATGCCGGTGATCGTGGAAAGTGAGGAGCCCAGCGGGCCTTATGGGGCCAAGGGTGTGGGCGAGCCGGCCCTGATTCCCGCTGCTCCTGCCATTCTCAATGCCATTTATGATGCGATAGGGGTGCGCATCTACGACCTGCCCGCCACGCCGGAGAAGATCCTGGCGGCCCTGGCCGAAAAAACGGCCGGTAAATGCGGCGCAATCAACGCTTTCGGCGTAAAGGGGGTGTGAGGGGATGGTTGAGTTTGACTACCTCCAACCCGCCAGCCTGGAAGAGGCGCTGTCAATCCTGGCTGTATACCAGGACAGGGGTGAACGGGAAGGGGTCTACCTTCTGGCCGGCGGTACAGATCTGGTTCCCAGGCTCAACCGGCGGGCGCTGCGGCCCAAGGCGGTGGTGGATCTGTCGGGGGCGGAGAATATGCGTGGCCTTCTTATAGAAGCCGGTCGGGTCCGGATCGGGGCCCTGGTTACCCACACCGAACTCACCAAATCCGCCGTTCTGGCCGAAAAGGGGCGGATCCTGGCGCAGGCCGCGGGGGTGGTGGGCTCGCCGCAGATTCGCAACCGGGGAACGATCGGCGGGAATCTGGCCAACGCCTCTCCCGCCGCGGATACCGCGCCGGCGCTCATGGTTTTGGGCGCCAGGGTGAAGCTGGCCCGGCGCAGCCAGGAGAGATTTCTGCCTCTGGAGGAGTTCTTTCTTGGCCCGGGGCGGACCGCCATCACCGGGGACGAGGTCATAAGCGAGATTATCTTTGATCAGACGCAACCGGGGCAGGGGGCGTCCTTCCACAAGCTCGGCAAGCGAAATGCCCAGGCGATCTCGGTGGCCAGCGCGGCGGTCTTCGTGGAGGTGGAAAAGGCCCGGGAGGCCTTCAAACGGGTCCGGATTGCGCTGGGAGCGGTCGGGCCCACGCCGTTGAGGCTCAAGGCGGCTGAAGAAGCTCTGATTGGCCAGCCGGTTTCCCATAAGATCATCAGGGAGGCAGCCCAACTGGTTGCCGAAAACATTCATCCGATTACGGATATCCGGGCGACGGCCCAATACCGGAAGATGGTGGCGGCGGCGCTCTTTGAGCGTGCAATGCTGGAGGCGTTGGCCCAGGCTGGTTACCGCGGCCAGGCCGCGCAGACGAGCAAACGTGGAAAGGGGTGAGCAGCGCTCAAGGGTGGCGCTCCCGGCAACAGGTTGCAAAGTAGTTGAAGTAGTCGAGCAAGCAAGACAGATGGACTCCTTAGCTACATTTCAGAAGGGGTGAATCAAATGTCAGCAGATCCGGAAACGGGGACCAACCCAAGCAGTGGCCTATTGGAACGGATCTTCAAACTCTCGGAGAACAAGACTACGGTCAAGACCGAGGTCTTAGCCGGGGTCACGACCTTCATCACCCTGGCTTACATCATTTTTGTGAACCCCAACATCTTAAAAGACGCCGGGATGAACCGGGATGCGGCCTTTGTGGCTACCGCCGTCGCATCCGCCTTTGCCACCTTGCTGATGGGCTTTTACGC
>JBLNCV010000192.1:0-3616 GCA_050260975.1 Syntrophothermus sp. | reverse complement strand
CTCCCGGCGCGGCGCGGGTGCATAGCAGGCTGTGAAGATAATAACAAGCAGAATTAGAGTCATTGGAGGCTATAATCTTGACCACGGTTGCCATCGTGAACGGTAACATCTACACCATCTCCGGAGGAATAATCGAAAAAGGGACTATTCTCATTGAGGGCGGCAAGATCACGGCGGTGGGGAAAGGACTGGCCGCGCCCAAAGGCGCTGAGATCTTTGATGCCGCCGGCAAGGTAATTACGCCGGGAATCATCGATGCCCATACCCATCTGGGGATCCATGAGGAAGGCGTCGGGATTGAGGGGCGGGATTACAATGAAAAGGTGGATCCGGTCACACCCCAGATGCGGGCCATTGACGGGATCAATCCGGACGAACCCGGCACGAAGGATGCCCTGGCGGGTGGCGTGACGGCGGTAATCAGCGGGCCGGGCAGCGCCAATGTGATTGGCGGGGAAAGTGTGGCCATCAAGACTTACGGCCGCGTGATCGACCGGATGGTTATCCGGCAACCGGCGGGGCTCAAGGTGGCTTTTGGCGAGAATCCCAAGCGGGTTTACACCGAGCTGAAGAAGACGCCTGTGACGCGGATGGGAACTGCGGCGCTCCTGCGGCAGGCTTTGGTGGCGGGCCAGAATTACCTGGCCAGGATTGAGCGCGCCAAGGGCGACCCGGAGAAGATGCCTGACCGTGATCTGGGAATGGAGGCCATCGCCCGTGTGCTCCGGCGGGAGGTGCCCATGCGCGCCCATGCTCACCGGGCGGATGATATGATGACCGCCATCCGCATCGCGGAAGAGTTTAATGTGCAGCTTACTTTGGAGCATGCCACGGAAAGCCACAAGATCACCGATGAACTGGCGAAACGAGGGATCCCTGCGGTGGTGGGCCCCACCTTGATCGGACGGGAAAAGTTTGAGCTGCGGGACCGCACCTTCGAAACCCCGCGGGTTCTCTACGAAGCCGGGATAAAGTTCGCCCTGATGACCGACCACCCGGTGATTCCGGTGCAATATCTGCCTTTAGCCGCGGCGCTGGCGGTGCGGGAAGGGTTGCCGGAGGACGTGGCCATGCGCTCGATTACCCTGAGCGCCGCCGAGATTATCGGCGTGGCGGACCGGATCGGGAGCATTGAAGCGGGTAAAGACGCGGATCTGGTAATCTGGTCCAGGCTGCCCCTGGATCCGCAGGCGCGCGCGGAGAAGGTTTTTGTGGACGGCGCGCTGGTATACGACACAGAAGTTTCTTTGTAATTTAAGCAGTTCCCCCAAGGGGAATTGCGTGGCTCATATCGGTTTCCCCTCGCGCATATACTGACTGTTGAAATCTGCGTAGGGGGAATTTCCATGTCCGGGAGGCGCGCGAAGGCTGCTTTCCTCTGGGGAGTCGTTGTTGTGTCTCTGGTATTGTGGTGTTCTATCGCAAGTCTTTCCGGAGCGGCGAAGGCCGGACTGCCACAAAATGGGCAGGCCGTTTCTGAACCACAGACCGGGCTATTTATCCCGGCGGAGAACAGGGGGTCCGCCAGGGAGGGAAACGTCGTTGACGGAAACAAGGATAGGCTTGGCGATCTGGCGCTGCGCAGAGAAATTGTGATCAATGTTCCGGCCTTTACCCTTTATCTCTACGAAGAGGGTCGGCTAATCCGACAGTACCCGATTGCCGTGGGGCGGATGGTTACCCCGTCAAATTTTGGAGAATATCGGATCATCAACCGCGTGGTGAACCCGACCTGGTATCCGGAGGGGCGCGAACCGGTGCCACCAGGCCCTGATAATCCGGTCGGGACTCGTTGGTTGGGAATCAACCTTGAGGGGTATGGCATTCATGGGACCAACGACCCCAGTTCCATTGGAAAAGCGGTATCCAAAGGCTGCATACGGATGAGAAACGAGGATGTGGAGGAGCTTCACGACCTGGTGCGGATCGGCACGCCGGTGAAGCTTACCTACGAAACCATTGTGATTGAGCCGGACCGGGAAGGCAAACAGTATACCATCACCGTTTACCGGGATGTTTACAGAAAGGGCACGAACACGCTTGGCAGAGCCCGGGAAAAACTGGCGAATCTGGCCCGGCAAGGGGTTCGGACCACCTTGGGCGATGAGAGACTGAGCCGGATTCTCCGGGCGGCCGCCGGAAGACCGGAAGTCTTACCGGTGGACGTTGAGGTGCAGGTGGGCGAGACAATAGTGGGCAGGGGGGCATATTGGGACGGAGGCCGGCTCTGGCTGCCCTTGAGACCTGTTGAGGAGGTTCTCGGCAGAAAGGCTGCCCGGTATGGGAGGCAGCAGACGGCTTTTCCCGACGGCGGAAGACTGGAAGAGGTTGCGGCCGGCGGCAGGATGGCCGCGCCTCTGGAAGAGATTGAAAAGAGCTTCGGCGTGCATTCCACCTACGACCAGCGAGCGGGGAGAGTGAGACTCCTGATGCCGGTTATCTATGCAAACGGCGAGCCGTTGGGGATCAATGGCTTTTGGAGAAAGGGCATGCTTTATCTCCCGATCTTTGGGCTCGCGGATCGCCTCGGCGTTGAAATCGGGTGGGATTCGGAGAGGGAGCAGGTCCTTTTTGCGGGATCCCCGGTGTCTGTTACTTTAATCGATAACACTTTTTATGTCCCATTTTACGAGGTAAAAGACCTGGAGTTAGAGGTCGAGCTTCAATGGGAAGAGGTGTAGCTATGAATGTCCAATGAAAAGGGAGCGGTCGCAACCGCTCCCTTTCAGAACGAGTAACGAGTTCAGAACGAGAGTTTACTCAGGAGTTGCTGCGCCAGTTGAATCTGGGCCATGTCCTCGAGCTGTTTCCAGTCGCGATTCATGAGGGCGATGGCGATTTCCGGCGCCACGCCTAGTTGCTGGGAGAGGGCCTGAGCAAGCCTCTCTCTTGCCACCCCTTTCACGCCGTTCCAGTCCTGCGACACGATGGCCTCGGCCTCGATGGGGGTGACGCCCATGTTCACCAGGCGGTTGTAAAGCGAAAACTTCATGGTTCCGGCCACCCCTTTCCAGTTTCCGGACATGGCGGCCTGCACCTGGTCAGGGGTCAATGCGCCCTTGGTAAGCTGGCTCACCTTGGTGGAAACATCCGCTCTGGTCAGGGTGCCGACAGCCTTCACGAACTTGGGGCTGCCGTAGATGTCGGTGACGATCTGCACCGCGTCGCCCTGCAGCAGATTCTCCACCCTGGCGGGAGAACTGTTCCTGAACAGGGCGGCGTCGGCGGGAACCATGAACATCTGCTCCGGCCCGGCTACGGGCTTGATGGTGAAGCTGTTTTCCTGTACGTTGACCGACGCGATGGTCCCCGTGGTGACCTGCAAATCCATGGCCGCCTTCACCATGTAAGCCACATCGGCTCTGGTGGCGGCTTTATCTGGCTTGAAAGTATCGGTATAGATGGGCGGAATGATCCCCAGCCGTTTGCCGATCTCCACATATTTGAATGCCTTGTGGGAGGTTGGGACATCGGCGTAAGAGGGGTTCCAGTCGGTGCCCAGCCTGTCGTTCTGGTCGCCCAGCTTGAGCGCGCGGGCAAGAGCGGTCGCCGCCTCGGCGCGGGTGATGTTGCCGGCGCGATCCTTCTGGCCCACAAAACCCACAAACCCGTCGGC